>NZ_JAUBUY010000001.1:0-156572 GCF_036705565.1 Microcoleus sp. AT8-B5
TAATAGACCGAGGGCTTGACCTCTCTTTCTACATGGTGATGATGATGACTTAATTCTCTGCAGTCTTCAGGGTTTTTTACCCTTATTTTTTTTCCGTCTCTACAAAGACGCAGTGGGATCACTGGGATACTATTCCTTTTTCCGTTGTTAAAACTCCGGGTTGCTAATCTGAGGGAATAGGAGCTGATTGCGTCTAATTTTCATCAATTCCGCAATAGGTGCATGGCAAAGCTCCCTCCCTACTCCCTCCGCTTCGCTGCGCCCACGATTTACCGTATAATCATTCAAAAGCTACTATGACGGCGTTGCGATCGCCTCGACGACCGTAAGGCTACCGATCTATTTCGGAATTCCCATAAGCTTGAGCTTGTGTCCTTGTAAAATCGCACAACTATCAGCAACTCTAAGCTAAAGCTATTAAAAATATTAAAGTTTTATAATATTAAAGTTTTGAGAAAGTTTTGAGGCGGTCGTCACAAGGGTAACTTTTTTCAAGATTATAGCCTCCTGTTTTACAGTCCTTAAACATTGCTTCGATACCACTGCGACATTTAAACGCTGTTACAGCTTGTTTCAATTTGGCGATATTGGTGAGTCAATACCAGTCTTCATCTTCGCCACTATTTCGATATTTTCGTTGCCCATAACCAGCGACATCAAAACAGCCCAATCCTTGCTGCTGATTTTAACTCCTGTCACATAAAAGCTCGTACCTGCGACTAAACCACCCTCACTCAACCGCTTAAATTCTTCTCCTTCTTCTTGAATATAGCGTCCCTGTTTTACTCTCAAAACACACCTTATGTTCTTTTCACACAGCCCACTTGCCAGCTTAACGATCGCAAATTCAGGCGTTTCCTAAAAGGACCATTTTATATTTTTTTAGCAGACCAAGAATGCTGCAGATTAAGCTTTGTTGTTCTCGGATGTTGCTACAGCCACAGCGAAGGCAATATCTGCTAGTACAACGGTCAAGCTCTCTTGTTCCCAATCAGGCTAATCATCAACAGATTTTTATCTCGCCACGGCGTTCTATCAATGGCGACCTTCAACTCTTGTTTCTTTTTAAATTGACTTCTCCAGATATATTTAAGCACAGGAAACCAAAGCTTTTCAATCTTGAGCAGAGGTAGCTTGAGAAATCGTTGAATAGAACGTCGTCCGCTCTCAAACATGATTGGGTATCGCATCAATTTCGCCAATAACTCAATACTCACTTGTTTATGGGTTGGGAGCAGAAAAACTAAAATAGTCACAGTCAAGTATTCGGTGTTTTTGAGCTGCTGTTGGAAACAAATTTGGTATGATTGAGGTAACATTTTTAACTGATGGGGCTTCTTAACAAGACTGACCCCATATTTTTTTACCAAAAATCGGTTCTAGCCCCGTCATCTGTATTGGTTGATATATTTTACCATAAGCTCAGGAGAGCTAGAAACGTTATATATTCCTGCGTCTCGGATTGATATAAAAAAAGAAAATTAATAGTGTAGGTTTTGTTTCTCAACCTAACCTACACTATTAATAATTTGTGTAAGGGGAATGTTTATTCCTAACTCTCATTCTTCACGACACGGAAGTTACGGAAATACGGATAACTGTTGTTTTCCTGATTCCTTCTTCTTTTTTGCTTATTCCTTCTTCTTTCAACCTCCCAATTCCTCGTTACTAATTCCCAAATGACTCGCTTAGCCACAACAATAGAAGCCATACTTTACCTAAAAGGTCAGCCAGTGTCGATCGCAGAAATTGCCGAGATTGCCAAGTGCGATCGAGCCGAAGCCGAAGACGCCATCATCGAACTCATGTCTGACTCGTCCCACCGCGACAGTGCATTAGAAGTCGTCGAAACCCCCACAGGATACAGCCTGCAACTCAGAGAAGAGTTTGCCAGTTTAATGCAAACTTTAATACCTCCAGAATTAGGTGTGGGAGCTTTGCGAACGCTGGCTGCGATCGCCCTCAAAGGCGGCATCGCTCAGCCAGACTTAGTTAACTTGCGAGGTTCAGGCGCTTACCAACAAGTGCAGGAACTTGTAGAGATGGGTTTCGTCCGCAAACGGCGACCGAGTGAGGGGCGGTCATATTGGTTACAAGTTACCGAGAAATTTCATCGGTACTTTCAAGTAGACCAACTGCCAAAACAATTGCAACTTGACTTTCAGGCAAATTTGTACCCAAGCAATGACGAGTAGTTTGAAGTAGAATGTAACCAGCCAGAAATTAAGAATCGCCAAATGGTTTTTCACCCTGACTTTGACACATCCAATGCCCAACAAACCGCAGTCAATCCACTGCTGAAGTACCTCCAACACCAATCCCCGGAGGTTCTAGCCCGCGTCGCCAAGTCTGTGAGCCCCGACATCAGAGAAATAATCTCTCATAACGTTCAAGGACTTGTCGGCGTTTTGCCTTCCGAAAATTTTAACGTCGAAATTACCACGGATCGCGAAAACTTAGCAGGTTTGCTAGCTTCAGCGATGATGACAGGCTATTTTTTGAGGCAAATGGAGCAAAGGATGCACCTAGAAGAAAATTTAGCAAGCACCAGCTCGATTAAACCAAACTCACCCAAAGACAAGTAAAAAAATCAACGGGTTGGGGAAGCAAGAAAGATGAAAGTTGTTCAGAAAAATCCATAATCCTGAATCATGGAGGCACAGGGAATTAAGAAACCGGGCTGTTAACCGGCTATCCCTCGCGCTACACCGAGGATTTTGGTAAAAAAACCCGGTTACTGCTTCTAGGACTATAAAGCATCAGATTCATCTTCCATCCTCCACCCTTGCAACTAATACCAATTTAAAAAAAGAATGCAACTGCTGATAAGCTCCAAATCCTTATGCAGTAAGTCATTCTTAATTATTTAATCGAAAATCGAAAATCGAAAATCGAAAATCGAAAATGGTATTACCCACCGGCGGAGCTACCCGATAGGGGAAAAGCACCCGGACGTACTTTAATATTCTGAACTTGACCCAAACGGTTAATTTCCAGTTCGAGTTCTTTGCCCACAACCGTGTTTTCCACCCGTTCTTGCACGTCACCGGGAGTGTTAACCGCAATTCCGTCAACTTTTTGAATGACATCTCCGGGACGCAAGTCTGCTTTTTGAGCGGGGGAATTTTCCACGACTCGCGCCACGGCTACGCCTTGATCGAGGGTAATTTTATTATTATCGAGCTGTTTGTTGAGTTCTGCCTTGGTGGCGGCAGTCAAGCTGACCATTTGAATGCCGAGATAGGGATGTTCGGCTTTACCTTTGGCGAATAGCTGATCGGAAACTCGTTTGGCGGTTTCGATCGGAATTGCAAATCCCAAGCCTTGAGCGTCCGCGCGGATAGCGGTATTGATGCCAATTACTTCGCCTTGGTCATTCAGCAGCGGGCCACCAGAATTGCCGGGGTTGATGGCAGCATCGGTTTGGATGAAGCGGACTCGCTTGTCGGGGATGCCGACTTGGGAACTCGATCGACCCGTAGCGCTGATAATGCCCACAGTCACGGTATTGTCGAGACCTAAAGGATTGCCGATCGCGATCGCCCACTGTCCCGGTACAATATTGTCCGATCGACCCAAAGCCACCTGCGGCAGTTCCTTAGCATTAATCTTAACCACAGCCACATCCGTCAGCGGATCGACTCCCTGCACCTTACCCTCAAACTCGCGGCCGTCTTTGAGCGTCACCTTAACAGTATCAGTCCCGGAGACAACGTGAGCATTAGTAACGATGCGGCCGTCAGAAGTGAGAATAAACCCGGAACCGGTACCTCTCTTGACTCGTTCTTCCGGCTGTGGCAAATTCTCCCCAAAAAACCGACGAAACAAAGGATTTTTGAATGCTTCCGGCACTTGATTCGCCACCTTGCTTGATGCGTCAATCCGCACTACAGCCGGGCCGACTTTTTCGGCTGCTTCAGCAATAAAATTGGGATTGCTGCGATCGACTGCCCGATTTTCCAGAACTGGAGGAGACGAATAGGGGGGGATTTGCTGGCGTACTACTGGCAAAACCAATCCGGTTTCCAGATTGTTTGAGCCTTGCAGATAGCGATTTCCCAACCATCCCATACCTCCGCCGATTGACAGCAGAGTCACATAAAGGGTCGCTTGCTTAAAAGATAAACTCATTTAATAACTCCCGCTAAATACCTCATCCCCGCAGACAGGTTCCGAATCAAGCATTTTTGTCTTGGCGACGGGAAGGAAGCGGGGCGGGGCGTACCGCTTCCTCAAGAACATAGCTGTTAACAGGCCGGCGCCCATCGGCATTACAGGCAATTTTGCCGGATTTGCCTAGAGCGAATCAAACTAATAATTCTCATCCTAACTTGGCTTAGCCTGGGATTTACACTCTGGGGGGTGGCTAGAGCTTTCAAATATGCAATTTTACAGGATTTTAAAATTGTCAACTGTCCGAAAGGAATACTTTTTTATGTACATAATGACTTTTAAACGCTTATTTCCGCTGATTTTTGCACTAATTTGGTCGATCGCACCCGTTGAGAAAACGGCGGCAAATACCGAAATCCCACCTGCAAATCTTCCTTTAGGTACACCTGTAGAAAACCCCGACCCCGCCCGCGATTGCCCGAGTCCGGCTATGTCTCGGTTGCGTCGCCACACTGTGGCCCAGGGCGAGACAATAGAAAGCATCGCGCGGCAGTACAATGTGATTCCTGCGGCGCTGATCGGGATAAATCCGACGTTGCGGGGCGGTGGAGTATCTGCTGGAAGTGCGATCATCATTCCTCCGTACAGTGGCATCGAGGTAGAAGTGCCTGCAGGCTCGAATTGGCAAAAACTGGCAGAAGCTTACAAAGTGCCCGCAGATTTGCTATTTGAGGCGAACGGGTGCAGGCCGTTGGGGAAAACGGTGTTTGTGCCTGCGGTGAATAGGTCGATCGGGCCTTCTATCAATCCCGATGCAACGCCATCGGTGCAAGGATTTCCGCTGCCTGCCCCAGCAGTAGCAGCTTTGCGTTACGGGCGGCAATTGCATCCGGCGCGGCGCGAATTTTTTTTCCACAGCGGCGTAGATTTTTTGGCGTCGGAGGGTACGCAGGTTTTGGCTGCAGGCGAGGGGACTGTCGCCTTTGCCGGGCCGCAGGGGGATTACGGGAATTTAGTGGTGGTGAACCATGAAGCGGGGAAGCAAACGCGCTACGCTCATTTGAAAGATATTGCGGTCAAAGTCGGTCAAAAAGTGGAGTCTGGAGAAGTTTTGGGAACTGTCGGGACGACGGGAAAACGGGACATTCCGCCATCTCATTTGCATTTTGAAGTTCGGTACAATTCGGGTTTGGGTTGGGTTGCTGAAGACCCGCTGCTTTATTTGCAAGCGACTATTAAAAAATAGGATTGTTAGTGTGCTGGGGGGTGACAACCCGCCCCAAATCCAGACTGGATAAGGATTGATTTGTGTTGTGGTTAAAAAAGATAGGCAGCAGAATTATTACACGATTGCCTATCCCAAAAAATATTTTACCAACATTTTACCAGGCTCAATTACAAAAACAACTGACGCAAACCCCGTTTATTTTACTCACAATCTTTTTGAACCTGATACAATCTGAGAAACAAGTAACGATCGCACTAATCGGGTTTCCATTAATCACTTATTGGTGAACAACTTATTGCCCGATCGCACATTTCTCTCAAATTCGATCGCCCATCAACCAAAAACTCGATCGCCCGTTTCCCAAAAAGTCGATCGCCCATAAACCAAAAATCCGATCGCACATTTCTCTCAAATTCGATCGCCCTGAAACCGAGTGAAAATTTGTCTGCTTTGTGACACAGCCCGCCGGGGGTTGAAACCCCCGTCTCATAGCTAAAGTCGGTTGAAACCGACTGAAAATTCGCATGAAACCGATACACATCAACTAACTCTTCAGTCCTCTTTCAGAGGACTTTCGCTATGAGACAGGGGTTTCAACCCCTGGCGGACTCGGCAACGAACCAACTAGCCCGGACTGCGCGGAAAAACTAAGGGACTAACAAATCAAATTCGATCGCCCATCCACAAAAAACCCGATCGCCCATCAACCAAAAATCTGATCGCCCATCAACCAAAAATCCGATCGCCCTTAAACCAACTCCACATCACACTGAAATTCCAAATGATGACTGTAGGGGCGGTGCCCCCGTGCCCGCCCGACTATATCCATTATCGCCGCCGTGTCAAACCCTCTACAGAACTAACCGTATAGACATTAGGTAAAAAGTCAACATTTGGACCTGAAGCTCCTAGAAGATCGAATGATTGTGGACGATAATTAACAGTATCAAATAGTTCTCCTCCCGCTCCATTCCCAATCGAAACTTCTAATAAATCCTCCCGGCTTGCACTACCCGGCCCTCCTAGCTCTGTGCCGATATTGGTTAAAATGAAATTAAACTCGCCTTGACCTTTTTTATCTTCTGGAATTAGAAAACTGTTAAGTCCAAGACCTTTTTGAGCAGCACCCGTGATATCTATATTTCTGCTATTGTTGTCTGGATTCGAGTATTTGACATTCAGGTTAGCAGTCCCCTGATAAGGGATAGCAGAAGGTTTTACCTCTATTTTTAAGAAGGGAGTGGATGGTGTTGGTGGAGGCGTTACAGGAGTAGTCGAAGGTTCATCGCAGAAGTCTAGCCCCAGATTCTTTCTGAACGTCTTCATTATTTCGCCACTCTTAGCTCCAGTTATATTAGCAACATTGTTGTAAAGCCCAGAGGTAAAGTTATAAGCAGTATCTTTTGCGAAATCCTCTACTTTGCCGAATAGCTCGTTGACATATCCTTCTCCTATTTTTTGGGTTATCCGACGACCCACCGTGCTATTGATTGCAGACCGAACTGCTTGTCGTGTTACCTTTAATGCACCTGCTTGCAGAGGACGAAGAGCGTTAAGTGGTTTAAGTAGTTTGTTGAAAGGAATCTGACCATAGACTGCTTCTGCTAGATCTTTGTCTTCACCATACAGGGCGACGCAAGCAAGGTCTAACACTTTCACACCAAGGGCAAGCGCTCCTAAAACACCACCTACCGATCCTCCTATTAGTGCACTAGCACCTAATGACACTGGAGCTATTGCGAAACCAACTCCTGTAGAGATCGTAGCTGCTAGAGCAAGTCTGTCAGAGACATCATTTTTTTCCAGAATGTTACAGAATTCCTCACCACGTTCACAGGGTGTTTTTTGATTTGATGTGGTTGTCGGCGTGGTTGGTATTTGATTGGGCGTGCCACTTGGGTTGACTACGGTATCGATTGTTTCCTCACGACCGCTGGCATCTTGCTGCTTGAGAATAATCGAGCCGTCATCTTGCCGATCGAAAATTGATTTGCTGGTCGATCCTTGAATTTGACTCTCAATGCGCTTACCGTCAGCACTCATGGTAAGGGTGTGAGCGGGCATACTGCTTTGAGGACCTGGTTGGTAGCGCAACTCACGAGCGCTGATTTCATCACTTGATCGCTTAATATTGACAACATATTGACTGCCATCGCTGCCGTTCAAAATGAAATCATAGGTATTCGGCCCGGTACTGCGGACAACTGGTGCTTCATAGGTAACAGTCTCTCCTGGGAGGGCGGGATTAGCATCCAGATTAACGAAGCGACCGCGTAAATCGTCAGGTGCCGCTCCCTGAACAACTCCCAATACTGAATTGGTGGCAGCAACACGAATAATCGTACTCGATCGATTGTTGGCGACCGTTGGTTGGAGAACTAAATCTGCCTCGGTGAGATCGAGATCGATACCAATGAAATCTTCGCTTTTATTAAAGTCTGTCAGAATGTCTGCCTCGCTCACGACAGACGTAGCCGTATTAGAGCGCAGCACGAAGGCATCGTTTCCAGAGCCACCCGTTAGTGTATCAATGCCAAAATCGCCTATGAGCAGATCGTTACCAGTTTCACCGTTGAGAAGGTCATTCCCAAGACCGCCCCGCAAAACATCGTTACCTTCGTCGCCAAATAGCGTGTCGTCTCCCTGATTGCCATTTAGAGCGTCTACGCCCGTTCCACCGCGCAATATGTCGTTGCCCTCGCTACCGCTAATAGCGTCATCGCCTTCGTCGCCCGCGATCGTATCCGCACCGACACCGCCGGAGAGCAAATCGTCACCAGCACGACCGGAGATGAAGTCGTTTCCTGCGTTACCATTCAAAAAGTCTTGTGCGGCAGAGCCTTCTAGGGTATCGTTACCCCCCAGGCCGAGGATACCTTGGATATACTGACCTGACAGATCGGGTGTCGCCGTAAACAGGTCGCCACTCTCAGATAAGCGAAAAGCCCGACCATCGCTGACTTGAGAAGCCGATCGCCCGATATCCCCATCAACACTACCGGAGATAAAGTCCTTTCCCGTGTTACCATTCAAAAAGTCTGGCGCGATCGAACTTTCTAGCGTATCGTTGCTTCCCAAGCTAAAGATATTCTGGATATTCTGAGCATTCGATACCGTCTCTTGAGTGGTGGCTTTTTTCGAGCCACAGCCGCAATCCGCTTGATTCTTGGCGCTGCTACCGTTCAATATGTCATCGTTCTTGTCCAGCAAAGCTAAATTGTCAGGCATATACTGTTGCTTTGTGTTGGTGATTTAAGAAATCTACCTCACCTGTCTCATCTATGTCATGGCTGAAAAAGCCCGAAAAAGACTGAAAAAGCCCGAAGTTTCCTTAACTTTATATTTCTTCACTTAACCCATGCAGCCCAACGACGATCGCCCGTTGCAAGCCGTCCCTGACGATAACGAATTGCTGAAATTGGTCGATGGTCTAATATTTGAAAAAACAGGTAAACATCTCAACACGCTACAGCAGTTAGTGTTGCAGGGAATGTATGATGGCAAAACCTACGAAGCGATCGCCCGCGACACCCGCTACACTACAAAATATGTCCGAGAAGTCGGCTACAAGCTACTCAAAAGTCTCTCCGCAGTGATGAATGAAGAGATGCAAAAAGGCAATCTCAAAGCTGCGATCGATCGCAGAAATATTAGCAATACCTCAAACTTCGGCAGAGATTATATTCAATACGTCGAATACGTCCACACCCTCAATCTCAACCCCTGTCCTTCTTTGCCTAGCAAATCTAACAACGAATACGCCACTGAATCCAGCAGATTCACAACTCAGATCGAACGGCTCGAAATTGATGTAGCTGATGTCGTTTGTAAGTTGCACAGTCAAGGTATCGAACCCTGCAAAATCGCTCAGTTGCTTGGTCTGCCAGATGTGACGATAGAAACAATATTGCGTGAATTATCATAGCTAAGATGCGAGATATTTGTAGGGTGCGTCGCTGGGAGATTTTCTAGTTGATTTAGAGATTGTCGATCGCGACTAACCCTAGGATATAAAGTAAAATATAATTAATTATCTCGAAGTTCTTTTTCTTGCAAAAGTTGGGTAGCCCAAACCCGATCTTCTTCCGATAGAGACGGTACGGGTTCTCGCTCGTAATCGATCCGATAATCATAGCCAGCGCGATCGTAAACACCTGCAAATAATTCTGGTAAGTTAACAATAGGTTCTACATCTTCCTCGCGCAAGGGAAGCGGAAATATAGGTAGAGAATCGCGAAGATTAAAAGCATAAAGTTCGGCAAACGGACGGCGATTACTGGGACTGACCAAAACCCGATAATCGCTTTGAATAGAATTATTAAGAATGGGCATAGATTCCCATTTTCGTAGTAAATCGATTTCGACTAAATTGGTTAAACTACCTAAAATACTCTGGCGTTTTTTCAGATAAGTAATTCTTCCTTCTCCACTACGTTTGTTGACAGGAGAAAGAATCTCAATTGCAGTGACAACTTGTTTCGTTGCCATTTCTCGCACTTCCAAGTAAGTCTGTTTAATTTTTTCAGGAGCAGGCACTTTAACAGTAGTCGGAAGTGTTATACTTACAGTGGCAACTGAACCTGTAGGAATATTCGGGTTATTAGATTGACGCTTAATCGCGACATCGGGGATACCTACTAAAAGGGAGTCGCTGTTACTGTCATTTGGATCGGTAATTTCATAGATTCGTTTGTCGATTGCAACCTCATATTTAGGCCGAATTTGAGGCATGATGGTATCAGCGATCGCGATAATCAATCGATTGTGAGTTTCCTGCCAGAAATCGGGGTGTTCTAAGTAGGGGTCCATTCCAGGAAAAGGTGAAGGCATAGGACTGTTCTCCGATGTATTGACTCTCAAATCATTTTAGCATTTTAAATTTTGTAGGGTGCGTCGCTGCGAGATTTTCGAGTGTCCCTCAAAAGTAGGGACACGGCAATGCCGTGTCCCTCCAAAAGCAATGCCGTGTCCCTACAAGAGCGACGCACCCTACGGTATCTACAACAATGTCGTAAATATCAACTACAAAACAGCCGCCACAGTAGCCATCAGCAACCCTTGAAACAATTTGACCCCATCAGTTTCGCCCAACATCGGATCGGAAGCCCTCTCAGGATGCGGCATCATTCCTAATACATTGCCTTGGCGATTGCAAATACCGGCAATATTATTTAACGAACCGTTGGGATTCCCAGCATCGCTAATTTTGCCCGCCTCTGTGCAGTAGCGAAACAGCACTTGCTCGTGCTCTTCTAGTTCTGCTAATGTATCCGCATCAGCATAATAATTGCCTTCACCGTGGGCGATCGGCAAATCGATGATTTCACCCGTAGTATAAGCCGCAGTCCAACGAGTATTACCGCGTTCGACTTTCAAAGAAGCGCGATCGCAAATAAAATTCAATCCCGCATTCCGCACCAGAGCACCGGGCAACAAACCAGCTTCAGTCAACACCTGAAAACCGTTGCAGATGCCTAATACAAGCTTTCCTTGTTTAGCGTGTTCCGCCGTAGCCCGCATCGCCGGAGAAAAACGGGCGATCGCGCCGCACCGCAAATAATCTCCGTAACTGAAACCACCGGGAATTACAATGATATCAATATCCGAAATATCGGTATCTTCGTGCCAAATCATGCGAGTTGGTTGGTGCAGTAACCCTTGAGTCACCCACACCACATCGCGATCGCAATTTGAACCCGGAAAAACAATAACTCCAAATTTCATAAGCTCAAGGAAGAAGGAAGAAGGAAGAAGGAAGAGGGAAGAAGGAAGAAGGAAGAAGGAAGAAGGAAGAGGGAAGAAGGAAGAGGGAAGAGGTGTAAACTTAAGACTGAAATCTTATGTTTCTCTCGCTTGTATCTAAGTCTCGATCCCCCTAAATCCCCCTTAAGAAGGGGGACTTTGAGTGTTCCGAATCCCCGCTTTTTAACGAAGACTGTGAATGCTCTTGTCCCCGCTTTTTAGCAAAGACTTTCAGAACCCTCTTGTCCCCCCCTTATTAAGGGGGGTTAGGGGGGATCGAAGAGCTACGGGCGATCGAATTTAGGCCGCCGCTGTCTCCACAGCAACAGGAATTTCAGTCAAATCAAAGCGATAATTTTCAATCACTGGATTGGCCAAAAGTTGGTCGCAAACGCGATCGAGTTGTTCGCGGGCCTGGGACTCACCAGCAGCAGTCAGCGTCAATTCAACGTATTTCCCGATTCGCACACGCTCAACATTGTCGTATCCCATGTGTTGCAAACCAGACTGTACGGCAGTGCCGGCGGGATCTAAAACAGAAGGGCGGAGGGTAACATAGATTTGGGCAAGATATTTCTGAGTCACGGGAATGTTGCGGTAGGTGATGTGAAAGTTAGCCCCATTGTATTCTACAACCGAGCTGCGCGCCGATCGCCATTTGGTTCGCCCAAGTAAGATAGCCTAGAAACAGGGACAGATGTGATTCCAGCAGATTACACAAAAAAATTATGAGAACCAACCGCACCCGCAGTCAGGAGCGTATTTTACACTTGCTCAAGCACTTGAATCGATCGCTCTCAGCGCAAGATATCTACTTAGAACTGCGTAACAGCGACCAAAGCATGGGCCTAGCAACCGTTTACCGTTCCCTCGACGGTTTAAAGCGAGAGGGGTTCGTTCACGTCAGAACTCTCGCTAGTGGCGAGTCTCTCTACGGTGCCGCCCACCAAGACCAACACCACCTAACTTGTCTGGAATGTGGCGCGTCCATTACGATCGACGAATGCCCCGTCCACCACTTAGAAAGCCAACTACAACAATCTCATTCTTTCAAGATTTATTATCACACTTTGGAGTTTTTTGGATTGTGCGATCGATGTACTTTGGCTCAAGAATCTTAGGATCGCGAATTAAATAACTTACAATTTTAATTGTTATTGTGGGATGGGCGTCCCGCCCGTCCACTCATGACGGGCGGGACGCCCATCCCACTTTCAAGAGTGGAAGTTATTTAATTCTCATTCCTTAGAGAAGTTATTAGTCATGAGTGATATCAATTCCGGTTGCACGAGCGAAATGATTGTTGACTGTTGATTGCTGAGTGTTGACCGAAAGCATCCAGGATACCCGCCACGTGATTCATTCCGAAAGCAGACTCAGGACCGGTGAAATAAAAAACCTGTATCCGATAAAGGAGCCCCCGAATTTATCGGTGGGGTCAATGCTTCAATTCTTTAATCTAAAATCTAAAATCTAAAATCGATTGACTGGGTGTTAAACCGCCGAGGCTGGTTTTGTTTGTGTAGGGACAGATTTCAACCTGTTGTTTTATTAACTAGCTCAAGGATGCAAAAACTCTAAATGGTCTCCTGGAATCGATCGCAATTTTGCAGCCGAGCCTTGCATTTTCAACCTACCCCGTTCTAACATGATAATCCAATCGGCGCGATCGATCACTCGCGGCCTGTGACTGATAAAAATCGTCGTTTTCCCGTGCCGATACATCAACAACTGTTCTAAAACTTCCGCTTCGCTTGCGGGGTCAAGCCCTGCGGTAGATTCGTCTAAAATCAATACGGGTGGGTTGTTGAGAATGGCGCGGGCGATCGCCAATCTCTGTCTTTGTCCGCCAGAAATATTCGCTCCAAACTCCCCTAAAACAGTTTGATATTTATCCGGCAATTGGCTAATAAATTCATCCGCGCCCGCAATTTTACACGCTTTCACAATCTGTTCAAAGCTGATATCTGGACTGCCCAATCGAAAATTTTCTAGAATCGAACGGCTCCAAAAATGCGCTTCTTGGGGAACCAATACTACCTGCTGTCTGAGACTGTCAAGAGACAAATCCTGCAAGTTGTAACCGCCTATTCTAATATTACCAGCTTGCAGCGGGTACAGACCAGCAATTACTTTGGCTAGCGTACTTTTTCCGCAGCCGGAATGGCCGATTAAAGCAATTGCTTGACCGCCGGGAAATGTGACAGAAAAATTTTCCAGCAAATCAAGTCTGCCGGGGTAGTGAAAATTAACACTCTTGCAAACAATACCGTCGCGGTCTTGAATAGTTACAAAAGGTTTATTCGTATTGTCTTTAGTTTCCGGTTCAGCATCGATCACTTCCGACAGCCTTTGAGTTGCTGTCTGCACGCGAGTCATTTCATCAGTAAATCCTACTAGCGAATTTACCCAATTAGTAACGTTTTGATTCATACTAATAAACGCTAGCAACTGACCGATACTCAATACCTTGTCAATCACTAAACCGCTACCAAGCCACAGCAGAGTAATGCTGCCAGCAGAGGCAACAAAACTCGAAAATATATTGTTGAGAATGCCAATTTGTGTAGTGCGGAAAGTCAGCTTTGCTAAGCGACCGAAGCGGGTTTGAAATTCTTCCCAAAGTTGCTGGCCGCTGCTAGTAGTTTTGACCGTCAGCGCGCCTTTAAAAGTTTCTACTAAAACGCCTTGAGTTTCGGCTTCCAACACCAATAAACTGCGCGTTTTTTGCTGCAATGCGGGCAGAAATACCACTGTAGAGGCAGTCATTAACAGAGCTATAGCTGTAGCGGCTAACGTCAGCTCCTTGCTGTAAAATAACATAAAAATAAAAGAAACTACAGCTATAAAAAATTGACTAGGCAAGCTGATAGCGACTTGAGAAACTAATTTATTGATTTCTTGGATATCTTGTAATCTACTGACAATTTCGCCACTGCGTCTAGTTTCGTAAAAACTCAAAGGCAATCGCAGGAATTTGCGCGCGAATTCCATCACCAATCCCAATTCTAAACGCTGGGAAAACTGAGCAATTAAGTTCGATTGTACCAATCCTAAACTGCTGCTAAAAAGGTTCATAACTATAACTGCGATCGCCACGCTTGCCAGGAGTTGTCTGTCTCCCCGCACCAGGATGTCGTCGGTGAGCATTTGAACTAGAAAAGGCGAAGAAATTGACAGCAAACCCAACACTGCATTTAGCAAAAATGCTTCCATTAAAAGCGGGCGATAAATCCCAATCCGGCGCATCCATTTTTCTAAAGAATTGGCGGGCGGTTGACCCTCTGCTGCTGCAAAAAACCGCTCAGCATCGGGTTCTACTAGCAAGCACAGCCAATCTGTCCAAGCTGCTGCTAATTCTGCTTTAGAAACATAGCGCATACCGACGGCTGGATCGCCGATCGCATATTGGTTGCCCTGTTTTCCGTACAAAACAACCCAGTGAGAGCCGCTCCAGTGAATAATCATCGGTAGAGGGGCATCATCGAGCTTGTCTAAAATTGCAGCGGCTGCTCGCACCGATCGAGCATTAAAGCCGATCGCCTCAGCACCTTGTTTCAAGCCAAGTAAACTCGTCCCTTTTTGGTCGGTGCCCGCACATTCTCGCAAGCGGCTAATAGTAAAATTTTGTCCGTAAAATTTCGCGATCGAAGCCAAACAAGCCGCCCCGCAATCTTCTTCGCTCTGCTGGAGAACAACCTGATATTTCTTAAACCTGTTAACTTGTCCGAATAATGGCACTTTGCCGATCAAAGGGATGTTCTTTAACATTTTGCAAAATGAATAATGGTAGAGCATAAAGAAGATTACTCATCACCAACTACCCAATCAGCAAAAAGCACCCATAAAGTTATGGGTGCTTTCTCGATTCCACAGTTATAAATCTGAATTGACTAGCACTAAACTTTAGTAGTAGGCGTAGCGGACTACTCTTCTGTATGAACCGTCGTAATTCCGGCGGTACACGACCCAACTGCGCCGCTGCCGGTGACAATTGTATCGATTGGCATAATAGTGACCGCCGTTGACGCTAGCTGATTCTTCAGATGTAAGTTCAGCAAACAGTGAATTGTCCTTTGTTTCTTTCATGATTGGACTCCGTTTAACTTAATAAAATTGAAGGAAAACTAGAAATATTATTTAATTTCTAGACCCTAGTGTAAATACTGAGTAATACTTCTTGTGGTTCTGTACGACCTCCGGAATACTACTGATAAAATTTCAAAATTTACTCGATCGCACAACTTGACTCAGCTATCTAAACCACTAGGGTTGGGTAAGGGCGATCGCGGCTCGGATCGTACAGATAAAACTGCCTAGGCGGTGGCAGGAAAAACAGCATATTCAGGCCATAGCTGCTGCTGTTATCCGTCTCGCTGTTGTTATTAGCGCTACTAACACCGCTGGTAATGCAGCCACCGTTGACAGTAGCAGATTCTCCATCGGTTAGTTCGATGAAGAGTGAACCTTGTTGGTTTTCTGGCATAAATAACTCCTATTGATACCTATGTACTTACTTACTACCTACGCATACAGTAAAAACCCGGTAACAGCGCCAAAAGTTATGGCGGAAACGCCGTATTTTCATGACCGCGAATTTCTTCATGTGATACCCGCCACGTGATTTATCCGTGCAATCAATCCCAAATCGAAAATCCTCAAGAAAGAGCATTTATCTCGCGCAAGTCAATCCAAAATCTAAAATCTAAAATCTAAAATCGAATGACAGTAGCCCGCTGGCTTCACTCCTCTTGATATTTGGCGAACTTTGTGGGTGGGAACGGCAAAGCTGTGCGGATTTTTACCTTTACCCTGTGAATTTTGATTTAGACTTCTAAACCTATTCTTGGTTTCCGGAAAGGTGAGAGTAAAAGTGACAAAAGAAATCAGCGATCTCTCCCTCTTCCCCAACTCAAAACTCCAAACTCCAAACTATTCCCCTCTCCCCCTTGCCGCCATGTCTCTGACTCCCGAAGCCACACCCGCTGAAACCTTTGATAACGACCAGTTTTTGCCCCCTGTCAGCCGCTGGACGACTTTGGGGGGCATTTTGATGGTGGCGACCTTTGGCGGGGCGATCGCCCTTGCTAGCGTCACCAAATACAGCGCTACAGTCAAAGCAGACGCGATCGTCCGTCCAGCCGGAGAAGTGCGCGTCGTGCAAGCCGCCACCGAAGGAACCGTCGAAAGCATTGCTGTCAGCGAGAATCAGAGAGTACAAGAAGGAGATGCGATCGCAGTTGTAGATGCTTCGCGTTTGGGCGCTCAACAACAGCAGTTACAAGAAATAATTAATCAGTCTCAAACCACAGCACAGCAAATCAACCAGCAACTTCGCGACTTAGAAAATCAAATTTTGGCCAGCGCCCAATTTAAAAGCATCCAAAGTGAAACTTCCGCCCAACAGGAATTAATCGAATCCGCTTTAGTAAAAATCGCCACACCGCTGCCGGATGTCGCCGAGAGACTGGGCCGAAGTCGGCGGGTTTTGCTCGTCAAGCGATCGTCCATTCAACAACAATTAATTCAAGCTAAAAAAGAACTAAATCAAATTGAGTTAAAACTCGAAAATAGCGTGATCCGCACGCCCACGGATGGTACAATTCTCAGATTGGAAGTACGAAATACTGGTCAAACCGTACAAGCCGGCAGTGCGATCGCCCAAATCGTCCCCAGCGACGTACCCCTGGTAGTCAAAGCCAAGGTGACATCCCAAGACATCGCCCGCATCCAAATCGGCCAACCCGTACAGATCAGGATTTCGGCTTTGCCTTTCCCCGATTACGGCACATTAAAAGGAACTGTCAGCGAAATCGCCCCAGATGCGATCGCCCCTCAAAATCCCACTAATAATTTAGGTACAGCTTATTACGAAGTGGCAATTAAGCCCGAACAAACTTATTTAACAAAACTCAAATCCGCCAAGGGCCAATTCTTCGGCAACCCCCAGGCTAATGTCCCCCGCCAGTATTCGATTCAATCGGGAATGGAAGGCAGAGCCGATATTATTACCGGCGAAGAAACTATTCTGACATTTGTTTTGCGGAAAGCAAGGTTGCTGACAGATTGGTAATTAGTCAGTTGTCAGTTGTCAGTCGTCAGTTGTTAGTTGTCAGTCAACAGTCAGCAGTCAGCAGTCAGCAGTCAACCGCCAGAAAATTAGTGGCTCTGAAATTGAAATAACGTGTCAATATAGAAATGTGAGTTCAATTCTATTCTTTCCTCATGGGCAAACAGCGCGTTCTTTCAGGAGTTCAGCCAACCGGCAATCTTCACCTCGGCAATTATCTCGGTGCCATTCGCAACTGGGTAGAAAATCAAAGTCAGTACGAAAATTACTTCTGCGTAGTCGATTTGCACGCCATTACCGCACCGCACAATCCAGCAACTCTAGCCTCCGACACTTACACGATCGCCGCACTCTATTTAGCTTGCGGCATCGATTTAGAATATTCTACTATTTTCGTGCAATCCCACGTCACGGCGCACACAGAACTAGCATGGCTGCTCAACTGTATTACGCCGATTAACTGGCTCGAAGATATGATTCAGTTTAAAGAAAAAGCAGTTAAACAAGGCGAAAATGTCAACGCTGGTTTGCTAAATTATCCGGTGTTAATGGCAGCAGACATTTTGCTTTACGATGCCGACAAAGTGCCAGTGGGAGAAGACCAAAAACAGCATTTGGAACTCACCCGCGATATTGTCATCAGATTAAATCACCAATTCGGCACACCCGAAAAGCCCGTATTGAAACTTCCCGAACCCTTAATTCGGACTGACGGTGCGAGGGTGATGAGTTTGACAGATGGCACGCGCAAAATGTCGAAATCTGACCCTTCCGAACAAAGTCGAATTAATTTATTGGATTCGCCAGATGCGATCGCCAAAAAAATCAAGCGCTGCAAAACCGATGCCGTGCGCGGTTTGACTTTTGACGACCCCGATCGCCCCGAAGCTAGAAATTTGCTGACACTTTATCTCCTGCTTTCCGGCAAATCTAAAGAAGAAGTAGCAGCGGAGTGTGAAAACATGGGTTGGGGAGATTTTAAACCCTTGCTGACAGAGACGACAATTAATGCCCTCAAACCAATTCAGGATAAATACAAGGAAATAATGGACGATCGGGGATATTTAGAGTCTGTACTACGTCGTGGAAGAGAACAAGCAGAAGCTATTGCTAATCAAACTCTAACTAAGGTTAAGACAGCTTTCGGTTATTCTTTACCTGTTTAGTGGTTTGTGGTTAGTTGTTATTGGTTACTGGTTAAGAATAACAACTGCCAACTGTCAACTAACAACTGTCAACTGTCAAATAACAAATAACCAATAACAGAAAAATAATCATGAACCGTTTTCGCACAGCCTGCACCACCCCCGGAGAATTTATAATTACCGCCGAAGTGGCCCCGCCAAAAGGTGGCGACATGACTCACACAATTCAAATGGCCCAACGCCTCAAAAACAGAGTGCACGCCATTAATATCACCGACGGGAGTCGCGCAGTGATGCGAATGTGCCCCCTAGCAGTTTCGGCAATTTTAGTGCAGCACGGAATTGAGCCAATTTGTCAAGTTGCTTGTCGCGATCGCAATCAAATTGGTCTGCAAGCCGATCTCATGGGAGCCCACGCTTTAGGCATCCGCAATGTATTAGCACTTACAGGCGATCCCGTCAAAGCGGGCGACCATCCTAAAGCAAAAAGTGTATTCGACTTGGAATCAGTACGACTGTTGCAAGTCATTCAAAAAATGAATGGCGGCAAAGACTGGAATGACAAACCTTTAACAGACGGATTTACCGATTTATTTGTCGGTGCTGCCGTCGATCCGCAATGCCCCAGTTGGTCTGGTTTACAAAGTAGATTTGAGAAAAAAGTAGAGGCTGGAGCACAGTTTTTTCAGAGTCAATTAATAACAGATTTTGAACTTTTAGATAAGTTTATGCACAATATTGCTGCGGGCTGCAACAAGCCAGTTTTAGCAGGAATATTTTTGTTTAAATCAGCTAAAAATGCTGAATTTATTAAAAAATACGTGCCGGGAGTTCACATCCCACAAGAGACGATCGATCGTTTAGCAAAAGCTCCAGAACCCTTGCAGGAAGGCATAAAAATTGCTGCCGAACAAGTCAAGCTAGCGCGGCAGATTTGTCAAGGAGTTCACATGATGGCCGTCAAACGAGAAGATTTAATTCCTCAAATTTTGGATTTGGCGGGAATCGAGCCACTAAGCTAAAATTAACCCACGGGGCGGGTTTGAGCAACCATCAATGTTCTAAAACTAACGATCTCGTAAACCCGCCCACCCCGCTACCATTTTGAACATCAATAAAAAAATCATGCTTCAAACTGTAGACAATCCAACAATTTCTCCTGCGGCCGAACAGCGTTTTACTTGGCGCGGTTTGACATGGCATCAATTCAAAGCAATTCAAGCTAGTTTTGAAGACGTGCCGAATGTACGCTTATTTTATTGTGATGGAGTTCTAGAAATTGTGGGAATCAGTAAACCTCACGAGGCAACTCGATGTCTGATTGCAGCGCTACTGAGCAATTTTTTTCAATTTAATAGAATACAATTTTTTCCGAGTGGCAGTTACAGTCAAATTGTTGAGGGGAAAGTCGAGTATCAGGCAGATTTGTCTTATTGTTTCGGAACAGATAAAGATGTTCCCGATTTGTGTATTGAGGTAGTCATTACTAGCGGTAGTCCGATTAAACTTCAGAAATATCGACTGATGGGAGTCCCGGAAGTCTGGTTTTGGGAAGATGGCACTCTAGAGCTTTACCATCTGCGAGAGGAAGGTTACGATCGCATTGCTAGCAGCGAAATACTGCCGGAGTTAGAGTTGTCTTTGCTGAAGCGCTGTATTTTGTTTGCTTCGCCTTTGGATGCGCTTGAGGAATTTTCTAGAGGAATGGGCGATCGGGAAAATTAATCGACCAACTACTTTTGAAATAGCTCGATCGACTAAACGGTTATTAAATAGGAGCAACTGGCAATGACTGACTCAGAAATACTTAATTCTGATACCATTAAAACACTAAATACTAGCATATCCGAAGTTACAGTTTACACCGATCGCGCTTTGGTGACGCGCCGCGGTACGGTATCTCTGACGGGAAACGAGCGAGAATTGGCGATCGCCTCTGTACCCGCAACCCTCGACACAGAGTCAGTCAGGGCCACGGGTGCGGGTACAGTTGCAGTGCGATTGCTGGGAGTGCGAACCGAAACAGTGTTTAGCAGCGAACCAGTGGGCGATCGCACCGCCGAATTAACCCAACAAATTCAGGAGTTACAAACCCAAAGACGGGGAATTAACGACAAAATAACCGCCAGAAAAATTCAGCTCAAATTTGTGGAAGGTTTGAGCGAAAAAAGCGTCGGATTCTTTTCCAGCAGCATCGCCAAACAGCAGGTAGGTTTAAACGAAACTGGCGAATTGCTCAACTTTTTAGGAACTAATTACCTAAAATACATAAGTGCGATCGCCCAACACGAAAAACAGCAGCGCGAATTAGACAAGCAAATAGAAGCTTTGCAGCAACAGTTGCGCCAAGTACAAACTCCCCATTCTCAGCAAAGCTTTAACATCATTGTTGCCATTGAACCCAGCGGCATCGGCAATTTTGAACTAGAAGTTTCCTATGTAGTCATGCGAGCCCGTTGGACTCCCCTTTACGACTTGCGAGTCAACACTAACAACAACCAAATTAATCTCAATTACCTAGCCGAAGTCAATCAAAATACAGGCGAAGATTGGACGGGAGTAGCGCTGACTTTATCTACAGCAAAACCCGGAATGGGAATGCTACCCCCCAAATTAGAATCCTGGTATATCGATATTCTTCGCTCAAAATCGCCTCCAGCAGAATTTCACAGAGCGGGAATGACAAGAAGTATGGCATCATACGATTCTAAATCAGGTGCAAACGAAGTAGCATTAGCCATGATGACTGAGCCTAGTGTTTCTGCAGCACCCGAACCCATAGAAGCTCAAACCGCCACAGCCCAAATATCGAAAGAAGGCGGCACCGTCTCATTTCAAGTAGGCGGAAATACCAAGATTCCCAGCGACGGCACACCGCACAAAGTTACTATTTTCGGCGAAAATTATCCGTTTAAACCTGAATATATAGCCGTCCCGCGATTAGTCAGTTTTGCCTATTTGCAAGCAGTTGTTGTGAATCCGCTGACAGGTGCAACTCTGCTTCCCGGTAAAGCAAATATCTTTCGCGATAACACTTTTGTCGGCAGTTTGCAGTTAGAAAATGTTTCCCCCGGCCAAGAATATAAACTGAATTTAGGAATAGATGAACGGTTAAAAATAGAGCGGGAATTAGTAGAAAGACAAGTAGATAAAAAACTGATCGGTCAGCAGAGGCGCACGAGTTACGCTTATCGCTTAAATGTGACAAACTTGCAGCAGGTGCAGGTACACCTGACACTACAAGAGCAATTGCCAGTCAGCCGCAATGAACAAATTAAAGTGCGATCGACTCTCACTAATCCGAAGATAGTAGCAGGTGAAATGGGACTGCTAGAATGGATAATGTCTCTGCCGCCGCAAGCAAAGCAAGAGTTATATTACCAGTTTGTTGTCGAACATCCTCCCGACTTAACTGTCACGGGTTTAGATATTTAATATTAAGTAGGTAAAAAGTTGTTTCTAATCAGGACTAAAGTCCTGATTCGTCACCACGTATGAGGACTGAAGTCCCGATAAACTATCAAATTTACCTGTAATTGGTAAACTGCAAAGCCATCGGATAGTCTTCTTGCTTCAAGCGTTGAATCACCAACTGCAACTCATCCTTATCCTTAGCCGAAACCCGCACTGCATCACCTTGAATCGAGCCTTGAATCTTTTTAAACTCATCTCGAATTAATTTAGTGATTTTCTTGGCAATTTCCTGGTCAATCCCTTTTTTCAGTTTGATTTCTTGGCGTACTCTAGTACCACTAGCAGCTTCAATTTTCCCATAATCAAAAATTTTCAGAGACAAATTGCGCTTGGCGGCTTTAGTTTGCAAAACAGTGTGAATTGCGTCGAGAGTAAATTCGCTGTCCGTATTGACAGTAATTGCTTCAGCGCCCAATTCTAGAGTGGTTTTTGTATCTTTCAAATCGTAGCGGCTTTGAATTTCCCGCACAGTTTGGTCAACAGCATTGACTAATTCTTGCCGATCGAACTCGCTGACAATATCAAAGGAATAACTAGCAGCCATAAATTAGTAATTGGTAATGGGGCATTGGGCATTGGGCATTGGGCATTGGGCATTGGCCAAACAGGGCATTGGGCATTAACAACTAACCAATAACCAATAACCAATAACCAATAACCAATAACCAATGACTACTGAAAATTAGCCGTTAACAGCCATTAAACTGAAATAGAATAAAGAAACAGTGCAAGAAGAACTAATCGCAAACATGAGCGATCGCCCCAGTGGCACATTGAGAATATAGAAAACCGAAAACAACAACCGGGCGATCGTAAAAGCGATCGCAGCCCAACCCGCCGGTTCCGAATCTACCCCCGTCACAAAAGCCATCAAAGCCGCCGCTGAAAACAGCATAAACGTCTCAAACGAATTTTGGTGAGCCCAAGTTGCCCGCTGAGCGTAAGCAGGCAACCTCTCAAACATAGCGCGGGGGGCTGCTTGGTCATAGCCTAGCTGCAAGCGGGCGAACGCCACCACCAAAAACGGTGCGTACACCAGCGCAGCCGCAGCAGCAATACAATCAAGCAGAATAACCGACACAGGTAATCCCAACAGCATCATCCGCCTCGCAGTTCAATCAAAATAGAACAGAGTAACCACCTTGCGCTGTTCCTCCGCATCCTGGCAAGTTTTCAGCAAAGTGTGGCTTTCGTGAAAAGCAAAACATATCAGTTGCTGGCAGCGAGAAATAATCTCCTGATTGCACATGGCGCTTGCTTCCGGGAGAGACAAGCTATCATTTTTGGGATTTTCTACCAAATGTATCACTTGTTCGAGTTGGTCGCGAGACTCCCGAGGCTGGCGACTCATGCTTTGTGGCAAAATCACCGTCAGCAGATTAGGATCTGCTCGCATTGCCCCCCGAATTGCGGCTGAATTGGTGCCTGTAGCGCCAGAAGTGATGAGCTGATTGCCTCCCAGAACTATGGCGTAGCTCAGCATCTCAATTAGCTGCTGGTGGGTAATAGGAACGTGGCGAGAACCCAAAAGAGCAATCCGCTTGGAGCCGGTTTGCTGGATCGCCGCAAGTTCTTGTAAAAAATCATCTACTCTGGGTAGCTCAATTGATTGACTCAAAGAATTTATTAAATTAAATAAAACTACGTTGTGGATTTTAGCAGACTCACTAGCCATTGCCGCCAAAAAGAAGTTAAGAATTGCTGATTTACGGGATCAGACTAGAGGAGCGGGAGAGTTGAGGAAGCCAGAGATCAAGGTAGAATTCAAGAAAAATTGAGAATTTAAGAATTTTACCTTTTTATTTATTTAAACAAAAAGTTCTCTCTGCCGAATACCTTCTTCTCTCAGCTCCGGCTCTCTTCTTAATGGACTCGATCGCCCAGGCCCAAGGATGCCATCATGCCATCAAGGTCAAAATGTTCTGCCATTAGCTGAGTAACGCATTCCACCTTGATCGGTTCGTGCAGGCGCACGCTGCCAAAGGTGCTGTCGATAATTTCTACCGTGGTTAAGGTATCCAAATCAACAGACAAAACCGGAATTTCCATTTCTTCTGCCCTGCCAATCACTAGGGGAGAAGGAGGCAAGTGGCCTGTCAAAATTAAGCACTGAGTCGAGCTCTCCAGAGCAGCTAGCTGAATGTCCGTGCGATCGCCCCCCGTCACCACCGCCATATTTCTCGCTTTGCGGAAATACTTCATAGCCGAACTAACATTCATCGCGCCAATTGTCAAGGTTTCCACCATCAAGTCCAAACGGTCTCGACGGCACAGCACATCAGCTTTTAATTGGTGCACCAATTCTTTGACGCTGACACTTCGCAGCAAAGCACTTCTCGGCAGCATTCCCAAAACTGGAATACCCGCAGCCTCCAGAAAAGGCCGCACAGTCGCCGTTACCGATTCGAGTTTGTCCGAGGGAACGTCATTGAGTACCACGCCCAGCAACCGCGAACCCAAACGCTGTTTAGCCGACAGCAAATCGTCTATATACAGATCGATCGGGCGAGCTACCAACAGCACAGAGGCATCAACTGTCTCAGCGATTTGAGCCAAAGACAAGTCAAACAGACTGCCTTCCTCCAAATTAGCTGGGCCTTCTAACAGCGCCAAGTCTCCGCTGGGAGCTTGCAAATATTGCGCTAAAGACTGGCGGTAATCTGTCTTGTCTTCTCCCCGCAAACGCTTGTGAACCGTCTCTTCATCCAAATACAGCAGTGTTGACGGCATCTGACTTTCTGAGAGATTCAGCGTCTCTACGGCGAACCGCACGTCTTCGTCCTCTATCCCAGCTCCGGGCGAGCTCAAACAGGTTCCCAGAGGTTTGCCGTAGGCGACTGCCAGTCCTTTTCCCCGGAGTCCGAGTGCCATCCCTAGGGCGATGGCAGACTTGCCACTGTAAGCTTTTGTGGAACCGATCAGCAAATATTTAGTCAATTTGGGTACGCCTTCAATCCTCAATGTGCACCTGTCTATTTCAATAAATTTAGTTTTTCAACAGTATTTCTGAACTGAGCCTCAATTTAGAAATAATATATTATACTCGATTATACTCGATTTTGTCGCTTTTGGGCAGATTGTTTTTTGGCGAAAATTTTTTATTTACCTGTTCGCAACCATTTTCTTCCCATTCTTTTTACTTGATTTTGGAAAACCAGTTTTTAAATTGTTTGTTTTGCCAGCAGTTTTTGATAATTATTTATCGCTGATATTTTTTTAATCAAAAATTTTAAATTATAAATTTTTAGTCATGTTTCTTGCTATAATTAGATATTAATACCGACTTTTATCAAATAAATATAACAGGGTATAAGTGGGAATTTGACTAGGAATAACCTATTAATAGGGCTTGGTGCAGTTTTTGTTGGGTATATACCAATCCTCGCATCATTTGTGAATTTCTTACCCCCTCCGCTTCGTAAGGGAGGGTTGGGGTGGGGTAAAAAAAATACGACTCCTGCAAGGATTGTTATAATACAGGTATTTTGTAGGAATCAAGCCCGGTGCTTGCCCGATCATTCTTGCATATAATCGACAATCGATATAGCAATCATAAATAATTCATGTAAATTTGTAGGGGTAGTGCTAAGAGTGCCTACCCCCTATCTATCGGGGCAACTGGGCGTGGGATTGCCCCTACAATAATTACGCGAATGATTTAGGGTTGCTATATGTATTATTAGTTATTCATTATTAGTGCGATCGCCCGCGTTAAAGCTGAACACTGGCAATGCGAGCAATAAGCTCCTTATAATCGGGATTCTAGCTTCTAAACACATAAATTGTCGGGCGGCGCGGGCTGGAATTTCGGCAGCCTTTGGGCTGATTGCGATGCTAGGCAGATCGCCGTCAAGGGCTGTAGATTAATTTTCCTTGGGCGGATCTACAGCGCTTTCCTCTCAGCTACCGAGTCGCAAAATTTGAACGAAATCGGACGGCGCGATTCGCCTAACGGCGATAGCTTCGCTCGCGCTTACTCGCACAGCACCCATGTCCGAAATAGACTTTTGGACTTTTACCAGAACAAAGTACAGTAGTTTTCAATTGGATGAAATACAGGTAGCGAACTCTGTATCACGCTCAACTGAAAACTGCGGTAGATTTACTTTAGCAATGGGGATAAGTGCTGACCCCCAAAGGGATTATTGAGAACGATCCAACAACTCACTTACTATTTCCGCTTCTCAAATAAAATTGGCTCCCCAATCATGTAATGTTGCCGTCGTGGCTTTACACTATTGGTGGGTCAGTTATAGCGCCCGTCAATCGATTTGAGATTTGAGATTTGAGATTTTAGATTGAAGAAAGCAAGCCCACTGATAAATCCGGGGGCTGGCGATCGGGATTCTGAGCTTTTTTCTCGATCCCCGAATCAATCCGGGGGCCCCGGATTAAATTGCTTGATTGTCAATTGCGGACTTTCGGGAGTGCGACTATCGATTTTAGATTTTAGATTTGAGATTTTAGATTGAAGAAAGCAAGCCCACTGATAAATCCGGGGGCTGGCGATCGGGAGCGAGGAGCTTTTTTCTCGATCCACGAATCAATCCGGGGGCCCCGGATTAAATTGCTTGATTGTCAATTGCGGACTTTCGGGAGTGCGACTGCGGTGAAAGTTATTCATCCATTCGCATCAGCTTGCGGTAAAACGTTTTAGAAAAATCGACAGTACGAGTTCGCTGAAAAGTCAGGAGAACCTCAATTAAGCAACTAACAAACTCAGAGCTTTGCATAGTCACTTCGTAGCTGAGATCAGCATTGCCGTCAAACAACACCCGACAGCGGGTTAAGTCGATCGGCAGCGACGAGATATTCCAACTAGCGACAAACGGCACGCTCTCCCCGCCGTCAATTTTTCTTGCTCCCTCCAAGGTTTTGAGCTTGTAGAGGCCAATAGCGTGCGGTAAAAACTTACGCCTGGGCTCTTGACAGAAAGGCGCGTAGACTTTCACTTCTTTGTCATCGGCTGGCTTGAGTTGAGGAATAGACATATTTCCACCTCAGACAATTATTACTAACAGATAGTTTAGATCCCCTGAAAAAACTAGCAGATATTCCAGGTCGATCGCAAGCAAAAGTCAAGCTAAATACTCTATGCAGTACCTGTTTACCAGGGCCGTACAATCACCGAACCCGCTGGTTGTCCTCCCGTCCGCTTTCGACAAAAGCCCAGAAACTGATACAGTAGATGCTTATATCTAAAATCAAAAACTATTGGTGGTTGAATCAAGTAACCTATGCAGGAGAGTTCTTGGCCAGAAAACGACGCTCGCAGCGAGCTTAACTTGGACATCTCTGATTTAGCTCAAGAAGAGCTCAAGAGTTTGACCTCGAACTCGAAGCTGAGCAAAGTATTTGCTATATCAGACATTGGCGACAGGGTGTTTGACGCGGAAACAAAAGCAGAGCTCCCGGTGGCGGTGTCTGTGCCGGGAACTCCCTCCTTTCCTCAAAATCTGTACCGGGGAAGGCGCGGAAAAGCTGCCGCAGTGCTGGCTGCGATTTGGGCCGGCACGATCGCCCTGCACTTGATTTCTTGGGGTGCGTGGGTAGTGTGGGGGTTGACGGGACTGCTGTGGATGCAAGCATTTCGAGTTTTGTTTGCCCAGCCCAAGCCCGCACTGCCGCCTCTTGCGGATGAAAGTCGAGAGGATTGGCCCTATGTGTCGCTGCTGGTAGCGGCGAAAAATGAGGAAGCGGTGATTGCCCGATTCGTAGAATCCATCTGCAATGTAGATTATCCGATCGACCGCTACGAAGTTTGGGCGATCGACGATCACAGCAGCGACGCCACGCCGCTAGTATTGGAACAGCTAACCAAAAAGTACCCCCAGCTCAAAGTATTTCGCAGAGGAGCAAATGCCAGCGGCGGCAAGTCGGGAGCACTGAATCAAGTGTTACCGCTGACTCGCGGGGAATTTGTGGGAATATTTGACGCCGACGCGACGGTAACGCCAGACTTGCTGCGCCTGGTACTGCCGGTGTTCGATGCAGAAAAGGTAGGGGCTGTGCAAGTCAGAAAAGCCATCGCCAATGCTTCGGTAAATTTTTGGACTCGCGGCCAAGAAGCAGAAATGGCTCTCGACAGTTTTTTCCAGCAGCAGCGGATTGCGATCGGCGGCATTGGAGAATTGCGCGGTAACGGCCAATTCATGCGCCGCACCGCCTTGGAAGGCTGCGGAGGCTGGAACGAGGAGACGATTACCGACGACCTGGATTTGACGGTGAGGCTGCACCTAGACCGCTGGGACATTGAATTTCTCTCTTTCCCAGCCGTGTCAGAAGAAGGAGTCACTAACGCTCGCGCTCTGTGGCATCAGCGCAATCGCTGGGCAGAAGGTGGCTATCAGCGTTATCTTGACTACTGGCGGCTAATTTTGCGGAACCGCATGGGAACTGGGAAAACTTGGGATTTATTTGGATTTTGGGTATCTCAATATTTCTTACCCACAGTAGCCCTACCCGACTTTGTGATGTCAATTGCGCTGCGCCGGATGCCGATCGCCAGTCCCATAACTTTTATGACCCTTACATTGTCGGTGGTGGGAATGTTTGTCGGTTTGCGCCGCACTCGCAAAGAAACCAAATTTGACGTAAGGCGAGTTTTTCTCACCGGGCTGCAAACGCTGCGGGGTACTGTGTATATGTTCCACTGGCTGCTGGTAGGGACTGTAACGGCTCGGATTGCGGTACGGCCCAAGCGGCTCAAATGGGTCAAAACCGTCCATCAAGGCGCTGTTAATAGCCTCAAGTAAACAATTCGCAGAAATATCTCGGCACAGTATGGCCGAAAGTCCGAAGATTTTGCGAGACAAAAAAACACCAACGCTCGCCAAATATCTCCCTGCCAGATCCTAAGAGTAAAATTTGGCAATTTCGAGAAAAAAACACTTTGAAACAGCTTAGGTAATAGGTAATCGGCGAGCGGTAATAGCGAATAAGTAATCGGCCATACAAAAGTCTAAAATTAAAAGATAAAAGCGAGAATTTTTAACTTTTAACTTGACAAAAAACCAATTACTATCTATTAATTATGAATTGCCAATTAGGACGAATTGCTTGTTGCCAACTACCCGTCACCCGTAATTGATAAATGGATTTGTTAGAGTACCAAGCTAAATCATTATTTCGCCAGATGGCAATTCCGATTTTGCCGTCGCAGCGGATTGACAATCCCGCTGACCTCAAAGGACTGAAAATTCCTTACCCCGTTGTACTCAAATCGCAAGTGCGGGCTGGGGGACGGGGCAGGGCCGGCGGTATCAAGTTTGTAGAAAATACGATCGATGCAGTAGCAGCAGCCCAAACAATTTTTAATTTGCCGATCGAGGATGAATATCCCCAAGTCCTGCTGGCAGAAGCAAAGTACAACGCCGACCAAGAATTGTACTTAGCGGTACTCCTAGACCCCGTAGCGCGACGCCCGGTGCTTCTGGGGTCGAGCCAAGGAGGTATGGATGTCGAAGGGTCGATCGACCAAATGCAGCAAGTTGCCGTAGATCAAGAATTTTCCCCATTCTACGCGAGGCGTCTCACGCTGAAAATGGGATTGCAGGGAGACTTGATTCAATCGGTGAGCACTATTGTCGAAAAAATGTACCGACTGTTTGTCGAAAAAGATTTAGATTTAGTAGAAATCAATCCTCTCGGCATCAGTCCAAGGGGAGAGGTAATGGCTTTAGACGGTAAAGTCACCGCCAACGACGATGCCTTGGGACGACATCCAGATTTGGCAGCACTCTCGGAGAAGAAGCTCTTGGGCGGGTTGGCACGGGAAAGAAGAAGTCCCCATGCTGGGGGCGATCGCTCCCATTCCCAGTCCAAGGTTCAGCAGTCGCCGGAGTTTGACCCCAAATCTAAATCCCCAATCTCGAATTCCGAATCCCTGCAATTAATCGAACTAGACGGGAATATTGCGATTTTGTGCAACGGAGTGGGCCTGACAATGGCAACTCTAGATGCTGTAACCCACCAAGGAGGAAAACCAGCTAATTTTGTGAATATTGGTTCCCTAGACCGCTACTATGCAGCAAATGCCCTGCGCGATCGCGTGGAGTTGGGTCTGGAGTTAGTCGCTCAGGATAAAAGCGTTAAGGTGATACTTGTAAATATTTTGGGCAGCGCCTCCAAGACTGAGGAAATAATCGCTGCAGTAGCCGGCTATTTGGAACGGAAAGCTCGCGCTAACCGCCACATCCAAGTTGTGCTGCGACTGGTAGAGATCGATGCTGATGCTGTTAAAAAGCGTTTGGGACAGTTGCCGGTGCAGCTAGCTAGCACTTTGGATGAGGCTGCGGCCGCTTCTGTATCCTCCGCCAAGTAGGGGCAGTCGATCGGCAAAAAATGAGATTTCTTTACAGATGAAGGCCTTCTGCTTTTTACAGATCGAGTGTCAAGTGGGAAAAAGTCAATCACCCGGCGCTGCTCGGAGTACCGAGACAGCGCGGGCACAGAAATTGCCTAGTTGACCAGTCTAAGTGGTTCGCCCACTACGTTTAAGGTAAGTGTTGAAGTACCTACCGGAGGATGCGTGCTAGTCTTCCGCTCTAGAACTTAAAAGTTAAACAGGTGTAAGGGTTAAGCCAGTGCTTTTAAGATAGTTACCGACCTTAAACATTGACGAAGCAAACATTACCCCGTAAGGGAGGACTTAAATGTCTAATTTGGTTTTTGTACTTGATACCAAAAAACGACCGCTCAATCCAATCCGCCCAGGATTGGCACGTAAATTGCTAACTATTGGCAAAGCTGCTGTCTTCAAAAGGTATCCATTTACGCTAATTTTGAAAGTAGAGGTAACAGTACCGCAAAAACCAATCACTCTCAAAATAGATCCTGGCTCTCGAACTACTGGAATTGCGTTAATACAAGGAGAAAACGTAATCTTTGGTGCAGAGCTAACACACCGAGGACAAGCTATTAAAGCCAGCCTTGAATCTCGCCTTTCATTGCGTAGAGTCAGGAGAAATCGCCATACCCGCTATCGTCGGGCTAGATTCTCAAACAGGACTCGCCCTAAAGGTTGGCTAGCCCCAAGTTTGCAGCACCGCGTCGAAACAACACTGACATGGGTGACTAGATTGATGAAACTCGCCCCCATTGCTTCTATTGCTCAAGAGCTTGTCCGATTTGACTTACAGCAATTAGAAAACCCAGAAATTTCTGGAATCGAGTACCAACAAGGCGTTTTGCATGGCTATGATATCCGCGAGTATTTGTTGAACAAATGGGAGAGAAAATGCGCTTACTGTGGTGAAATAAATACACCATTACAAGTCGAGCACATTCATCCCAAAGCCAAAGGCGGAGCTAATCGCATTTCTAATCTTTGCCTTGCTTGCGATGCTTGCAACAAAAAGAAAGGTACTCAAGATGTTGAGCAATTCTTGTCTAAAAAGCCAGAGATTTTGAAGCGGATTCTATCTCAAGCAAAACGTCCGTTAAAAGACGCAGCAGCCGTCAATTCGACTCGTTGGACATTATTTAATCGACTCCGTACAACTGGCTTGCCTGTTTCTACAGGTAGTGGTGGCTTAACGAAGTTCAACCGCATTCAATTAAATTTACCTAAAACTCATTGGCTAGATGCAGCTTGTGTCGGAAAGGTTGAGTCATTGAAGATTTTAACAAGCAAGCCACTATCGATCAAAGCAACTGGTCACGGGACACGTCAAATGTGCCGCACTGGCAAATTCGGCTTTCCATCTCGCTATGTTCCCCGGTTTAAGTTTGTTAAAGGTTTTCAAACGGGAGATATTGTCAAAGCGATTGTAACCTCTGGCAAGAAAATTGGTACATACGTTGGACGTGTTGCCGTAAGAACCAGTGGCTCATTCAATATTTCCGCCGAGCGAATTAGTGTCAGGGATTAGCCACAAGTATTGTTCAGTTATTCACAGAAAAGATGGTTATTCGTATGCAGCATAAACCTTGCCCCCCTTTTCCTCTCGCCGCTGACCTGGGTACAGGTACAGCGGGAGTCTCCAAGGGGGAAGAAAGATGAATTTAACTCCTGAAAGCAAAGTCCTAGTACAGGGCATTACAGAATCTCCCGCGTCCACCCGCGCCGCCCTGATGATGAAAGCATACGGCACGAATGTAGTCGCCGGTGTTAGTCCCGGTCGGGGGGGGCAGGAAGTGGAGGGAATTCCGATTTTTGATTTGGTAGAACAAGCAGTGGCGGCAGTGGGTCAGGTTGACACTGCGGTAATTTTGGTAGACGCTTACTCCGTGCTGGATGCTGCTCTAGAAGCGATCGCCGGAGGAATTCGGCAAATCGCGATCGTCACAGGGGGAGTGCCTCCTCTGGATATGGTGCACTTAGTCAGAAAAGCAGAAGCCACCGAAACTTTGGTAATCGGGCCCAACAGTCCGGGGATTATTGTGCCCGACAAACTGCTGCTGGGAACTCACCCCAAGGAATTTTACACTCCCGGCCCGGTGGGAGTAATCAGCCGCAGCAGCACTTTGACTTACGAAGTTGCCCTAGAACTGACGGAGGCCCGGTTGGGACAGTCGATGGCGGTTTGTATTGGCTGCGACGCGATTGTCGGTTCTTCTTTTATGCAGTGGCTGCAAATTTTGGACGAAGACGACAGTACGGAAGCGATAGTTTTGGTGGGGGAAGTTGGCGGGTGGAGTGAACAAGCTGCTGCTTCTTACATCGCTTCGGCGATCGACAAACCCGTGGTTGCTTATCTAGCCGGCCGCTACGCTCCCAAGGGGCCGTCTTTGGGCCACGCCGGCATCCTGATCAGTTCTCGCGCTGCTGCCCAGAAAGCCTTTGGAGTTTCGGCCCCAAACAAAATGGCTGCCTTTGAAGAGGCGGACATACCTGTGGCGGCTCGACCTTCCGAGATTCCTAAGTTGCTCAAAAAATTGCTCAAGAAAAATTGATTGCTTTGGGAGTTTTCACACAAGTCCTAACCCTCTTGGGGGTTGGGATCAGGGTAGGGCGGGGGCGGGTTTGGTCTCATATCATTTCCGGTTAAACCGGAATGATGGTTGACTGTTGACTGTTGACTGTTGACTCGATTTTATGATTCTGATGCAACCGGAAACGATATCAAAAGTGTCTGCAGAATGCCACAACAGCCGCTTCAACCCGCCTTTAGGACACATTTATGATTTTTTTACCAAAGCCCTCTGACCGGCATCACAGGCTGCGGTTGGGGTGCTGGCAATGGCGCGGCGCGGCGCGGCGCTGGAGGCGGAGTTGTTGGCTGCACGCTGGGGCGAGGTTCGATCGGCCTTTCGGTGGGATTTGTTTCAGTTGTGCGAGTTGTCGATCGCGTCACATCTTCAAGCAGGCTTCGCAGAGTTCCAGCTATACTCTGAACTTTCCCAACAGCGGTGCGAAGGCTGGCAACATCTACGTAAACCTCCTTGAGAGGATACTTTTTCAGGATTTCTAGCAGCGATACCTTACCGTCATCCCCGGATGCCAGGATCACCGCTGCCCGCAAAGCTTTCCCGCTTTCTGTGCGGCGCTGAGTCCGAATTGCTTGACCGATGTCGTCAGTGATCTTTTCTCCTGGGGTGCTGTAAACTACCCTCGCCAGATTAGCAGGCTTTAAACCAATTTCTAAACCCATGAACCCCCGCAGTAATTGCGCGTCCATTTTGGAGAACCGGATAATTTGTTGGAGGGTTGGCGTCGTCGTGCCGTTTTTAGCAAATTCTTCTAAGTCGCTGACATTGATGGCTTGTCTGATCGGGCCAAATGTGAGGACTACTTTTTCGGCCCCTAATGCTCTACTGCTGCTAGATAATATGCTCCCGCTTGCTCCTAAAACTAGGGCAATGCCGATCGATACAAATTTTGTTAATTTCATATTCACCGCAACATTAAAATTATTTTTTCGAGATTTGTACATTTTTGTACATTGTACAGTATAGATGCAGCAGTTATATTCTACAAGGTCGCCAGTCTAATTTGTGCCCGCGTCACACCGACAATCTCGACCGAGACTTTTTCTTATCTTGACTTTAAGAATAAGTAACGATCGTCAATTAAATCATTTCCCTTTTTTCTTGTGGGATGGGCCTAAGAGCCCGCCCAGAAAGGACGGGCTCTTAGGCCCATCCCACAACAGTCATGAAAAGTGGATTTTATTTAATTCTCATCCCTAACCATATCTGCCGACCTATTTTTGATTCTCTTCATTCTGCCTTCTACCTTTTACATCAGAGTGCCTTCTACATCAGAGTGCCTTCAGCCTTCTACATAAGTGCCTTTTAGAAATTATGTTGAAAACCAAGCGCAAATCCAAGAAATCCAAACACAAGCACAGCGAAAAAACCACAGCGCTCAGCAAAAAAGAAGTAACTGCACAAAAACGCAAAATTTCCCAAAAGCGCAATGAAGTGGTGCAGGCGATCGCCATAAGCTGCTTAATCACCGTTGCTCTCAGCATTCCCCTGTTTTTCGTAGCCGGCCCTAAGATTGCTATTGCAGGAGGCGCAGCCGCAGCCATCTTGCTGCTTTCCTACAAATACCCCCGTCAAGCTTTGTGGACTTTTCTAATTTACCTGCCTTTCAGCGGTACAATTACCTACGCAATTGGCGGCGGGAATGCTGCATTTCAAGTAGCCAAAGATGCTTTCTACATACCAGCTCTCATCGCCCTAATTCAAAGCTGCAAAAAGAAACAGTTGCCCCTGTTCATTCCCAAACAAATGCTTTCTACCTTCAGCATCCTGTTGATGATGGCAATGCTGACTTTAATTTTTGTCAACGGGGAGATGCAGCTCAACCCTAGGGGGGGCGACAAACCAATTCTGCAAGGAATTCTCGGCTTAAAAGTATTGATAGGTTATATACCGCTGATTGCTTGTACCTATTATCTGCTCCGCACTAAGAAGGATTTGGTGTTTTTTAGTCGAATGCACATCGTTTTGGCGATCGTTTGCTGCCTTCTCGGTTTGATTCAGTACCTGTTGCTGCAAAGTGGAAAGTGTGCGGGAACCAGAGGCATGATCGGAGCAGAATTATATAAAGCAACGCTGGAAGCTAGATGTTTTGTCGGCGGTTCTTTAGTGTTCAGTCCAGAAGTCAAGTTTGTCCGCTTGCCGGGAACTTTTGTCGCGCCTTGGCAGTGGGCGTGGTTTTTAATTTCTAATGCTTTTTTAACCTTTGCCTCTGCCTTTTGCGATCCTTCATTCTGGTGGCGCGTTATCGGTTTATTTGGCATGGCATTAGTATTTGCCAATGCAGTTATTTCCGGTCAAAGAGCTGCTTTAGTTATGGTTCCAGTTGCTACAGCAATCCTGCTAGTTCTCACCGGTCAATTAGTTAATTTAAAACGATTTATTCCCATTGGTGCAGGACTGGCGATTCTGCTATTTGTCGGTGCAGCTATTAACCCGGGAATTATCGAGCAGCGGTGGGATAGTTTTGTTAGTCGCTGGAATGCTGCACCGCCCCAACAGTTTCTCTTTAATCAGTTCGAGCAGAGCAACAATTTTATCATTGATAGACCTCTGGGCAGAGGTGTGGGACGAGCAACTAATTCAACGCGAATATTTGGTGCAACGCAGCTAATTGAAACTTTTCAACCTAAGTTGATATACGAACTAGGTTATCCGGGAATGATTAGTTTTCAGATGATGCTTTTACACTTAGCTTTTCTAACTTTTAGAGCTTACCGATCTGTCAAGGACAAAAGTTTGCGGAGTTACGGAGCTAGTTTTTGGGTGTTTGTTGCCTTTATTACGATCAATACTCAATACTATCCGCTGGATGTAGATCCAGTGTCGGTGTATTATTGGGTTTTAGCTGGAGCGATTTTAAAGTTGCCCAAAATTGATAAACAGGTACAGGATGAAAAACAGCAGGAAGTTGAGTCAAATGAATTGCAAGTTCACCAGCCATTAAAGGAGAAAAAAATTCTTTCATCTTCCCCAATTTGAGAATTATTCTGAGTGTTGAGTTTGGTGGATTTTTTCTTGTTAAGTAACCCGCTTTCGCTGCGGGGGAATGCCAATATAGCCCGCCCTGCTGGGTTTATCTGTGCTAAAACTCACCCCTACAGCATATTGTTGCTCTTAAGTTTACTGCGGTTGCCAAACCGGATTGCTAGGATACAAATCTTTGTCATTTGTCAATTTATTCAATCCTGAACCGTCCAGGTTAATTACATACAAGTGGCTTTTTTCGCCTTCGGTTTCATTATATATAAAAGCAATTTGATTGCTGTCAGAATACCAAGCTAATTCTGAAATTTTTGACGGTTTTAGCCTGGTGGCTAGTTGATTTAGCTGGTTGCCGTCAGCATTGATTGTGTAGAGTTTTTGATTGTTGAACTCTCCGGCGACGAAAGCAATAAATTTGCCATCCGGCGACCACGAAATTTCGTCGTAGTTTCTGGGTTTTTGGGTGAGGTTCTTGGCTGTCCCCCGGTTAATGTCGATCAGGTAAATATCTTGCTGTTCGCCTGATAAATCGCCGAGTTTATTGTAATAGTAAGCAATTCGGCTGCTGTCTGGCGACCAAAATAATTTGACGTTGTAAACCTGATGTTGCGGGTTGTTTGTCAAATTTTTGAGGTTGGTTCCATCGGCATTAATTGTGTAAATTTGCTGTTTCGGATAAGCGCCGAACAGGAAAGCAATTTTTGTGCGATCGGGCGACCAAAAAAGTTGACTGCCGCCGGATATATATTCGCCGGGACTTTTAGTTAGTTTGGTCATTACCGAACCGTCGGCATTCATTTTGTAGATATTTTTATCCTTGACAAATGCTACTTGCTGACCGTCCGGCGAAAGGTAAAATTCTGATGAAATTTCTGTTTTAGGCGGCTCTCCTCCTACTTCCAAATTCCTAACTAATTTAGTTCCTTGGATGCCAGAAGTGTCGCTTGTATAAAGTGATTGACTGCCGGGAGTATCAGAGGTAAACCCGTCGCAAGAACGGGCAAAAATAAATTTCTGGCTGTTGGAAAACCAAGCTATTTCAAAATTAGGTGCTTTGCAACCACCCTCAGCAAACTGTTTAGTTAGTCGAGAACCGTCAGCATTGACTGTATAGATGTCGCTGTATCCGCCAACGAAAGCCAGTCGCTGGCCGTTGGGCGACCACACGAGGGGACTGTTAACATCTATATTAGGTGTAAGTTCGCGGCGACCGGAACTGGTAGCATTGAGGGCAAATAAACTGTTTCTGGGCTCGCTGCCCCGCATCTGGAGGGCGGTAAACGCTAGTATCCTTGGTTTTTGGGCTGCGGTTGGGGGAGGGCTGTGAAGGCTCAAAAACAAGCTGATTAAGACTGTTAGGGAGATGAGGGCGATCGCACTTATCGGCCATAATTTATGGAAGCTGAAAAGTTGCAGAATTTGCCACAAGCTTTTCAGGGGCGGCCAAGATTCCCAACCCCTAGTCCCCACACTCAACTGAAAATCTTGTGGAACAAGCTTTTGTGGAACGGGCATCTTGCCTGTTCCATATCGCAGAGGGAAATGCAAGTTAAAACGCATTTTATCGATTCCTCTGCTAATTTTCAAAGTGTTTGTCGGTCTATATGCCGCGACAGCCTCAAACTCTGTTTAATTCTGCCAATAATTAGCTCAAACATTTTTTTGCGGGACGGATTCTTGCTGCTGGGTGGCATCCCTAACTCGCAACACATTAAGTTCAAGTCAGTTGCACTCATGGCCAACAACTTTTGCCTCACCTCTTCTTCATTACCATTCTTAGCTTGTAAACGCAGTTCTTCATAAACTTCTAGAACATTAGCCGCCGATAAATTAGCAGGTTTATTAACATCAGCACCCCTAGGGATATCCGAAGCTTTTGAGCCAGCAGACATCACTCCCCGCTTGACTTGAGTCTCAAGCCGGGTTAATTTTCGAGCAACGTCCCGCAAGATTTCCTTAAGTTCGCCAATTTCCTCAACTAACCCCCCGCTTTCTTGTTCGGAAGCAGCCAAACTTTCTTTTTTACTCATTTCAGATACTCCTCACACTCGCGCCAGAGTTTTTCAAATTCTCTAACTAATTCTCGCGGCAGTTCTCCCTCATTAATCGCCCGTTTTAGCCCGACGCTTTCCCGAATCGTCGATTCTAAAAATCTAACTTCTATGTTATTATCTTTGGATATCTCATCGCAAAGTCTCTTTACTTCTCTCATGTAAAACTGAACTTCATTTGTCAGCAATCCTCCATAGGTTTTAGCTTTATTCATAAAGACTGCTATCTTGGGAAACGGATAAGGCTCAATCCGTTTCTGAAGCGAGTTTAAAACTAAACTCAATCCCCTAGAACCAAAATAATCGGGATTGACGGGAATTAATATTAAGTCGCAGCAAGAGAGTACGCTGTAGGTGAGGAGACTGAAGGAAGGCGAACAGTCAAAAAGCATCAAGTCGTATTTGGGGAGATTGGCAGAGTTGGCGATTTTGCCGATGAATCGGCGGATGAAGTCTTTAACACTTTTCCCCTCAAATCCATCGATATCCAACCAATACAATTCTTCAACTGAAGGGACAAAATGCAACTGTTCGTCAATCTGATAAATGGTGTCGAAACCAACGGGAAATTTAAAATTCTGTCCGGCTTTTTTAAAGACTTCTAGGGCGTCGTAAATTGTAAGTCTATGCTTGAGAGATTTTTCGTACCACTTACCAAATTTGTCATCTAAATGACCTGTATTTTCGTTAAGTCCGATCGCCTCTGTGAGCGACATTTGCGGATCTAAGTCTAACATCAAGACTTCTAAGTCGGTTCCTTGGGATATAATATTTCCCAGACTCCAAGTGACGGTAGTCTTTCCGACACCGCCTTTGAAGTTGATTACGGCTATTGATTTAGGACTCATGGCTGGCTTTGTTTGGATTTTGCTCAAATATAAATTAAAACATATTGTGGCGGTTAGTCGATCGCGCGATCGGCCACTAGCGGAGCCCTCGAAGAGGATCGTAGGCCCGATGTGTCAATTCAGATGAAAAGAAAAGTGCGATCGAGAAATTAATAATAAAATAAACATCAAATTATGTCAAATAACCGGCAAGTAAATATTTACAGAGATAGATGCACAAATAAATCGGAATGCGTAAGCTGAAATTGCAGAATCATCAGACAAGGTATGACGCGAGAAGTTACAGATTCAGAAGGGATTGTTTGGAGTTGCCAAGAGGCATATTCTGGTCTTTATGACAAGCCCCTGAACCGCGAAAAAGCTCAAGTAAAAGGCTCGGATGATGCTTATTGGGTTGTCTGCACTCCGGCTGGCGGCGCAAAGTCCGTGCGGCTTCAGCTACAGGGCGATTGGGAAAATTCCTGTTCCGATGAGGCATTGCTAAGCTCGATCGAAACACAGCAGCAGGAAGATGGATGATAGTTCGATCGCTACTTTGAAACACGACTTACGCTTATCAACCGGGTTTTTCTGAATAGTCGATCGATGTAGGTTGGGTCCAACGCCAACTTGAAGTCTTTTTTGTGCAAGCGCGTTGCGGAGGGTTTATTCTTTAACCCAACCTACGTATATGATATGCGATAGATCGGGCGCGATCGAAGTTTTATTAAAGTAACATCAAGCACACAGCAGCAATCCTTCTCTATAAAGAGGCAATTACGCGGAAGTATTCCTAGAGTTGTCTAAAGTCGATCGCTCCCAAAAGTCGAATTTGCGACAGAAGATTTATGAAAATTCACCATTTAAATTGCGGGTGTATGTGTCCGATTGGCGGGGCGCTGTTTGATGGCTTCAGATGGAGTCTGACGGCGCACCTCGTTTGCCACTGTTTGCTAGTCGAAAAAATCGAGGACTTGTTCTCGCGGATATCGGCTTCGGAATCCGAAATATCGAGTCGCCTTATTCGCGTCTGATTCCGTTTTTTATTAATTTAAATCGCATTCAGTTCGATCGCAAATACACCGCAGTCGATCGAATCCAACAACTCGGATTTCCCCCCCGAAACGTGCGCCACATCGCGATCGCCCACCTCGATTTCGATCGCGCACTCCGGCGGCAAGCGAGGATTTCCCAAAAGCGACGGTGCACGTAAAGCAGTTCCTAATGGAGGGCGCGCAACACCGCTTCCGCTTCATCGGGCGGGGGCGCTACCGCGCGCAACAGTGGGAGGATTCAAAATTTTTTTAGCGACGCACCATACCACTTCTAACGGGGATGAATAGCTTTCGCTTAAAACAATAGAAAATTTTCGATCGCTGCCTCGATCGCCGGCAATTTCTACCCGAGTTTGTGCCCGAGTAATTTTTTTATCGCAATTGTTCCCTATCTTAGATTATACCAATTTAAAAAAAAATGCAACAGTATTCTCGTCTTTTCCCTTTGCAATGGATGGTTAGGGGATCGAAAAGTGTTGCATAAGTTTAGAGAAATAGTTTTATAATAAAAAACAAGACAACAATAAGAGGTATCGAGAGCATGGTGACAAATATTGGAGGATTGCCAGTCAGAGAAGATGTTATCGTGACAATTGCTGGCACTGTATCGGGTTTCCGTGAAGATGAATTTTTACTCCGAGATAATACCGGCGAAATTTTGGTCGCACCGAGGAACGGAAACCAGGTGAATTTAAATATCGGCGATCGAGTAACTGTCGTTGGCGATCGCGACGATCTAGAAGATTTTGATGCTATTAGCATTACCCGTACCGACTCGCCACCACCCGTACAAAACTTGCCGCCGAATTCTGCGAACAATCAACCGCCAGCATCAAATACTCCTCCGATATCAGCTAATTTGAACAACAATTCCCTGCAAAATATTGGAGGATTGCCAGTTAGAGAAGATGTCATCGTGACAATTGCTGGCACTGTATCGGGTTTCCGTGAAGATGAATTTTTACTCCGAGATAATACCGGCGAAATTTTGGTCGCACCGAGGAACGGAAACCAGGTGAATTTAAATATCGGCGATCGAGTAACTGTCGTTGGCGATCGCGACGATCTAGAAGATTTTGATGCTATTAGCATTACCCGTACCGACTCGCCACCACCCGTACAAAACTTGCCTCCGAATTCTGCGAACAATATCATTGGCAGCGAGGGTAACGATAACTTATTCGGTGGAGAAAGTAATGATATCCTCACGGGAAAGCGCGGCCAAGATCGGCTATTTGGCAATCTAGGAAACGATACCATTTTCGGAGGAAAAGGCTCAGATACTTTGGATGGAGGAGGAGGAAACGATATCCTCAGAGGGGATATGGGACAAGATTTTCTCACGGGAGGAGCCGGGAATGATATCTTTGTCTTGTCATCCGCAAGTGCTGCCGCTAATTTAGATATTGCCGATCGCATTGTTGATTTTGAAACAGGTATTGACCGCATTCAACTTAGTCCGGGGTTAACTTTTGCTGACCTCAGTTTAGAAATAATTGACGGAGGTACTGTGATTCGATCGAATCGAGTCAATCTAATTTTGGGAATTGTTGATAACGTCACTCCTGGGATGCTTAGTGCCAATGATTTTTTTGCCTAAATCCTAAAATAAGTCAACGGGTCAGAGAACAAAAAAACCGAGTTTCTGCTTCTGACCCCGATCTTGTAATAAATGAATTGTGGATAATAGATGACTGAAATTTTGCCTTGGGGTCAACTCTTCGCGACGGATGCCGCAGGATTTATCATCAATGATTGCCATGCCGATAAAATACTGCCGCCTTGGAAAGCTTTAGTAGAAGAACTGAAACAAGCTTGTCTGAAAGTTTGGTCAAATCGCTTGCAGGGGCTTTATTTGCGCGGTTCTGTACCTCGCGGTTTGGCAATTCGGCTGGTTTCCGATTTAGACAGTTTTGCTATTTTGTCCGGCGAAATCACCGACAAAGATATTACTTTGTCTCGGAAGATTGGCCATCGACTCAATCAGCGTTACCTATTTTGTAAAAAAGTAGAAATTCAGCTATTAGATTTGTCAAATATCCAGCAACCTGATTCGATTTGGCAAACAGTTATCCAGACAGCCAGCTTGAAAATAGCCGGAGATATCAAATTCAACTTTCCCAAATTTAAGCCGGGAAATTCCCCGATCGACTATGCTGTTACTTGGGAAGCAGATTTAGCCAAAACTCTGGATATTTTACAAAAGTTATCCCCCGATCGGTTGAATTTTTCGGCTCAAGTAAAAAAACAATGTGCCTGGATTGCGAGGCGCGCGATCCGAACGGGGTTTGAGTTGGTTATGGAACAAGACCAAAGCTATACCGTAGATTTATATTATTGCTACGAAAGGTTTTCTGCTTATTTTCCCCAGCAACAGAGTGCGATGAAAAAGACTGTAGAATTAGCCCTAGAACCTAGTCAAAATCGCCCGGGTTTAATCGTATTTTTCCGGGAATTTGGCGGTTGGTTAGTTTCTCAAGTTCGCCAGGAATTTTACTCTTCAATAGAGGCCGAAGCTTCTACCAGTAAAATCCCCTGAGTCACTAACCGAGTTAAAAGCGGAATGACTTCTGTTTCTACATCCAGGGAGGGACACAAGTCTGCTAAATCTAGCAGGCTAAATCCTTCTGGCTGAAATAGTTTGGCTGTTAAATCCGCAGGAATTCCTTTGATATTCGCTTGTTTGGAGGCGATGGTAATTTTAGTTTCGTTTTCCCCCCTGGGTAAAATTTGAACCGGATGTAAGTTGGAACAAATAAACCGGGTTTCCAGTCCTCGATCGAAAATATTGCTGCCCAGTTGATAGGGAAAAGAAAATGGCAGCGGTGGGCGATCGCTGTAGTCTAAATAATCGAGATAGCGATCGATCGACTCCGGGGATTGCAGCCAGGAAATCAGGCGATCGCGCAACTTTTCTAAATCAGGTTGAACTGCTGCAACATCCCCTTGACGGATCGGCGGTAAACTTGACCGCCATTCTGAATTTTGCCGCAATTCTTCTCCCAGCCAATTCAACCAATCTAACCCGGTTTGACAATCAATTCCTAAACTTAAATGCAGGGAAGGAGAAGATTCATCACTTGACGGATTAGTACGGGCGATCGCATAATGCCAATGTCCCCTAGGAATATATAAAACATCTCCCGGTTTGAGGGTACATTGGAGATAAGGGGGTTCATCGGGAGGAATTTGTTGTGCCGATCGCATTGCAGAAACAGGAGAGGCGATCGTCTCTGGAAAAATCCACCATTCTTTCTCGCCCTCTATTTGCAAAACCAGCACTTCATGGGTATCGTAATGACAATTAAATCCCTTTTGGGAACGGGGCGAACAATAAAGATTAATCTGACTTCGATAACCTATTTCTTGACGGATATGGGCGGCAAATTCCCCTAATTCTGGAACCCGACTGTGTACGCTATTAATAATTAAGGTTGCTCCTTGCTGAAGCATTTCCAGCCATCGCTCCGCTTTGGCTGATGGTAGAGATTCTCCATCCAGGGAAAACCGCAAATCGGGATAATTAATTTCCTGGTAGTTCAACAAATTATTCAGCTTTTTCCAATCAAATAAATGCTGGAATTTAGCCGAATTGTTACCTGGGATAAATACAGCTTGCTTTGTCCAAAATTCTTGAAAAAATTTATCTACGGAATGGGGATGCAGCAGAACTTGTAAAAGTTTCATAAATTATATCCCGCCGTGCAAATAATAATTTGTGAGTTGTTTCCAGGTAGGTCAATTCATCGAACTGAGAACATTTGACCGCAGAATTCATGCTTTGAAAAATATGGGATGCTTCCAGAAGAAGATCCCATATAAAAAAAGTTTTGTCCTGTATTTGATGGCAGATTTTATGCCTGCCGGGCTTGACGGCCTTGACGACCTCGATCGTAATCCTGACCTCGATCGTAATCCTGACCTCGATCGTAACCTGCATCAGCAACTAACATTAAGTAATCTGAGGAGTCTGAGTCGTTGGTTGCGAGGTTAACAACTTCTATTTCTATGCGAGAATTTGCGGTATTATCTTGTGAATAAGCACTCAAAGCTCCTTGAACTGGAGCGATTAAGAACAAGCTAGCTTTGGTACTTAAAAGACAAGCCAAGAGTAAATTGGAAGATTTGAGGTATGACATAACCTGGTAAGGATTTAAAAGGCATATTTTACGGTAGTATATGACAATTTTTAGAAAAAGTCAATCGATTTTAGATTTTAGATTTTAGATTTTAGATTTACTTGCGCGAGATAAATGCTCTTTCTTGAGGATTTTAGATTTTGGATTTTGGATTGATTCCACGGATAAATCACGTGGCGAGTACCACCTTTGAAATTATTGGTCAATGAAGGGAAAAACCCGGTTTCTGGCTACCCCACGACAAGCAAAGAAACGGGGTTTTTCGCAGATTTTACGAGGTGTGACGAGTATTCAAGGGAAAACCCCGGTTTCTGATTGCGCGAGAAGCAAAGAAACGGGGTTTTTCGCAGATTTTACGAGGTGCGGCGAAATATTCAAGGGAAAAACCCGGTTTCTGGCCACCCCGCAAATCTAAGAAACCGGGTTTTTCGCAGATTCTACGAGGTGCGGCGAGTATGCTCGAAAAAACCCGGTTTCTGGGCCCCCCGCGAGAAGCAAAGAAACCGGGTTTTTGGGAGTTTCTACGAGGTGCGGCGAAGTATTCAAGGGAAAAACCCGGTTTCTGGCCACCCGCGATTTGAGATAAAATATAGACAAGCCCTCAACATAACGAACAATGACTCTAGCTAACTATCAACTTTCCCTAAACTTTGAACAAATCTTAGCCCTAGTCAAACAACTGCCTTATCCAGAAAAATTGCAGTTATGTCAATAGCTGGAAAAAGAAGTATTAAACAGTAAATTAACTGTTCTTACAGAAGCCCTAGAAGATATAGGGATGGAAAATGCTATCCAAGAAGGCGAAAATACTGAAACAGTCAGTCGCTATCGAATCTTCCAAATTCTCAAACAACAAGCATGAATCTTGAATTTAAAAATAGTTTTGAAAAGGATTTGCTTAAGATTCTTGATGCAGACTTATTTCAAAGAATTCATGAAGCTATCGAAGAAGTTGAGAATGCAGAAAAATTTATAGAAACATAATTATTCAAAATATAGTAAAGCACTGATTAAAACATTCGTGTCTAGTACAAATCTACTCGTCATTATTATCTGCTAAAAGCTCTTGTAAAATTTCTGGTGTTAAGCCTCGCTGCGCGGCTCTGTCAGAAATTTCTGCCATAACCTGGGTTAAAGTTTTGTTGTGTAAATTTTGTCTAAAAAACAATTGAATAATCGAACTTAACTCTTGCTGAGTCTTAAGACTGGCTTCTTCAAACGCTGTCTTAATATTGTCATCAACTTGAATCGTAATTATTGCCATAGACCTTAAAAACAGTTAACAGTTGAGAGTGAGATTTTTAGGATGGGGATTTACACCCCACCCTAGAATGGTTTTACCGTTTGACCAACTTCTTAGAAACCTTCCGCAAGCGAATTGATTGTGGCGTTACTTCCACCAATTCATCCTGACCGATGTACTCCAAAGCGCGCTCCAAACTCATATCGACTGGTGCTTGCAATTGCGCCAATTCTTCACCGCCAGATGCGCGGTGGTTTGTCAACTGCTTCGACTTACAGATATTCAGCTCCATGTCATCATCTCGGTTGTTTTCTCCGATAATCATCCCTCTGTAAACCTTGGTTCCGGGGGTAATGAAAAACACGCCGCGGTCTTCAGCATTTTTCAGTGAATAAGTAGTTGCAACTCCTTCTTCAAAGGAAATCAATACTCCGTTGCGACGGGCGACAATTTCTCCACCGAGGGGGCGATAGTCGAGGAAGCTGTGGTTCATAATTCCAGCGCCGCGAGTCAAGCGCATAAACTCGCCTCGGAATCCAATCAAACCGCGAGCGGGGACCGAAAATTCGATTTGGGTGCGACCGGTGCTGCTGACGTGCATATCTTGCATTTCAGCTTTCCGCTGACCGAGGCGTTCGATGCAGCCGCCGACTGCTTCTTCGGGTACGTCTAACACCAAACATTCAAAGGGTTCGCAGGGACGACCGCCGACTTCGCGGAAGATTACTTGGGGCTGGGATACTTGAAATTCGTATCCTTCGCGACGCATATTTTCGATCAGGATTCCGAGGTGGAGTTCGCCACGGCCGGATACGAGAAATTTGTCGGGAGAGTCGGTTTCTTCGACGCGCAAGGCGACGTTAGTTTGGAGTTCTCGCATTAGCCGATCGCGAATTTGCCGAGATGTCACAAAACTTCCTTCTTGACCGCAGAACGGCGAATCGTTCACGGAGAAAGTCATCTGCAAAGTTGGTTCGTCTACCTTGATTAAAGGCAGCGCTTGCGGGTCGTTCGGACAGGTAATTGTTTCGCCAATATAGGCATCAGCAAAACCGGCAACGGCGACAAGATTACCAGCAGAAGATTCTGGGATATCAATCCGCTTCAGGCCTTCAAAGCCCATCAATTTGGTAATTTTTGATTTGACAAGCGCGCCGCTTTCTGTGATTAAGACTGCTTGTTGACCGATTCTAATCGTGCCGTTGTGGATGCGGCCGATGACGATACGACCGACGTATTCTGAGTAATCTAATGTGGTTACTTGCAGTTGTAGTGGCTTGTTGGGGTCGCCTACGGGGGGTGGTACGTGGTCGAGGATTTCTTCAAACAGGGGCTTCATATCTACCCCTTCGTCTTCGAGGTGTTTTTTGGCGTAACCGCTTAAGCCGGAACCGAAGAGGTAGGGAAATTCGCACTGATCGTCGTCAGCACCTAGTTCGAGGAACAGATCCAAAACTTTATCGACGGCTTTGTGGGGGTCTGCTCGCTCGCGATCGATCTTATTCACAAAGACGATCGGGCGCAGTCCTTTTTCTAGGGCTTTTTTGAGCACGAAGCGGGTTTGCGGCATCGGGCCTTCGTTGGCGTCTACGATCAGCAGACAGCCGTCAACCATGCCGAGAACTCGTTCGACTTCTCCGCCGAAGTCCGCGTGTCCGGGGGTATCGACGATGTTGATCAGGGTTTCTCCGTACCTGACGGCGGTGTTTTTGGAAAGGATGGTAATGCCGCGTTCGCGCTCGATGTCGTTGGAGTCCATGACGCAATCTGGGATTTCTTCCCCTTCGCGGAAGATCCCGGACTGTCTGAGGAGAGCGTCCACAAGGGTGGTTTTGCCGTGATCGACGTGAGCAATGATGGCGACGTTGCGAATGGGAAGACTCATAATGCGTCTGGAACGTTAAACGGATCGAACTAAAGATTTCTTAATAATTGTAGCGCATGGAGTCAAGGGGCGATCGGGCAATCTGCGGGATTGGCCTCTTGCCTGACTTACTGAGACCCGCATTTTTATAATTTGAGTTATAATAAGCACCAGTGTCTGCGAATCGCGATCGCGGTAGCTCAGCAGCGCTATAGAGCTTATACGCTGACATGTAAAGCATTTAACTTCAGCTAAGCAGGGTCTTTGTATCCAGGAGTTTAAAAAGTGGTAACAATTATAACCAGAGCAGACGATTCGCGGTTTCAACAAGGGCAAATCACCTATCAAGGCAGATATTTAGATGAAATAGTAGCGTTGTTCCCTAATTTCCCAGCTATCACTCTTGACTCTATTGAAGATGTAATAGGTATTTATTGGAAAAAAGAGGAGAATATTCGGAAAGCTAAACAACTCAGAGTAAGTTCGTTTTATCGAACAGACACGCAAGTAATCATTCGGTTTTCTGTTGTAGCTGATTTAAATATTACGTCGGGGGATTTTTACAAACGTCTTCGGGGGCAAATGATCGGGGCAGGAGCGCTCGAACAAGGTGCTTATTTACCTTTCTGCTGTGTGCTGGATAACGACCAAATGAGAGCTGTAATGAAACCACCTAATTCTGGGGATTCAACTCTAACAAATGAAATTAACTTGTTGAAAAATCGCAGTGATTGGGGCGGTATATATAACAAGTTTTCCCCCCTGGATCGTCTCAGCCAGCACCCCCTATGGACAGATGCCGAAATCTTGAGCGAAGTCGGATTTGCCTGTGGGAAGTTAGCCGAGGTTTCGGTAGAAGATATTCCTCGAAAAGAGCCAGAAAAGACTGAATTTTTAAATCGCAAGAGTAAGTATCGCAGTGAAGCGGAAATGCTGCGCCTGCGGTGTGTCGAATTACTGCCGAACAATCCTACTTATTTAGCAAATTTAGCATATTTACACTATCAGAATGCGATGGAACTAAAAACACCTAGAAATAGGCGTGATGGAAAACTTCGACAAGAGGCAGAGCGAGCAATTAAATATTACGATATGGCAATTTCCCTAGCTCCTAATCGCATCAAAGACCACTACCGAAAGGGATATTTACTTGCAGAAGTCCTACCTAACACCTATTGGAAAGAGCGAAATTTAGAACTTGCAAAACAAAAACGTCTAGAAGGAATTGAATCTTTCGAGAAAGCTCTCCAAATTTGGGAATCACTAGATCCTACCAATCCACAGCAAAACCGAGAGCGCAGCCGTTGTCGCAAAGAATATATCAAGTCGCTATACAGCCTCGGCTCTGCCTACTATCAAATGATTGTCAATGAGTGGGACAAAGCAGTTTTTGCATTGAGATTGCGTCACAATATTCGTGAGGAAGATTGTATTACTTACGTTCCCAAAGATTTAGAAAATGCTAACAATGCGTGGCGATATTTTTATAAATGTTGGGAATGTGACAGGCCGGAGGGTGAATCTGCCACAACTGCAATAAATGGTGTTTGTGAGGGTGTTGAGAAGTTGTATTCTCTCGGCAAAACGGCATTTGTTCAATACTGGATTTTGAGCGGTTACGGTCAGTCAGACAAACCCGAAGCTATTGATTATCGCGACCAAGCGGAAAAGTATTTAGTTCAGTCGCTCAACTTGCCTCGTTCTCAGGAAAAGCAAAGGCAAAAAAAAGATTATATCGCTGAACGGCTGGCAAGACTTTACATCACCAAAGAAGAGTATGCAAAGGCTATTCAAATCATTGAAAAGTACCGAGAGCGTAAATTAGACTCCTATGTAATTCATACTTTATCTCTGGGACTAATATTGTTAGGTAGATCGGAGCAAGCAGAAAAAGAATTACAAGCAGCGCTAAATGACAAAGGAAATGTAGATCAAAAAACTTCTAAGTTTTTAATGGGTTGCTCTTTTTTGGGCGCGGGTAAATTCGACCGGGCAAATCAAGTATTTCAGGAACTAAAACAGGAAAAAGAAAAAGATATATTTCTAATTGGAGAAGCATTTGCTGTGGCGAAGTTGAACAGAACAGCAGATGCGATCGAGTGTCTGAGGCAAGCTAATGAAATGAATCCTTGGCGGCTCTCTGTAGGTAAAAGTTTGGAGCAATTGTCAAAGGGAAAGGTTCGCGCCGTGAAGCCCTCTAGATCGCAAAGGGCATTAGATGTGGAAAGCTGTAGGGACGTAGATGTGCACGATTCCGATGGCGAGGGATTAGAGTATTATAGAGCGGTAATGCAGGATGTTTTCGGCTACGATCCAGACGAAACCGACGAGACTTTTGAACAATATTTGGATACTCATGGATATTAGTAGATTCAATTTCCTTAACTCCGTCAAGACTTGTAGTCATTAGAATACAGGGGTCGATAAAATGCCTAAAAGTGTCCCTTACCATCCGTTTAAAATTAAAACTCTCAAAGACCCCAATTTTTCTGCTGGCTACCTCACAGAGATATTTGAGGAAGAATCAGGAGATTTGGAATTAGGAATCATGCTCAAAGCACTTCGAGATGTATTTGAGGCTCTTGGGGAACCAATTATGTCAGATGAGTAGGCCTCATTGCATCTGGAAAAATTAGCTGTTTTGCTGTCGCATCATGGAAGCGTGACAATTTATGCTTTGGCTAATTGGCTGAAGGTTTTGGGATTGAAGTTAACAGTTGCGGTTGATGAAGGGGAGAAAGGGGAAGACGAAGGTTCGGTTAGTGATGTTGCAGAATTAGCTGAGGTTAGTAAGGTTTGATTTTGGGAGCTCGCTCTTTTTATTAACCGGAGATGAACGCACATTAACGCGCTATGGGAGAGGATAATGCGATCGCCCCTTCTCAAAAAGCCGCTAAACACTCTTTCGCTACACAATAAATATTCCGCAGCCACTTTACCTGCGATGCTAACAACCCTTGCTTAATCTTACCTACTAATTTGCCCCAGTTGTAGAGTTCTTCCACACTACGAGACTGGCGAAATTTCCCCTCATAAAAATCTACCCAAAATCTCGGTGCTTGATGTTGGCTGCTTCTCCAGCGTTTCCGCCACCGAATGCAATCTTGCAGCGTCGGCGGTTCGACTCCTAAAATTGGTGGCATATCTCCGTAGCTGACAAACCGACTGATCCCAACTCCCACAACGTGGATGACGTAAGCCCAGCAGCGAATCTCGCGGATCTGTTCGGGCTTGACTTTCAAGACTTTGGCCACTGCTTCTTTGGTTACAAAGCGAGAGAGTGGATTTATTTGCTTGGCTTCTGAGTTTTGTTTTGGTATCATGGTTGGTGACTCGGTGACTCCGACTTGTTTGGGGTGACTGCGACTTGTTTGGGGTGAATCCGACTTGATTTGGGGTGAATCCTACTTTTTGTTGGTGAATCCTACTTTTTGTTGGTGAATTCCAATTTGTCGGTCATTTGAATAAATAGCTGTTCGCTCTTCAGTTTTCGAGGCCGGGGGGCGATCGCTATTTATGATGTAAATAGTTTAAGACCAATACTGGTCTATTGTCAATAAATGGGATTGATTAAGTTGCGGATTCGAGAGCTGGCTGCCGAGAAGGGTTGGACTTTGACAGAGGTTTCTGAGCGATCGGGAGTTCACTACAGCACGCTTAAGAATTATGCTCGTTCGCCCGGGTTAGCAACGGTTGACGTTACTCATTTGCAAAAATTAGCTCGAACTTTTGACCTGTTGATTGAAGACTTGTTTGAGGTCGTGGAAGAATAGGTTGGCACCGGCGTTTCCTCAGTCGGGGATTTAACGTTTATGTATATAAAACATTATAGGTGAGATTTCACCCTCATGTCAAGAGGCGAATTAATAAAATTGCGAATTAGAGAGTTGGCGGCTAGGGAAGGTTGGACGCTCAAAGAAGTAGCCGATCGCTCTGGAGTATCCTACAATACTGTTAAAAGTTATGCCCGATCGCCCGGTATGGCAATGGCTGACATCGGTGCTCTGCTAAAATTGGCGCGGACGTTTGATGTGTCGATCGAAGAATTGTTGGATTTTGTCGAACAACAGTAACAAATTACACTTAAAATAAACCAGCGCCACCAACGCCAACCAGTTCGACATCGCAGGGACGATCGACTGTGGGCCCAAGCAACAGATGCGAGAGTTGGCGGATGGGACGGGGCGAAGTGTGAAAGAGATGATATATTCTCAGCGGCAATTGTAGCTGTTCGATCGCCCATATCGATCTACAATTTGTAACGTTGAGCCTTATTGAAGTGCAGGAGTGGAGCTGGCTTGGATAACGCTAGTCTGTCAAGAAAACCCCCGCAAGCCTCGGAGCTTGTCGCCGACGAAATTCCAGAAGCAGTGCGAGATCACCCATACCCAGAAGCAGGGCAGAGTCAGTCTAAGAAAAAAGGGCTGATTTGGAAACTGCTAGGGTTGGCCGCCTTAGCCTTTGGGGTCAGCATCTGGCTGCACCTCAACTTTAACTTGTTCCCAGCCACCAGTCAGGCAGAGCAAACTCAACAAGACTCAGCGCCCACCAGTTCCGCGTCTCCGTCTGTCCCGAGTCCAGCTACCACCCCAAAAGTCCCCGCACTCCCAGAAAACCTGCTGGGACACTTGCCGTACCCAGAAGCACCAGCCAAAGACTTGGTAAGCGTCACCTCCGACGGTAGCGTCAAACTCCGCACCTCAGCAGCAGCAAAATATCAGGAAATGGTCAACGCCGCCGCAGCATCAGGCATCTATTTCGCTCCCATATCCGGCTTTCGCTCGCTGCAAGACCAACAGCACGTATTTTTTGATGTGAAAGCCGAACGCAGGCAAAACGCCAGCAAGCGAGCCGAAGTCAGCGCCCCTCCAGGTTACAGCGAACACCACACCGGTTATGCGATCGACATCGGCGACGGCAGCGCCCCGGAACACAACCTCAGCCCCAGTTTTGAAAATACCGAAGCATTCAAGTGGTTAGAAGCCAACGCCGTCGCCTTCAGCTTTGAAATGTCCTTCCCCAGAAACAATCGCCAAGGCGTCAGTTACGAGCCTTGGCACTGGCGGTTTGTGGGCGACAAGCAAAGCCTCGAAACTTTCTACAAAGCTCATTCGATGAAAAAGTAGAAGGAAGAAGGAAGAAGGAAGTTCGGCAACGGATTCGCTTGCGCGAGATGTAACGGATGTAACGGATGTCCGTCAGAAGAAGGAAGAAGGAAGAAGGAAGAAGGAAGATTTTCCACATCTCCCACTGCCCCACTCTCCCACTGCCCCACTATCCTACTCTCCCATTCCCCTACTCCTCCACTCCTCCACTCCCCCCCACTCCGTTGAGCCAAACTCGTGATTGCAATCTATCCAGGCAGCTTTGACCCCATTACCTTCGGTCACGCAGACATTATCGAGCGGGGATCTAAACTGTTCGATCGGGTAATTGTTACCGTAGTCAGAAACCCCAGCAAAACCCCTCTCTTCACCGTAGAGGAACGGATCGAGCAGATCCGGCGCTCTACCCAACACTTGCCAAATGTAGAAGTAGACAGTTTTGAGGGTTTGACAGTAAACTATGCTAAGATTCGACAAGCCAAAGTGCTGCTGCGGGGGCTCCGGGTATTAACAGATTTTGAAATGGAACTCCAGATGGCCCACACCAATAAAACCCTTCTGGGTGAAATTGAAACAGTTTTTTTGGCAACTTCTAACGAGTACAGCTTTTTAAGTAGTAGTGTAGTTAAAGAAATAGCCAAGTTTGGTGGCTCCGTAGATCATCTTGTTCCGAAACACGTCGCCCTAGATATTTACAAATGTTACGCCAGCAGGAACCAACTCGCATCGAACCCGACATTACCGGACGCGGCACTGAGAACGAATCACCTCAGAACACAGCCACCTTCGGAGATCCCACCCGAACCGCAGGAGTAGACATCCAGCGGGAATTGAATCGGCTTGAGGAAATTGTTCTCGACAGCCCGCGAATTCCTATGACCAGACGCACTCTGGTGGATGAAGAACAGTTGCTCGATCAGTTAGACTTGGTGAGGCTAAATTTGCCGATCGCCTTTCAGGAAGCCGAGACGATCATCCGGCACAAGGACGACTTGCTTCAAGAGGCGGAACTTTACGCTCAGGAAGTGATAGAAGCAGCAGAACAGAGAGCAGCAGAAATTTTAAACGATATGGGCCTGCTTCAGCAGGCGAAGATAGAGGCAGATCAGTTGCGGCAGCAAGTTTTGCTCGACTGCGAGGCAATTCAGCAGGCGACGCTGGCGGAAGTCGAACAAATTCGCTACCAGGCTCAAGAGGAATTGGAAGAGATGAGAGTCAGGGCGATGGCTGAATGCGAGGAAATTCAAAACGGAGCCGATGATTATGCCGACCAAGTGCTCGATAATATCGAGCACAAGTTGAGCGATATGCTGCGCGTGATCCGCAACGGGCGCGATCAGTTGGATAGTGTTTCTGCGTCCCACATTCATCACAACAACGGTTAGCCCACAGTGAACTCATTGCTTGAACATTTCTAAAAGTCTACCTAATTTAGGTAGATTTTTTTTCGCAGTAGATTTTTTTTCGCAATAGTCTCTATAGCAATCCTCGCATAATTTGTGAATTTCTTACTCCCTCCCCGAAACCGCGGGGAGGGTTGGGATGGGGTAAAAAATTTACGACTCTTTTAGGATTGCTATATAGCACTCCTCGCATCATTTGCATAATTATTGTAGGGGCAATCCCACGCCCGGTTGCCCGATAGATAGGGGGTAGGCACTCTTAGGAATGAGAATTAAATAACTTCCACTCTTGAAAGTGGGATGGGCGGGACGCCCGTCCGTTTTGGACGGGCTATAAGAGCCCATCCCACAATAACAATTAAAATTGTAAGTTATTTAATTCGCGATCCTTAGCACTACCCCAACAAATTTATCTGAATCATTTAGGATTGCTATATGTGTTGTTAGTGTTTTATAAGTTTATTGACGCGGTAAATCCCCTGCTGAAGCTCGGCTTTTTAGTTACGGGGACTTTGTTAGGTTGTTGGGCGATTATTTACCTGTTGCAGAAAGTTTTGCCCAAAAATTACAGCCAGTACATTTTGGGAATTTAATCAAATTTTGTGTTTCAGCGGATGTCTTCATAAAACTGCTTGAGATACCGGGGAGAAACGCCAAAGCCCCACAAAAAACCAATCGCAAGATAGATCGCAATAGCTTTAAATTCGCCCCAACTCGCAACTCGTCGATCGCTACTTTCCACTACCCGATTGACTAACTTAAGTCTCCCGCGTCGCACTAACTTCAAACACAAATCCGCTTCCTCCATAATTGGCAGCGCAGCATCGAAACCCTCGCATTCCCAAAAATCGGTACGGCGACAAAAAATAACTTGGTCGCCAAACAGCAGGCGCAATCCTTGGAAAAATAAATGAGGTCGAAATAACAGCGGCGCGTAATAAGTTTTGAGGTAATTGTGGAGGGAAAAACCCCATTTTGTTTGCTGCGAACCAGCCATCAGGGAGATAAACCCGCCACCGGAAATTTCGGCATCGGACAATGTTTTCTGGATAACTGCTACAATGTCGTCGGGAACTAAAGTATCGGCGTGCAGAAAGCACAGAATTTCACCGGTGGCGACTTGAGCACCTAAGTTCATTTGCAGGGAACGTCCGGCTATACTGCTAGAAATAACGCGGATGCCGGCGGAAAGTGCGATCGCCGTTGTGTCGTCTTGACTGCCGCCGTCTACCACCAACACTTCCCAAGCGGGAGGATTAAGGATGCTGAGTTGGCGGAGGGTGCGTTTCAGACAAGTCGCTTCGTTGAGGGCTGGGATGATAATAGAAACGCGATCCATCGGGTTGAAATTTATGCCAGAGATATTATAATAAAAAACTGTGGCGATTCACAACTAACGAGAACATAGAACTTACGCGCGCGGATTCAGAAACCTGGTGTCGGCCTGCGAACTCGTCAATCGATTTTCGATTTTCGATTGTAGATTTTCGATTGACTTGCGCGAGATAAATGCTCTTTCTTGAGGATTTTCTATTTTCGATTGTGGATTGATTCCACGGGTAAATCACGTGGCGGGTACCACATGAAGAAATTCTTGGTCACGAAACATCCGATTTTCTACAGAAATTGGTTTTTTTGGCGTCAGTCCTATAAAATCACGCAAAAGTGCAATCGCCATCTATATTTTCCACTAATCAGGAATGAAAAAATCGTGCAGAAAACAGAAGTAAAAAATGATTTAGAATTTTACGACGAAAATGCTGATAATTGGTGGGACGAAAAATCTAAAATCTATGCTCTTTACCACCTAAATAAACCCAGATTTGAGTTTTTTGACAGACACGCGACTAATTGGCAAGGGCTGAAAACCTTAGATGTCGGGTGCGGGGGCGGCTTTTCTTGCGAGTTTATGGCCGAGAGAGGTGCTATTGTTTCTGGGATAGATCGATCGGAGAAATGTATTGTAGCCGCTCAAAATCACGCAGTTACCAGCGGTTTTGAGATTGACTACAGGCAAGGTTTTGCCGAAAATATGCCCTACGATGACAATACCTTTGATGTGGTAATTTGCGTGGATGTTCTAGAACACGTTGCTGATTACAAACAAGTTGTGTCTGAGGTTCACAGAATTCTGAAGCCCGGAGGATTGTTCTTTTTTGATACAATTAATCGAACTTTTTCGTCGCAAGTTGTGATGATTGGGCTGATGGAAAATATTTTGCAAGAAATTAGGCGGGGGGTTCACGATTGGGAAAAGTTTATTACGCCGGAGGAACTGTCTGCGGTAATGCGAGATACGGGTTTTGGCAATATTGAAATTAAAGGTTTTGATATGTTTGGAGAAATGGGTTCTGTTTTAGCCCAGATGCACGGTTTTTGGGGGAATTTTACACGCGGAAAGCAGTTGTTTCCTTCCGGGGCAGTTTTCAAACAAGCGGCTCAACTTTTAACAGTTAATTTCGCTAACTATATTGATTACAAAAAGTCTGGGTTGTTTAAAATCCAAATCAATGAGGATACGTCGATTATGTATGTTGGCGTTGGGGCGAAGAATTAGTCGGTTGATTGTTGATTGTTGTCATTAGGGGCGAGTTTGAGACGGATTTGGGCGATCGACAAATCCGGCTATAACCCGCCTCTATTGCATTTTTTAGGGTACGCACGCAGCGGTACACCTTATCCTGTTGAGTGCAATACACATATTCCGTAGGCACTGCGCCGTATCCTTACTGTATTGCGGGCAATTGAGAATTGCTATATTGGCGATCGCACTACAAATATAATTTTAAGACCTAATTGCAAATAATTACTAACTATTTTTTAAGTTAAGCCCTTGCGTCGCGCTGTCTTAGCGTCCACAAACACCGCTCCGTGTGAATTTGGGGCTGCTTGTGCTGAGTTTAAACCTAGTCTGACAGCATTATGTAACAAATCTTAATGGTAGACTCTTGACAATTTATCTAAATTGCATGGTAGCTTATTGAATATTAATTGCAATAAGTGCCGGAAGTTAACAGTACCTGGAGGTCAATCACCGTGACAGCAGCAATAGTTTCCGCATCCGCCGATCGAATCAGCGACGGACAACCCGCCGACAGCCAAAAACTGATGAGTTTGGGTAAAAATTCCGAAATACCTGACCTCGATAACTCCAAAGATGTAACCCTCGCCGTCTTAGAAGGAGGGGGAACTCTCACGGTGTGCGATCGAACAGTCACTTTAAAACCCGGAGTATTTGTGTTTGTACCCGCAGGCATCCCGCGCAGTCTAAAAGTACAAACGACGCTGAATCTGTTACTAATTGACGGAGAAGCAGACCCAGATATGAGCGAGTCAGCTTGGTTGATGAATTTTCAAATTTAACCCAATGAAAAAACAGTGTCCTTGCTGTCTTGACTCCCTGATTTCTCAGGTTTGCCACAATCGCGTCTACTGTTTTTGCATGAATTGCAGGCAGGAAATGCCAAATCCTGACTCAAAAAAAAGAAATCTCAAACCCTGTCAACTTCTACCTTCGGAGTAACAATGTCGAAATCAATTGGTCTTTTCTACGGAACTACAACTGGCAAAACTGAGTCTGTGGCTGAAATGATTCGGGATGAATTTGGTGGCGATATCGTGACTTTGCACGAGATAGGCAGCATTGAAAATGATGATTTTGCTGAATACGAATGTCTGATTATCGCTTGTCCGACTTGGAATATCGGCGAACTGCAAAGCGACTGGGAAGGTTTTTTCCCAGAACTTGATGATATTGATTTTAGCGGCAAAAAGGTGGCTTATTTGGGAACTGGCGACCAAGAGGGCTACCCGGATAATTTTATGGATGCCATGGGGGTTTTGGCTGAGAAAATCACGGAACAGGGCGGCGAAACTGTTGGCTATTGGCCGATAGACGGCTATGATTTTAATGAATCTAAAGCGGTAGTTAATGGCAAATTTTTTGGTCTTGCGATCGATGAAGACAACCAATCCGATCTGACGGAAGCACGGGTAAAATCTTGGGTATCTCAACTCAAGACAGAATTTGCGATCTAGGATTAATGGTGGGCAGGTTTTGCAATTACTCGTTACCAGGATCTGCCTCCAATTTTACTCAGCGATGCAAAGCCTTTGGACATCGGTTCCCAAGAAGAGTCTGGGAACCAGTTAAAATTATTAATAGCTCCCTTTTCTAACTTAAAAGTGATGAGATATACTTCAGATGATGTGCTATGGCTAAGTGCCAGTCCGAGTTTGCAATTATTCGATATTTCTCTCATTAACTACTTAAATCATTCAGTACCAATACAAATATGGGAATACGAACAAACGGAAGATGAAGCTTGCTCTTTAGATGTCGCCGTTGATCTACTACATCACTATTTGAAAGCGCGGAATAGCCCAATTCATCTAATCGGTCACAGTACCAGCGGACTAATTGGTTTAATGTATGCCCGCCGCTATCCTCACAAAGTCAGCTCTTTGGGACTTTTAGCTGTCGGCTTGCCATCTGCTATTAATTGGCAAGCTCATTACTATACACATCTTTCTGCTTTTTCCTGGAGCCGCAAACAAATTTTAACTCAAATGGTTGGCGATATGTTGGGAGAACAAAATCAGTATATCAATCAAAGATTTGTATCATATTTTGAAGAAGATTTAGCACTTTCGCCTTCGCCTCACTCGTTATTTAGTACGACTAATTTATCCGATGGGGGTGTAGAAGTACCTTTGTTGTTATGCAGTAGCAAGACGGACTTTGTAGTATCTCCTATTGTCATGCGCCCCTGGCTTAAGTTTCTGAAAAAGGGCGATCGACTTTGGGAATGTAAAGATGGTAGGCATTTTTTTCATCACTTCTATCCAGAACAAGTTGGGGAAGAAATACTAAACTTTTGGCTGTCTCTACACAGTCGCCAACCGATTTTAGATTTGAGGTTCTAGATTTGCGCCACTATTGACATAAATAAGTAACAAGTTTTGGGGTGCTAAAAGCAGTCTACTCGCCAGCCTGCCAAAATTTACTACAGATTCAACTCTTTATATATCAAGACTTTGCAGCACTAGCAGCTTCCCGCAATGAAAATCTACGGTTAATGTATTATGATATATTAATAAGTTTTATTGTCAATAATTAATTATGAAAAATATAAGGAGTGCGATCGAGGGCGACAACAGCTCAATCAAGAGCCCGCCGTACTTTCGAGTACCGCTGAGCCTCAAAATTATCGTGCCGTTTCTAAGCGTATCCGTCACTCTATTGTTATTAGTCATACACACAGTCAAAATCGGATTTGCCAACACTCTCGAAAAAGGAGTGCGCGATCAAGTTGAAAACCAAGCATTTTTAGCCGTGCGAGACTTCAAAAGTCGATCGACTCAATTGATAATGCAAGCCAAACTGCTATCAGAAGAAGCCCAACTTATTCGCGCTATAGAAAAGAAAAACACAGACATCTTGCGTCAAGATATATTATCTCTAAAAACCACATTTAAACTAGATTTAGTCAAAGTAGTAGATGGGCGGGGCGAAATGGTAGCAGAGTTGCGAGAAGATTCGCTCATAGATAAGAAGTTAATCAATAGCGCAGCGATAAATTCAGCACTTAAAGGCTTAGAAAAGTCAAATTTTGTCAGCATTGATGGCAAAGCGCAAGCATTGCTAGTAGGATTTGCACCGATTAGAAGCAAGAATAGGATAATTGGTGCTGTACTCGTCGGTGACTTAGTGACAGACGAACAATTGCATAAAATCAACATTGACACTAAGAGTAAAAACTACTTCGCAATCTTTAAATCAGGAGAATTAATTGCTACTGATTTTCCCCAAATTCGCTCTAAATCTTGGAAAAAACCTACACCACAGACATCGACTACTAAAATAGATATTGAGCGCCTGTCTTACATAATGAAAACGGTAGAAATCTCCGAAATAGGCGATAGCATAGCTCTAGGTGTGTTTAGCCCAATGGCGACAGTGCAGCAAACGCAATTAACTTTATCTCAACGGCTAGATAGTTTCTTTTGGGCAGGGGTAATTCTAGCCACGATTGTTGGTGCTGTAGTTAGCCGAATCATCGGAAAACCAATTCTAGATTTAACTCAAAATGTGAATTGGATGGCAAGCAATGAATACTTTTCTGGTAGAGTACCCATTCCTTCCTCTGATGAGGTAGGTCAACTTGCGGAAGCTTTCAACTGTATGATAGAACAAGTAGAAAATCGCGATCGTACACTAAACCTACAATTGCACCAACTGCAACAAACGCTTCACGATTTAAAAAATGCCCAATCTCAACTAATTCAAGCCGAAAAAATGTCCAGTTTGGGGTTGATGATGGCTGGTATTGCTCACGAAATTAACAACCCAGTTAACTTTATTTATGGCAACCTCTCTCACGCTAATCAATATACTCAAGATTTGCTCAGGCTTGTAGGACTTTACCAGCAGGAATTTCCGAATGCAAGCGCGCCGATTCAAGACTGCATCGAGGAAATTGAACTCGACTTTTTATCAGAAGATTTGTCGAAGTTACTATCTTCGATGAAAATGGGTACTGAGCGAATTCAGCAAATTGTTTTGTCCCTGCGAAACTTCTCTAGGTTAGATGAAGCTGAAATGAAACCTGTCGATATCCATGAAGGAATTGACAGCACTCTATTAATTTTAAATAGCAAAATCAAAACAGCGATTAAAGTAATTAAAAATTATGGAAAATTGCCCTTAGTAGAGTGCTATCCGTCGCAGTTAAACCAGGTATTCATGAATATCATAGCCAATGCTGCTGATGCACTGTTGAGCAATCCAAATCTGCGAAACAAGGAGATTGAAATCCTCACAGAAATAGCAGGAGTAAATCAAGTTGTGGTGAAGATTAGAGATAACGGTAATGGGATTGACCCGGATGCAATTAATAAGCTATTTGACCCATTTTTTACCACTAAACCTGTGGGTAAAGGAACTGGTTTAGGGCTGTCAATTTCCTACCAGATAATCGAGAAGCATCAAGGGAAAATAGAAGTGAATTCGGAAATAGGGCAGGGAGCAGAGTTTGTGATTTATTTGCCGATTAAAGCCCGCACCCAAGAAGCCGCTTGTTTGTGCCAGAGTTAAGACAGTTGCTTGAATTGAATATCAGTTAGCTATTTGATTAGAGGAGACGGCATTGCCGTATCCCTACCGCAAAATAATCATGAACTCGCGAGGAGGATACGGCACTGCTGTTTCCCTACCCCGATTAATTGTAGGGAAACGGCAGTGCCATTTCCTGATTTCTGAAGTCCTTACTACAAACTTAATATCACTTAATGGCAAGTTGCAGAAACTGGCTCTTTTGCTGACACCGACTCGCCAGGATTTACCCATACATAAATCTCCGTTGCATCGTCGGCGCAACTGCCACACCCGCCGCACTTTTTGGCTTCTGCCATTTTGCTAATTCTGCCTTTACGAATTAGGCGGTTTAACATTCCGCGCAAAGCATCGCCATCCATGCGAAAGTGGATTTTTAGATCCGCGATAGAGGCTCTTTTGTTGTCAGCAATAAATTTTTGGATTTCGCTTAAAATCATGGCTTTTCTCCTTTGTTTGATTCTTAAACGTAGTTAACAGTCAACAGTCAACAGTCAACTAACTACTGATTGCTGCGCGTCGCTTGGGGCGTATTGCACCGATCATTTTTAATCCCGCAAGTGTCAGCGCCATAGCTATTACCAGTCTCACTACCCAAATAACTGAAGATTCTGGATGCTCTGCATATGTCGCGACTTGATAATAGAGGACTGCAATCCAGTAACCTAAACCAGTAGTCCATAAGCCTGCGAATACAGTCCATCCCAAGTTAGTTTCGCGGTAAAGCGCAGCCGTTGCGGAGACGCAGGGAAAGTACAGCAATACAAAAAGCAAATAAGCAAAAGCTGCTTGATTGGAACCGAACCGCTGGGACATTTGTCCGTAGGTGCTACCAGAGATACCTTGGTCTTCTTCCGCTTGTTTTTGGTCGGTAATATTAGTAGAATTTAAGCCGAGGGGATCGAAAAGTTGACCGGGAAGTTTTGTAAGATTCTCTGGTATGCTAAAAAATGCTTGGCCGATATTTCCCCAGAAACTAAATTCTTCTTCTTTCTCCGGTTCTCCACTTGCTGCTTTTTGTTCGTCTGCTAGTTGGGTGTACAAGGAATCTAAGGTTCCAACCATTACTTCTTTGGCAAATATTCCTGTTAGCAAACCGACGGTGGCGGGCCAGTTTTCTTGGGTGATTCCCATTGGTGTAAATACAGGTGTTGCCGCGTGGCCGACTGCACTAAGAATTGAGTCTTTGCTGTTGTCTTTGCCGAAGGAACCGTCGGTGCCCACTGAGCTCATGAATCCTAGTATAACCACCATGATCACGATCGCAATTCCGGCCTTTGTGATAAAAGCTTTCAGTCTGTCCCAAGTACGCAGTAACACTCCTTTGAGCTTGGGAATGTGGTAGGGCGGCAATTCCATAACAAAAGGCGCGGCTTCTCCTTGGAGGATGGTATTCTTGAGGATTAGTCCGGTGAGAACAGCGGCTAGAATTCCGATTAGGTAAAGTCCTAATACCATGTTTTGACCGCCGACTTGGAAGAATGCGCCGCAAAATAGGGCGTAAACTGCTAATCTGGCACTACAAGACATGAATGGATTCATCATAATCGTCATTGTACGATCGCGCTTATTTTCCAATGTCCGCGTCGCCATAATTCCGGGGATATTGCAGCCGAAACCGACTATCATCGGCACAAAGGATTTACCGGGAAGTCCGACAAATCGCATCAATCTGTCCATCACGAAGGCAGCCCGCGCCATGTAGCCGGAGTCTTCTAAAACAGACAAACACAAGAACATCATCCCAATTTGGGGGATAAATGTAGATGTGGTTTGAATGCCACCACCAGCACCTTTTGCGAGAAGTCCAATCAACCATCCTGGTGCGCTGATACTTTCTAAAAGTTTAGCGAAACCATCTACAAAAATTGTCCCCAAGGCGATGTCAAAAAAGTCGATAAACACTGCACCAACGTTAATCGAAATGGTGAACATTAGGTACATTACCGCTAAGAATACGGGAATGCCTAAGAAACGGTTGAGAACAATTTGGTCAATTTTGTCAGAAACGTTGGTTTTGACTTCTCTAGAACATTCGGTGACGCCTTGGGTTAGGTTGCGGATGAAGGTGTAACGGCTGTCGGCGATGATAATATCGAGGTCGTCATCGAGGGTTTCATGGACTCGGCGGCGGTGCGGAACGACGATTTTTTCGAGTTCTGTACAGGCGAGTTCCGGGGCGACTTCATCCTGATATTCTAACAGCTTCAGGGCTGTCCAGCGGGCATCTACGGTGCGATTTGGGCTGTGTTTTTCGATGTGCGGGATGAGTTGGACGATCGCATCTTCGATCGTAGCCGGATAAGCGACATAGGCAGATGGTACGATCGGCTGAGACAGCGCCCGATTAATCGCATCACGCAACAGAGGCACTCCGTCATTCGAGGAAGCACTCATCGGCACTACCGTACAGCCGAGGCGTTCTGCAAGTTTATTGACCTTGATTTTGAAATCCCGTTCTTTGGCAACATCCATCATATTCAGCGCCAAAATTGTCGGTACGCGCATCTCCAAAATTTGGGTAGTGAGATACAAATTGCGCTCTAAATTAGAAGCATCAACAATATTAATAATTAAGTCAGATTCCCCAGATAGCAAATAATCTCGCGCTACCAATTCATCGAGTCCAGTATCTCCATCTTCCGCATCAAGAGAATAAACTCCCGGTAAGTCAACAATCGTAATTGCTAAACCATCGTGAGTGTATTTTCCCTCTTTGCGTTCGACAGTTACTCCCGGCCAATTACCTACTCGCTGCTTGGCACCAGTCAGGGCATTAAATAAGGTAGTTTTGCCACAGTTAGGATTGCCTACCAATCCAATAATTTGCTTAGCCATTATTTAACCTCTTCTACAAATAGAGTTTTAGCTTCATCTTTGCGTAAACTGAGTTTGAAACCCCGCACGAGGATTTCGATGGGATCTCCCAAAGGTGCGTAGCGGGTGATAGTAAATTCAGTTCCCGGTGTCAGCCCCATTGCCAACAATTTGCCCTTATAGGCGCGGGCTGTTTTCTCATAGCCAATGACGCGGCAGATTGCGCCGACAGCTAAATCCCCTAGTTGTTTTTTCTCGTTCATCTGTTGTTTGAATGCAGTCTAAATTGGTAAAAATTCAATGAAATTTCAGAATCTGCGAAAATCTCTCTCTTCTGGAGACTCTGCGCCCTCTGCGGTTAATAAAAAAAATCTTTTTCACCAATAAAATAGGATTGCTGTAGATGCAATTTTTCTATGGCAATTTTGAATTCCTACACATAATTTTCTGTGCCATCCCTGCCCCCAAACCGATGCGGTTGTCCCCAATTGCCACGATGACGGAACCGCCAGATGTGCTGACGATTTGAACTTCTATAGTGGGGACTAATCCCATACCAATCAGACGGCGTACCGTGCCTTCTGAACCTTTGAGTTTGACAATCTGCAGTGTCTCGCCGATGCTTGCCATTGCTAGGGGAAATGATTTACCTTCACCCAAAGCAGGCTGAGTTTCTGTGCTGCTGTCTTCGCTTTGAGAGACTTCTGGTGTCTCGCCGTAAAAGGTGAAACCCCCGAAAGACTTGGGGTTTAACTCTTGATTCTGTTGGCTGTATGCTTGGTTTTGTTTCATGGGTCTTCTCACAGTCGATCGGTTTTAGCAGCAAGTTTTTTGGCGTTACTCCCAGGAAACAATTGAGATATATTCTCAATAAACTTTACACCGCAGTCCACGCATCGCCAAACTTCGGTTGTCAGGCTACTTGTTTTCTGGGAAGATTTCGGATACAGTTGTTCCCCGCGATCGGAAATTTGATGCTTTTTTTGCGATCTAGAGTTGAAATCTCTCTTAGGTTAGATGCCAATTTGCGGTTAAATTGCGCGATGGTCAAACTTACTGCTCTTAAGCATCTTATCTGAAAAATTGTTTATTAGCAACAATTCTCAAATATATTAACCAGAAACAGAATCAGCCATTGGTGGGACGCCGCGATACTAAATATCGATCGAATTTTAATGACTCGCCCCAACTCCTAAAATAGCGATCGAGCAAGCATATATACTTAAATGTTAGGGCGGACAGAGTGGCATCGCCCCTACCGATTCACAATTTATCAAGAATTATGCCAGCAAGTTTTCTGCCAAAGTCGATCGCACAACTCACAGAATCTACCTCAATTGCCTTAGCCCAAAGCATTCAACGGGAGGCAATTACAACTCCCCTATCTTCTGAACCAATTGCCACAACCTACGTGCGCCAAGGCAGCGGCAACACACCGATTTTGCTACTTCACGGCTTCGACAGTTCCTTGTTTGAATTCCGCCGCCTGTTGCCGCTGCTGGCTGCCGAAAATGAAACTTGGGCGGTTGATTTGTTGGGTTTTGGCTTTACAGAAAGAGCAGCAGGTTTGGCATTCAGCGCGAGGGCAATTGAAAGTCACCTTTACTATTTTTGGAAAACGCTAATTTCGCAGCCTGTAATCTTAGTCGGTGCTTCAATGGGAGGTGCAGCAGCAATTGATTTTACTCTCAATTATCCCGAAGCTGTAAAACAATTAGTGTTAATAGATAGCGCAGGTTTTGCCATCAGTTCTAATAAGGGGAAGTTTTTAATTCCTCCTTTAGGATATCTGGCAACTTCATTTTTACGCAATCCCAAAATTCGCCAGCGAATTAGCGTCAATGCTTATTTCGATAAAAATTTGGCTTCTGTTGACGCTCAAACTTGTGCTGCTTTGCACTTGGAAATGCCCAACTGGAATCAAGCTTTAATTGCGTTTACCAAAAGCGGCGGTTACGGTGGTTTTGGGGAAAAATTATCGCAAATTCAGCAGCAGACGCTGATTTTGTGGGGAAAACAAGACCGGATTTTGGGGACGGCGGATGCGGAAAAGTTTGCAAGGGCGATCGCAAATTCTCAACTAATTTGGATACCCGACTGTGGGCACGTTCCCCACTTAGAAAAGCCACAGATTACCGCGCAGCATATTTTAGAATTCATCACCAAAAGCGGACTCACGCAAAAAAATTAAACCTAGGGTGCGCTGCGGCGCACCTTACATATATGGTTTCCCTGGAAAATTTGGTATAGTTTGAGGTCAAATAGACAGGTTTCAAACTTTCGGCAAATACTTTTGTACGATCGTCCATCCTGTGAGCAACACAGTCACAAATCCCCCAAACAAGGCCAAATTAGTGCCGATGTGGAGGGGACGTGCCCAAGGATGTTTAGGGCCAATTTGCAGCCCGCTTCCAACAGAAACCAACACCAAAGCCACAACAGCTAACCCCGCCGGTAAATGAGCCGAGTGACCCAAATTGCCGTAGTATCCTAGGGTGCCGACTACACCAATTCCCAGCAGTAAAATTACCAAAGTCGCCATCCCCGCACCAGTGGCTAAATGAAAGGGACGCAGCCATTTTGGGCGCGGTTTTTTGGTACTCCTAGCGGCAAACATCCACGTTCCAGTAACGGCCAGCAACAGGTAAGCCAACAGGGAAACACCCATTGACCAAGCCGCTATTTTCCACAACCACAAGAAAGAAGGCAGATTCATCGGTTGCATCCCTAATTAGGATTTTCCACAAAAGGTTTCTTTCCGATTTTACCTGGACTTGAAAGCAAAAATGAATTATTTTGAGATCGAGTGCGATGTGCGATCGGACTATCCACAGATTGCATCAGTCTTACCTTGAAGTCAAACCCACTTTCTCCGATACTCAGCTTAATTTACGCTCGATATTGGTGGAGCACCTTTTTAGGAGCCACCTTTCCATTCTAGCTGGCTGGTTTTGCTCTCCATGAAAGGCATTTTATAAAACCCTAATTTTTGTTCTAAGATTAACCGGAAAAAAGGCAGACCTTCAATCAAATATCTTTTCCACAACCTTCTCGGTTCACTTAACAGTCTGTACGCCCATTCTATGCCGACTTCGCTCATCCATTTTGGAGCTCTGGCTTTGCAACCAGCTTCAAAATCAATGGTTGCACCTACGGCTAAGAAAATTTTGACGTGTGTTAATTTGCTCCTGTATTTAACCAGCCACTTCTCTTGCTTTGGCGCTCCCACTCCGATAGCCAGAACTGTCGCTCCTGATTTATTGATCGCATCAATTATTGTTTCACATTCTTCCTCATTTTTTTCAAATCCAAAAGAAGGAGAAAGTGCTTCAACCACTATTTGTCTACCAATTTTTTGGTTAATTTTTTCCTGGGCTTTCCTAGCAATACCTTCAGCCGCTCCTAGCAAAAATATTTTAATCTTCTCGTTATCTTTGTGATACATATAAAATGCCGGAAACAAATCCGAACCAGAAATCTTTTCTTTGAGAGGAGTACCCAAAAACTTGGAGGCATACATCAATATTTGACTGTCGCAGACTCTGTAAGTAGATGTATTGTAAGCTTCATAGAAGTCGCGGTCATACTGCAACTTAATCAAGTGGTCTACATTTGGTGTAAATACGACACCACCTTCGCCGTCGAGTTTTTCAAACAACTCTGTGATTGACAAGTTATCTATCGAGACATTCAATAAATTAACTGTTTTCATTTATTATGCCCTTCCCGGTTTATATTAAACTACAACTCAAACTATTATAGCCCACAATACAGTTGCGTGTTGTAACTAGGCGCTTCAGTGAACATAGTTTTCTCAGTATATCCTCCTATGCCCTACCTGTCTAGTCAGGATTTTTAAAGATTATGTAAAGAATCAGCTCGTTTTAGAAAAAGTGTATAAAGCCAATTTTTAAGTTTATAAGTCGCAAGACAGTTTCAAGTAAAAAGCCATCCAGTGCTAATACTTGTTGAAGCATTGCAAATGAATGTAAAAAAAAGAGTTTATGAGATTAAGAGTTTAACCTAGTGACAAATATCTGGCAACTTCCGAACGGGATTTCATCCAAAAGTGGTAGATTTTTGAGTTTTTGGTCTCTAGGGAAGGCAATATAGTCTCCAGCTTGAAGTGAAGTGGCGATCGTATTCCTGAAAATCATCCTGATTTTTGGTGAACCAGCGAATGTCTTCTTGGTGGCGAACTGGTTTTCTTGGCCTTAAGACTTTCTGGAGCTTTTAAGACGAGACCCGATATTCCTCCAGCAATCAGCGCAAAAATCGGGTTAGTCATAGCATTCAAAACACAGTCAAACACGTACATAGTTAAGGCTACTCCCAGGACGGCAGCGGGCGCTACTTTGGGATTTGACCAGGTTCTGGCGGGATACTTGAACAGGGTAAAGACGATAACAGGAAGTAACAAAGAAGAAAATAAACTAGCTAAACCGACTGCACCGTTGACGCCAAATGCAATAATCCATAAGCTGTCGGTGACCGAGATATCTTTACCCGACTCGTCGTAAACGCGGTTTCCGCCGGAATCTCCCCAGCCAAAAAGAAATCTTTGCCGCGCTTTTTCCCCCAAAATCTCTTCCATGTCAAATCTAAACTTCAGAGAGGCGGAGCGTTCTTCGCCAAATATTGGAGTGATGAAGTCCATCACGTCTTTGCTCGAAAATTGACCCGATGCAGCGACGTACAGATAAAACACTATATATCCAATTATGAATAGCAGGGGCAAAGGGGTGCGAAACCACTTGGCAGAGAATAATACGAGTAACCCCATTGCAAATAAACTGTAGGCGCCAGTAGAACGGCATAGGAAAAAAGCGATAGTTAATATAATTGCTAAAGTCTTGATGTTACGACCCTGAAACTTTTTGAGCGTCCCAGTTTGCCAAAGCCAAAGTGCGATTAAGGCGGCTGTCATCATCCATAGACCCACCATCAAACCGTGCTGCATAAATACTACCGGTCTCCACCCCCCCAGGCGCCTTGCTTGACCCCAGTCCTCAAAGGCATTGACGCCGTAAATCATTAGGTGCAGAATTGGGCCCCTAACCCCTTCAATTAAAGTAAAAGGAATGTAGGCCAACCCACCTGCAAAAATCCCGATCGCCAATTGTCGCAGCCCGTCTAAACTACCTAGATACAAGCGTCCTAAAAAATAAGGCAGACCCCAAGTAACGATTTGGTTGATAGTCGGAGAAATTGGACTGCCGCCATTACTAACTTGTGAAACAATTGGACACAAACAGTAAATTACCACTGGCACGTCCAGCCAACCGGGCTTAAAAGATGTGAGGCGCGCAGGATCGTAGATAAGAGTCCCCAACAAAACGCCGTAGCAAGCAGCCGAGATTTTGGTATAGGATGGCAATGAGGGGATGGGATAAGAAGCTTGCGGCAAAAACAGCCACCCTACCACAAAACTTATAATTACTGCACGCTGAGCCGGAAACCTCACAAACAGGTAACAAACGACTGGAATAAAGCCGAACAGAGCAAGTGGGATTAATGCAACCATAGGTATTTTTTGGCAGTAAAATTTTAGAAAGACAACTCAAATTGCCCGCTCAAAATTCTTGATTAAACGATCGCCCAACCCCAATCTTTTCAATCAACCTCAATTTTACGTGTTGTTGGTTAATTGTGCCTGACGTTCCAAAGCAGTGTACAGTGCCGCATCGAGGAGATTAGTTGCATCGTCCATAACAGCAAGTTCGCACTTACCAGCCTATTTTTGCCTTTTCTGCGGGGTGCGGATCTCTGCAGGAGGCGATCGTCACTTGATAGTCTAGCCGATCTTACTTTGTCGTCAGGGACAAGTCCCAATTACAAATGGGCAGATGTTTGATGACTAGACAAGTTTAGCCTGTAACGGAGCCAGCCTGAAAACCTCCGTCGCCCTCTGGTTCAGATTTTGGCTGAGCAATTTATAACCAGTATTCCCACGTCAGTGCGGTCAGAACTCGTGTCGAGACTGCTGCGTAGAAAACAGGACACGGGCGATTTTAGTTGTGGCAGAAGAAACCCACCAGAGGATATTGATTTTCTCCCCAGAATCCCGCACCTAAAACGCCCGTAGCGCCGAGTTTCAAATGGCGGCGCGGCACTTAGCATCGAACTGGAATTTTTTCCTTCGCAGAGTAGGGAGAAAAGGAATCTACGTTAACGTCGCGCTGTTTAGATTTGTCTACAGCAACTTTCAATGCCGCTTCAAAATGATCCGTGGCATCTTCCCAAGTATAGTTGTTCACCTTGGCATAGGCGGCTTCAGACATGGCTTGCCACTTGGAATTTGGCATCTGACAGATAGACTCTATGGCTTTTGCCATTTCTTCGGGATCTTCTGGTGTTACAAGTATGCCAGTACCGCCGCTCAAAATTTCAGGAGCAGCACCTGCTGGGGTACTGATGACGGGAGTGCGGCACGCCATCGCTTCGATAATTGGCAAGCCGAAGCCTTCTGAGCGGCTCGCCAGCAGCCAAGCATCGCATTTGCTGTAATAGTCTTTGATTTTGTCTTGGTCGGGTTGAATTACATACTCGGCATTGGCCGGTAGGGGCAATTCCGAGGATGGGGCCCCTGTACCGAAGGCAACCAGACGCAGGTTGGGGATCTTTTCTGCCGCTAGGGAAAAAGCTTTGAGGGCGATGTCGGTTCCTTTCCAGTAGATTGTAGAGTACATTAGGCCAACTGTAGGAACCGATTGTTTGTTGCGAGGACAGGCGTAAAATTGCTTGGTGTCCACGGTAGGAGGAGCTAAGGAAACTTCGCGATCGCCATATTTAGTCCGAGCTAGGTCAACTAACCACTCAGAGATCGTAATTTTGTGCATGGGCAGCATCCAGGTTGCTTCTACTCTTCCTTGAGGTAGATAGTCAAAAATTTCGTGGTGCTGGATAAAATAAGCTTTTGCTCCTTTGCTAGGAGAGAGTTTGGCTACCCACTCGGCGGTTTCCCACCAGGTGGCCACTACTACGTCAGCGTCAGGTACATCTTTGTCTTCTACGGGGCGGTAGCGATCGGTAATTTTGTGTTCTACACCTAAGTTATCGAAAAATGAGGGTTCATTTTCAGGTGGGGAAATCCAACCCCCTCCTCGCAGCAGCGACTTGACTTGCTGGCGCATACTCGGCTGGGGACTGGGTACAGAGATGACGAACACGGAGTGTCCTCGCTTTCTCAAAAGTTCTGCGAAAATAGATATTACTCGTATTCCACCAGTTAGAGACAGAGTAGGAAGAACAAAGGTGATTTTCATTTTTAAGTCCCGCTGAAGACTTTTACTCGCTTTCGGCGCTGCTAGCAGCGCTGATGTTAGAGCCCAAAAGGAAAGAGGGGCGGGTGAATATTAATTACCGCTTTCCTGGTGTTTACATAGAATCGAACCGATCGACTGTTCGCAACACCCCAATATCTATCTGCCACAACTTGAATGTCGTTGCATTGATCATAAGGATTGATGTTAGCCAGAAACAGTTCCCATCGGGATAATTTGCAGATCGGCGAAAGTTCAGCCCGAAGATAGATACCTCATCAAATAGAAGCTTGTTTCGCGACAAACACCAAGCTCTGTAACAGCCTCTGTTCAAGATAACATCATTTGAGCCAACAGATAGGAATGTACGGTAAACCGAATAGCAGCAAACTTTTCATGTGAGGGATAAAGGTAGCATCTGCAACAATCTTCAGTAGATTGACATCGCCTTTGGCAAAATTTTATACTGGATTCAAGAGGGGACTTCTTACCTTGAGAATGTTGATCGATCCATGAAAATAACAGATATAAATACCATCAGTGGCTGTAATTTTTTGGTAAATGTGCTGTAGGTATTGCTTGACACAATATCCTATTTGGTCAAGATTCAGAGATGGTGGTTTTCTCAGAAACCTGCAGGGGCGCGATCGCGCGAATCATCGTCGTGGAGCCGCGAATGAGGGGATAAAGCGGATTTTTAAAGCGATCCCCCTCGCCCTCAGTTTTCGTCTGTTCATAAAAAAACCTAGTTGATGCGTCCACTGTTTGAAAAAATAGGTTTCCCAATCGTGCTACAGAACATAGAGTTTCACCAATATAAATTTAATTAGCGGCATGAGTTTTAAATTTGTTAATAAAAGGCGATCGCCTGAAAAAGTTCCCACAAGAGACTGCCAGTGGGGGGCAGAGTATATGTAGCGTTCCTGCCCAATTCCAGTCTAAGTAATTACCGTAACAAAAATTCAGCAGCAAATTATCAAATGACCCTATCAAGATCCAAGGAATACTCAAGGTGGATTGGTCAATATCGTGCAAACTTTGACTCCTAAGTAGTAGCAGCAGCTTCGTGGAATGTATCAAACGATTTCGCCTACAAAAAATTTGATGTTATGAAATCATAATTTTTCCTAAGTTGGCAATTCCCGATGACAATCGGTGTGATCTTGGGGGCCGGGCCGCCGATGCTTGTAGCGATATGTTGGCCTGTTTTTATGCAGCTAAAATTATGCGATCGCCAGCAAAACCAAACCTAGAATTAAAAGCAGATGCCTGAACGGAAAGCATCTTCCGGTGGGAAGATATGAACTTCGATTATTGCACAGCATCAATCAATAGCCGAGTTCGGATATTCCGGCTGCTGAAGAATGGATTAGTTTCACAGTCAGCGATACTGGAATTGGAATCAAGCCAGAGCAAATTGAGAGAGTATTTCAAGCTTTTACGCAAGCGGACGATTATACTCCTCGCAGGTACGGCGGTACGGGTTTGGGACGGGCAATCGCCCAGAAATTCTGTGTGATGATGGGGGGAGATATTAGTCGGGAGAACGATTTGGGAAAAGGGTCAATGTTTACTGTATAATTGCCGACGATTGTAGCTGAAAAAGCAGCTAGTTAAAAAGGATTTGCCAACCAATAATTGCCAGGGCTAAATCTGCGATCGCGTGGCTGATATAACTCGACCAAAGCGAACGGTAAGTCAGATAAGAATGCGACCAAATTATCCCGGCGGTGAAGACAGCTAAGGAACCTAAGATCACAGCCTGCCAGTCGCTGTAAGCTGCGATTACAAAAATGTGGTGGAGGGTGAAAAATAGCGAACTCAGAAATATTGCTTTTGTACCCGGTATGAGAATCTGGCACTTGTTGCAGACAAACCACCGCCAAGTAAATTCTTCAATCAGCGAGTTAACTAGCACAAAATATGCTTCGACAATCAAGTAAATAGTAGGGCTGCTAATACCTAACTGGTACGATTTTTCTTTAGCAACTACAGGATCGATCCACTGCTGACCAAAAAGGCTATAGATACCCAGAATTACCGCAAACATGAATATTCCCCAAATAGATCCAGCCAGCAATTCTTGGGGCTTGGGCAGGGATAAACTGAGCTTTTTGCGATCGACAAAAACAGACCACGCGATCGGAAAAACCAGCAACCAAACTTGACAAAAGACTGAGAGTGTTTGTCCCCAGCTTCCAGGGGCAAGATACAAGGCTGCTATGATACCGATACTAGCGGCAGGGACAAGCAATGTTAAAGCCAATAGTGCTGTTTTGCGATCGCCCATGTCCAACATTTTGCACGATTCCTTAAAAAATTGGATTGAGATCGAATGAAAAAGCTTGGTGGAGGCGGACAGATTATACCACTTTCAAGAAACAATGCAACTGTAGGGCCGCGATCCAAACCCTTATGCAGTCAGTCATTCTCACGTTTTTAATCTAAAAGGTATGAGTTGTGTGCAGTTTATAAAATTTGCGTTTATTTCTTGAAACTAAAAATTGGTAAAATGGCGATCGCACGGACGATCCTACTAACCCGGAATTACTCTAAATCTACTCAGTTGTCTGGTTTCTGAAATCCGAGCGATCGTTCTATTTCAGGTTCAGCACCATTTTGCAGCCAATCAAGGGGTTTTTCTGCTATTTGGGCTGGGTTTACCCATATAATATCTTTTAGCGGATCAACATCTACTGCTACTTTAGCAAAACATTGTCTCACTTTGTTATCAAGTGAAATTACTGTGCGATCTGTAGCGATCGCAGCTTCCACCAAGCGCAAATCTTTAACCATTACTTCCCGCTCTTTATCGCTCTCGGCTATTGCTTCAACTTGACACCACAAATCATTATCTACCTCGATATCGAAGAAACATAATTTATTCTTGGCCACCATCTGGGACCGCCATTTACGAGCAAATTTTGATTGATGTTTGTTCCACTCATCTCTAATATCTGGAGTCATCACAATTCGGTGAGAAAGATCCAAGACAGCTTGGAGAAATTTCCGACAGTAAACCGATGTGGGATAGGTTGCATCTTCTCTACCAGTAGCACGCGCAACAGAAGCATCTATTACCAGGCGTTTAGAAACTTTATCTGCCATATTAACGCTTCCACAAAACAGCTTCTGCTGCATCCAAATAGCGGCTTTCTAGATGCAAAGAAACATCGCCCAAATCTTCAGGCCACTCTCCAAAAGCTCCCGTCTCGTCTAAATCGGCACTGGTGACTTCTGTAACACCATCGTCGCGCCGTTTAAACCAGTGAAGTTTTACTAAATCCGGTAGTATTTTACCCTCGGCAACTAACGATTGAACTGCTAAAAGCAGCAATTCGCTGTGAGTTTCTAGAACTACTCGCACACCTCTATTTGCAGAATCCACTAAGATTTGTGCTAAAGCAACTTGAGCGCGAGGATGCAAGTGAATTTCCGGCTGTTCTAGATAAACTAATTGTCCTGGTTCTGCTACAAGCAAAGCAACTAAAACAGGCAAGGTTTGCGATACTCCCAAGCCAACATCAGCAATACTAACAGTATCGCTTGCACTCCCGCTGCGGGATAAACGACCTACTAGCAGTTCAATTTGTACGTCATTAATCTGTCTGGCTTCAACTTTCCAGTTAAGTCCTAATAACTCAAAAGCTTGACCCAATTTTATCAGTCGCTCGTCTTTTGTTTCTTGCCAGTAATTAACTATACTAGCAACATAATTTTCAAAAAGACCCGGAAATTCACTGCCAACTCCTGCGGTATTGTAGGTGCGTCCTGGATTGCCTCTCAACCCGGGAACGTGGACTATGCGGCGAATATGTTTGGGGAAATTCGCCGAATAGGGTGAATCAAACTGACTGTCGCCAAATTTCAAATCTAGAAAACATCGGACATTACTCACACTCAATAATGGCGGTTCTTCGTAGGAGTTATTATCTAACAATAAATTGTAAGTTTCAGCCAGATATTCGGAAATAGTTTTCAACAATTCTTGATGCTGCATTCCGGGAAATATAGTAATATTTTCACCATCGTAATAAGGAATACAGTAAGTCGCTTTAACAACTTTAATCCCGTGCTTTGGCTGCTTTCTGAATAAGCTGATAAAAAAATTATCTGTGTCTATATTCAGCCTGAGAGAAAACTCATCCCTGTATTTTTCTGGAGAAAGTTTAGACAATACCTGTTCTGCTGATGTAAATTTAACATTAGGCCCGTCAAGTTTCAAACCACCTGGGTCGTAAGGGGCTTCTAGCGTTTGCTTCATCAGCAATAGTGGCTGCATGATGCTAGACTTACCAGAACTGTTGGCACCGGCTAGAATTGTCAGCGATCGCACTTCAATCTGGCACTCTTCGTAAATAGACTTGTAGCCGCATACTGCAATTTCAGTAATTCCCTGTACAGGCTCTTCGTTCTCGGTTTCAAAGAAAGTGGATTGAGTCATAATATTATGTTGGTCTTTGCCGCTCCAAATACCATATTATAATCTAATCCCTAGTAGCTGTGTATTTTGGCTGAATGACGATCGCAATTGACTTTGGAACTAGCAACACCGTCGTCGCTCGCTGGAATCAAGTCCTCCAGCAGCCCGAAACTTTAAAATTACCGGGATTGTCGGCAATCTCGGCTCAAAATCCGCCCCTAATTCCCAGTTTACTCTACGTTGAGGACGCTGCTCAAAGTAAAGTCATACTCGGTCAGCAAGTCCGCGACAAAGGCCGGGATTTGAGTGGAGATTCTCGGTTTTTTCGCAATTTTAAGCGGGGAATTGGCACTTCTGTTCAGGGTTTTGTGCCGGAACTTGACGGACAACTTATTACTTTTGAACAAGTAGGTGAGTGGTATTTGAGTCAAATTGTGAACTCAATTCGCGAACTGCCCTTGCCGATCGATTCTTTGATTTTTACTGTGCCGGTAGATAGTTTTGAAGCTTACCGCCATTGGTTGGGCAAAGTGTCACAATCTCTGCAAGTAGAACAGGTGCGGATGCTGGACGAACCTACGGCGGCTGCTTTGGGTTACGGTTTAGCCGATCGCGAAAATCTGTTAGTCATTGATTTCGGCGGCGGAACTCTCGACCTTTCTTTGGTGCGTTTGGACGCTTCCTCCAACAAAAAGCCCCTCGGTTTTATTCTCAAGTGGGGCGAAAAGCTATTAGCTGAATCTTCAGCGCAAAAAACAAAAGTTGCCCGGGTTTTGGCTAAAGCCGGACAAAATTTAGGCGGTTCTGATATTGATAATTGGCTAGTTGACTATTTTGTTCAAACAAAAGGGCTGGCAAAATCTCCGATTACAACGAGATTGGCAGAACGGTTAAAGATTCAGTTATCTTTAGTAAATCAGGCAGTTGAGGTTTATTTTGATGATGAAAATTTTGAGAGTTACGAATTAGAATTAGATCGATCTCGTTTTGAATCTATCCTCGGTGAACATCAGTTTTTTGACAAACTCGACGAGTGCATGAATCAAGTATTGCAGCAAGCGCGGCGCCAAGGCTTAGAAATTGGCGACATCGACGCAGTTTTGCTAGTTGGCGGTACTGTACAAATTCCCGCTGTTCAGCGTTGGGTGCAGCAATATTTCGAGCCGACAAAAATTCGCTGCGACAAACCCTTTGAGGCGATCGCCCAAGGTGCTCTGCAACTGAGTCAAGGCATAGAAATCAAAGATTTTCTCTATCACAGTTACGGAATTCGCTACTGGAACCGCCGCGACAATTGCCACAGTTGGCACAGTTTAATTAAATCCGGCCAGTCTTATCCGATGAGCGAACCGGTAGAATTAGTCTTGGGGGCTTCTTTAGAAAGTCAGCCAAGTATAGAATTAATTATCGGCGAATTGGGAGCGGAAACTGGCGGCACGGAGATATATTTTGATGGCGACAGACTAATTACTCGCCAACTCGCGGGCCAAACATCGGTACAGCCCTTAAATGATAAAGAAGGAGCCCGCAGCATCGCGCAATTGACGCCGCCTGGGTATCCGGGGAGCGATCGCATCAAAATCTTCTTCCGCGTTGACGAACAGCGCTTTTTGCGAATTACCGTGGAAGATTTGCTGACAAATGCAACTTTGTTAGAGGATAAACCCGTGGTGCAGCTAAGTTAGGAAGAGGTTTTACAGGTAAGGTGCGCTTCGGCGCACCCTAGTGATTGCATTCAAAACAAATTGTTAAAAGCAGATGAACTACAAACTAGAATGTCCACTCTCTCCTGAACTAGAAAAGTATCGCGACAGAATCGAAGCTACCATTAAACCTTACATCGAAATTCAAACCCAGAATAATGATGACGTTAATTGGTGGCAGAGTAAATTTGGGGGATTGCCTTATTTACCTAAAGGCTTTGAGTATCCAAAAACTGCTGACGGTAAATATTTATTCTTGCTAGCGCAACTCAACTTTGATGAAATACCGCCTTTAGATGGTTTTCCCGATCGGGGTATCTTACAGTTCTATATAGCTGACGATGACCTATATGGTTTAAATTTGGACAATTCTGCTAATGCAGATAATCATACAATCGAAGACAGATTCAAAATAATGTATTTTCCTCAGCCCGACTTCAAAGTTGAAAACATTATTACCAATTATGATTTTTTGCCGGAACCAGAATATTTTCCCGTGCATGGCTGCTGCAACTTGCAATTTACTAAAAAATATGCGCCGATTAGTATCAGTGACCGCCAATTTACCCAACTTTTAGGAGAAATTGATGAGTTTTTTACCACCGAGCATAAAATTTACCTTGAGTACCAAGACATATCATCTTTTCGAGGTCATAAAATAGGTGGTTATCCTGATTTTACACAAGAGGACGTAAGAAAATATAGTAGTAACTCCGAGCAAAAACCAAAGCTAGACATTCTTATATTGCAAATGGATACCGATTGCAATGAGACAGTAGATATCATGTGGGGAGACACTGGTGTAGGTAACTTTTTTATTGATGAATCAGCACTCAGAGAATTAGATTTTAGTGAGGTTTTATATAATTGGGATTGTGCTTGAAGGCAGTAATGAAGTAAGCAAGCTAAAAAAAACCACAACTGATGAAATCCGATCGAAGAAACCGGGTTTTTGACCGAATCTACGGCTGTAACGCAGTATTTCCCAAAAAAACCCGGTTTCTGACCACCGGTGCATCAGTTCTAATAATGTTCGACTATGCCCAATTCCCTAAACCTGAGATTTGTGCACCACCACGGGTGTTCCCACCGAAGCCCATTCAAATAGCCATTTAGCATGATTGACAGCTACATTTGTGCAGCCGTGAGTAACGGGATTGCCAAACAAATTGTGCCAGTAAGCGCCGTGAATTGCCATGCCTCCGTCGTAATACATTGTATAGGGAACGTCGGGCACGTCGTAGTCATCCCCAGTCATTCTAGTAACGCGGTGTTTGGTTTGAACGGCAAAGGTTCCCGTGCGGGTGGGAGTCGATGATTTGCCGCTGGAAATAATTACCGCGTAAACTGGTGTATTTCCTTCCCAAGCTATTAACCTTTGTCTTGACAAATCTATTTCAATCCAGCGTTCGCTGGATTGCTGCAACAGCATAATTTTATTTGCAATTATGTTGTGCTGTTCGCTGGCAAATGCGGTCATTGAACCGCCGCAGAATGCAGCAAAAGTGAGGGCGCAGCCGGCACAGAAAGTTCCAGCGCGGCGGAAGTAAGTTGAGTTGATAATGCTGTTCATTTCTCACACCTCGTACTATTTTAGATTTTAGATTTTAGATTTTAGATTGGCTTGTCCTATTTTAGATTTTAGATTTGAAATGTTGGATTTGGAAACAGGGCTTAACAAGTTGTTAAGTTTTGGGAGAGAGTTTGGGCAATTTGGACGATCGCCCGCCAATCGCTATTTTCCACTAAGTGTTTAGGAAATAAGTCTCCGGCTAAACCAACGGCGATCGCCCCGGCGTCAATAAATACTTTCGCATTTTCCAGCGTCACCCCGCCAGTGGGAATTAAAGGAATGTTTCCCAGGGGGCCTTGCAGGCTTTTCAGGTAAGCCGCGCCTCCCAAAGCCGATATCGGAAACACTTTAACGCAGGTAGCGCCTGCTTGCCACGCGGTTACAATTTCCGTGGGAGAAAAAGCACCGGGGACGATCGGCACTCCGGCGTCAACGGCTGTTTTAATCATAGCTAAATCGGTGTGCGGAGTAAACAGAAATTGAGCGCCGCAGTCTATTGCTTGTTGCAACTCTTCTAAGTTTAATAAAGTGCCGGTTCCAATACTAAAAGTAGGGAATTCGGAGCGGAGTTCGGCAATTAATTCAGCAGATTTGTGGGTATTCCAAGTAATTTCAATAAACTGGATTCCTCCTGCTGCTACCGATGATGCCATCTGCCGAGCGAGTTCTTTTTCGGAGGAACGGATGACTGCGATCGCCCGGTGTTTTTTTAGTAGTGTCAACCAAGATTGATCATTCATACAATTTTAGATTTTAGATTTTAGATTTTAGATTTGGGAAGGCTCCCAAATTGTAAACTCATATGATTGTGACTCGCATCTAATTTTAATACAGGTTGCTAACTTCGATATATGGCAATTTACAATATGTGCGGCGTTCAATTTTTAACGGACAATCTAGGCAACAAAACCGCTGCAATTGTTGACCTCAAAAATCACAGAGATTTTTGAGCTGACGTGCTGGCTGAATGCGGCGAACCGACAGATTTTCAGTTTTTATATCAATTCCTGTTGTATCGGAATGATGAAACCACAGAGGACACAGAGGATACAGAGAAAGGGAAGAGAGAGATGAATAATACGGATTTGATATTAGTTGAGTCTCAAGGCTAAAAAGTCGTGGTGCTGCTTGACTTCCAGTACCCAGACGATATCTGGGAGGATGTTGAGGACTGTGTGATTATTGAATCTAGAAAAGATGAACCAAGATTTCTCTGGGAAGAATTTAAGCGCTAGCTGCTGGAAAAAGGTATGCTGAATGTCTGATATCATGTCCGATCGATTGACCGTAATATCCCGGCCGGGCGGGTTTTTGAGATTGTCAATTATTGGCCGATATTATTGGTGAACCCGCCCCTACCTGATTTCGGGCGAAGCGACCGGACATAATATCATTCTTTAGATTTAATCTAAAATCCAAAATTTAAAATCTAAAATCGATCGATCGCACTCATAAAAAAATCGGGGCGATTCCAGACAATCCCAGAATCACCCCAATTATTGATTTCAAACTTTAGATTTAATCTAAAATCCAAAATCCACAATCCAAAATTGATTAGGCGATCGTCGCCATTTTCACATCGCTATTAGCTAACAAATTTTGCAATTCATCCGCATCCACAGTTTCCTTTTCAACTAGCATATCTGCCAAAGCATTAAGGACGTGGCGGTTGCCGACGAGTACATCTTTAGCGCGACGGTAAGCTTGTTCTACCAACAAACGCACTTCATCGTCGATCGTGGCTGCGGTTTCTTCCGAGAAATCCCGTTCAGCCATGATATCGCGACCCATGAACATATTGCCTTGTTGGCGACCGAGAGCTACAGGGCCTAGGCGATCGCTCATTCCGAAGCGAGTCACCATTTGCCGCGCTACTCTTGCCACTTGCTGCAAGTCGTTCGACGCCCCAGTCGTTACTTCTTCCTCGCCGAAGACAATTTCTTCAGCAATGCGGCCGCCCAAAGCTACCGCCATTTGATTTTGCAAGTAAGAACGAGAATACAAGCCAGAATCCATCCGATCTTCGCTGGGTGTGAACCAAGTCAAACCGCCAGCGCGACCGCGGGGGATAATGCTAATTTTCTGCACGGGGTCATAATCGGGCATCAGCGCACCGACTAAAGCGTGACCGGCTTCGTGGTAAGCTACCAAAGTTTTGCGCTTTTCGCTCATCACGCGGTCTTTCTTTTCTGGGCCAGCGAGCACGCGGTCGATCGCGTCGTTGACTTCATCCATCGAGACTTCGGTCAAGTTGCGGCGGGCGGCTAAAATTGCTGCTTCGTTGAGTAGGTTGGACAAATCCGCACCGGTGAAACCGGGTGTCCGGCGGGCGATTTTTTCCAAGTCCACGTCTTTCGACAAAGTTTTGCCGCGGGCGTGAACGTTGAGAATTTCTAGGCGGCCTCCGAAGTCGGGGCGATCGACCACAACTTGGCGATCGAAGCGACCCGGACGCAGCAGCGCCGCATCGAGCACGTCGGGGCGGTTCGTAGCAGCAATCAAAATGATGCCAGTATTGCCCTCAAAGCCGTCCATTTCGGTCAGCAACTGGTTCAGGGTTTGTTCCCGTTCGTCGTTACCACCGCCCAAACCAGCGCCCCGCTGGCGGCCTACGGCGTCAATTTCATCGATGAATACGATACAAGGAGCGTTCGATTTAGCTTGTTCAAACAAGTCGCGGACGCGGGAAGCACCGACACCCACGAACATTTCCACAAATTCTGAACCGGAAATCGAGAAGAAGGGAACGCCTGCTTCTCCAGCCACTGCTTTTGCGAGCAGGGTTTTGCCTGTTCCGGGAGGGCCCACTAGCAGCACGCCTTTAGGAATTTTTGCTCCGACTGCGGTGAAGCGGTCTGCATTTTTCAGGAAGTCCACGACTTCTGCGAGCTCTAGCTTGGCTTGTTCGATGCCGGCCACGTCGCCGAAAGTCACCTGAGTTTGCGGCTCCATTTGGACTCTAGCTTTGGATTTGCCGAAGTTCATGGCTTGGTTGCCGGGCCCGTTTTGGGCGCGCCGCACCAGGAAAAACAGTCCGACCAAAAGCAGGATCGGGAAGAACAGGCTGCTGAGGGCTTTTACCCAGAAGCCTTCGTCGCTTTGGGGCAGAACTGAAATATCTACGTTATTTTTGGTCAGGATGTTGATCAGTTCGGGGTCGTTGGGCAGGTTAACGAGTACCTTGTTGCCGTCCTGGGCTGTGACCAGGGCTTTGCTGCGATCGGAACTGATATTTATTTTGTCTACTCTCTTGCCTTCGACTTCCTGAATGAATTGACTGTACTTCCAAACTTCCCTACTTGGGGGCTGTTTGTCAAAAAATGCCGTTGCTAAGGCAATGACTACAATAGCCAGCAGTGCGTACAGGCCAGCGTTTCTCCAGCGTTTATTCACCGAGGTCGATCCTCCTAATTTTTAGTCCCTGTGATTTGGGATTTTTTATTTATGTTCATCAATCTTAACGTAATTGTAACTTGTTTTTGTGTGGTGAGGAATCCCGGCCATGCTGCGGCGGTCTCAGGTGAGGTCGTGGGAACGGAACAGCCCTGGGCGCTGTCTGGAGATGCGGCTGCTGTCCTCACGAGTTACCTATAGCATGAATTAAACTTTGTCAAGCCTTTAGTAGAAGTAATTTTTAGGGAGCTGACTCCTGATAAGATATCTGAGTCGGGGCTGCATTGGTGTAGGATGTTCCTGTTGATTCACAAGTTGTATGTATACATAACGGTAAACCCTTGAGGAACCGTCCGAAGAGTTCAATCGTCAGCATAAAAACAGTCTAGCCGATCGCACTGCAATCACTTAGGACTATTATAAACTTAGTTAAGTCTCATAAATATTCGGCATTCCAACACAGGCAGTTACTTGAATAAATTTGTAAGTTTAAATAATTAAAATGAAATGCAATATTTGTGATTTTCCAACCAACACCTTTGCTGCAGCTAGGGTACTAAAAAAATATAACGTCGAGTATTTTCAATGCTCAAATTGCGGCTTTGTTCAAACGGAAGAACCCTACTGGCTTGAGGAGGCTTATTCAGAAGCCATAGCTAGCAGCGACGTGGGAATGTTATCGAGAAGCACGATGTTCTCAAACGCCGCCAATAATATTATTTTTAATTTATTTAATCACCAGGCTAAATTTTTAGATTATGGAGGTGGCTACGGTGTATTTGTTCGGATGATGAGAGATTTAGGATTTGATTTTTATTGGCACGACAAATATTGTAAAAATATATTCTCTCAAGGATTTGAGGCAGACGAAAACAGCAGCTACAGCTACGAATTAGTGACAGCTTTTGAAGTATTTGAGCATTTTGTTAAGCCGCTGGAAGAGATCCAAAAAATCTTCAAATTTTCCCGCAATATTTTATTCAGTACCAAACTGCTGCCAGCCAACAATCCCAAGCCCAGCGAATGGTGGTACTATGCGCTAGATGAAGGTCAGCACATTTCTATTTATACCAGCAAGGCACTCTCGATAATTGCCGAAAAATTTAATTTAAACTTTTACTCTAACGGCGATTCTTTGCATATTTTTTCAGACAAGAAAATTCAGCCTCAACTTTTTCATAGCTTATCATCTTACAAAGAGCCGGAATTGAAAAAACCCTCATTACTCCAACAGGATTACGAGGAAGCCCTGAGAAAAATCGCAGACAGAGAGAACCGCAAATCAATGATAACTCCCGCAGCCATGCCTCCTACTAAAACAAGTAGAAAAATTGTGATAGACGGCGTATTTTTTCAGCTCAACAGCACGGGCATTGGTCGCGTCTGGAAATCGCTGCTAGAAAACTGGGCAGAAAATGGTTTTGCCAAACAAATTATAGTTCTTGACAGAGCGGGAACCGCCCCCAAAATTCCCGGCATTCAGTACCGGAATGTAGCTCGCTACGACTACAGCCAAACCGATGCTGACCGCCAAATGCTCCAACAAATCTGCGATGAAGAAAAAGCCGATTTATTTATTTCTACTTATTATACAACGCCTTTGTCAACGCGATCGGTCTTCATGGCTTATGACATGATCCCAGAGTTGATGGGGCAAAATATTGGTCATTCCGAGTGGAGAGAAAAGCATTGCGGTATCCGCCACGCCTCGGCCTACATCACCATTTCCGAAAATACAGCCCGCGATTTAGTAAAGGTTTTTCCGCAGATTTCTTCAAATTCGGTCGCTGTAGCGCACTGTGGCATTGATGCCAATTTTTCGCCATCCGATAGAGAAGAAATTTCAGGCTTTAAGTCAAAATACAGCATTACCAAGCCCTATTTTCTTTTGGTAGGCGAAAGGGTAGGCTGGCATGGTTACAAGAACGGAATATTATTCTTCAAAGCCTTTTCTCAACTTGCCAACAAGTTTGACTTTGATATAGTCTGTGCAGGTGGCAAACCTGCATTAGAACCAGAGTTGAAATTGTACTGTTCTGGGAATACTGTCCACACGCTGCAACTAAGCGACAGCGAACTGAGAGCTGCTTATTCTGGTGCTTCAGTGTTAGTTTATCCGTCGAAATATGAAGGCTTTGGGTTGCCAGTCCTTGAGGCAATGGCTTGCGGTTGTCCAGTCATCACCTGTCCAAACGGTTCGATTCCTGAAGTAGCAGGAAAAGCAGCGGTTTATGTAAATGGAGATGATGTTATTGGGCTTGTCAATGCTTTGCGGGAAATACAGAATCCCGGTGTCCGCAACTCATTAATTGCGGCGGGTTTAGAGCAAGCTAAGAAGTTTTCCTGGTCGAAAATGGCTGCAATTGTTAGTTCAGCTTTGGTTCAAGTAGCCGATCGCGCACATTCGGAGAATGCTTCCGTTCAACAGCAAACTGATGCAGCTTTGCAGAGGGAATTCGGGAATGGTGAGAACTCCCAGCCTGTCCCGTCCGCTTTTAAAGTATCTGCGATCGTTTCTACTTACAATTCCGAAAAATTTATCCGCGGCTGCTTGCAGGACTTGGTAGAGCAAACGCTGTACAAACAAGGCCAACTCGAAATCATAGTAATTGACAGCGGTTCCCAAGAAAACGAACAGTCTGTTGTGCGGGAATTTCAAGCGAAATATCCGAATATTGTGTACGATCGCACTTCTGACCGCGAAACATTATATGCAGCCTGGAATCGAGGCATTAAGATGTCGCGCGGAGCTTACATAACTAATGCTAACACCGATGACAGACACCGCCCCGATGCCCTAGAATTCATGGCGAAATACTTGGATGAAAATTCCCCAGTAAGTCTGGTTTATGCTGACCAATTAATCACCAACACAGCGAACGATACTTTTGCAAAAACCCAAGCAGAAAAGCGTTGGAATTGGCCAGCCTTTGACTACAGCGAACTCGAACGGCGCTGCATTATTGGTTCCCAACCGATGTGGAGAAAATCGCTGCACGAAAAATACGGCTATTTCCGAACCGAATTTACGGCTGCTGGCGATTACGAATTTTGGCTGCGGATTGGCAAAAGCGAAAATATTGTCCACTTGCCCGAAATTCTCGGTTTGTACTATAAAAATCAACAAGGTTTGGAACATGGATCGCAATTATCCCAGCAAGAAGCTTACCAAATATGGGATGAATACGGCATCCGCCAACGAGGGATCCTACATATTTCTTCGGTTCCTGTCTCGGTTTTTGCCTCGGAACTGAATGCGTTACCTTATCGCACACCCCCACAGCCACTTATCAGCGTAATTATCCCGTGCTACAATCACGCGAAATATGTCAGAGAAGCTGTTGAAAGTGTTGTCAGTCAGACTTATCAAAACTGGGAGTGCATAATTGTCAATGACGGCAGCACGGATGATACCAGCAACTTCGCAAATTATTTAATTCAACTGTATCCTCAAACATCGATTCGCCTCATAGATAAACCCAACACGGGGCCCGCTGATTCGAGAAATGTTGGCGTTCAGCAGTCGTCAGGAAAGTTTATTTTATTCCTAGATGCTGACGATCGAATTCATCCGAATTTTCTAGAGGAGTGCTTGGAAATTTTATTAGCAAAACCGCAGGTGGGTTTTGTCTATACAGATATGCAGCACTTCGGAGCCAACTGTGATTTAGTTATCCACGGTGATTTCGATCCCAATAGGTTTTTGAGAGACAATCAAGCTCCCGTTAGTTCTTTATTTAGAAAGGGAATTTTCGAGGAAGTAGGCGGGTTAAAAAAAGTGATGAAGCTGGGATGTGAAGACTGGGAATTTTGGGTGTCGGCCTATGAAAAAGGCTGGTTAGGGTATCGATTACCTAAGCCTTATCTCTATTATAGGCAGCACGGTGACGGCTCTAGCCGAACCCAAAAAATGGCTAGCGTTCGCGCAAAATTATACTTAATGAGAGCCCTCATTATTCACCTGCACTCTCAACTTTACCAACCCGAAGAAGTCCGTTGGTCAGAGGAAATTTTGCAGCAACATAGCTACTTAATAGCTGATGAATTAGTTCCCGAAAACAAAATAGCGCAACTTTTAAATTCGCTATCTCAATACTTGGGAGAGTATCAAAAAGACCAGTCTAACCCAGTAAGCCTCGCTAACATCAGCCAATGTCGTACGCAACTTACCAATTATTGGCTGAATCTGCCCCCCGCTCAACTGGTAAATGCCTATGCTGGCGATGCAGGTAAGGCACATCAGATACTCCTGAAGAGCGACATTAAAGATGAACCGCTAACCCACGCAGAACAGAGTTTTGTTAATGAAGTAGCTGCAAATATTGCCAAAGGATTTAATGAGCCAAAAGCCATCAATTACCTGCTAGCAGCGATGCTTTACCGACGTGCAGATCAATTGCAGATTAAGTACGAGCGCGCTCAAATTCCCAACTGGTTTGCCAATGACTATCTCAAATTTATGTTTGGCAGTCCCAACCTGTTTCAAACAGTTGGAGAAGCAGACAACTACTATGAATTTATGCAAAGATGGGTGAATTACATTCATAGCAATATATTCACCAATCCCGATTCGCAACTTTGGCAAAATATTGCCTTATTTTTCTCGCAAGTTGCGAACTTTATCCCGGTGTATTTTGCCACGGCAAACCTGCGCGATATTTACACCAAACGGGCGGAAATTATTGAGTTTTCGCTAAAAAATCGCGGCAGTTCAATTGATTGTATCTTCCCGGCGCGATCGCCAAATCGGACAAAAATCCGCCTCGGCATCATCAACGACCATTTCACGCCCCAAACCGAAACCTTCGCTACCATCCCGGTTTTCGAGCATTTAAACCGCAACCAGTTCGAGATATACCTGTACGCGCTCAACACCAGCGGCCACCAATTAGAACAATACTGTCAAAGTCGCGCCGACAAACTGGTTGCACTCCCGAAAGACTTTGCATCGCAAGTCAAAACAATCCGCGCCGACGACTTAGATATCCTGTTTTTCGGTACTAATTTAACAGCTATTAACAAACCGCTGACTTCACTAGCAATCCACCGTTTAGCGCGGGTACAAACTACATCTTTCTGTTCCCCGACAACCACCGGAATCCGGCACATGGATTACTACATCGCAGGTCAATTTACCGCGCCCGATGCTAGTTATCAAGAACAATATCGCGAACAGTTGGCTGTTCTCCAAGGCAGCGGTTTTTGTTTCAAATACGCAACAGAGTCGGAAGTAGCTACAGTCAAACCTACCCGCCAAAGTCTCGGAATTTCAGACAATACAACCGTTTTTATCTCCGGCGCCAACTTCTACAAAATTCTGCCTGAATTGAGGGAGAGTTGGGTAAAGATTCTAGCTGCTGTACCAGATTCCATCTTGATTTTATATCCCTTCGGGCCGGCTTGGACTCGCACCTATCCGGCAACACCTTTTGTCAACAATCTGAACGCTGTCTGCGCTAAATACGGCGTCAATAACAACCGCTTGCGGTTCGTAAAACAACTGCCTAGTCGCGCGGATGTGAAAGAATTTTTGCAGCTAGCAGATGTTTATCTCGATTCCTATCCTTATGCTGGGGCAACATCGTTAATTGATCCTTTGCAAGTAGGATTGCCGGCGGTGGTTGTGGAAGGAAATGCTTTGCGGTTCCGCCAAGGTTCGGCGATGCTGCGGGAACTGCAAATGCCTGATTTAATTGCTTATGACGAAGCATCTTACATTCAGCTAGCCGTTACCCTCGGCACTAACCCGCAATTGCGGCAGCAAAAACGGCAGGAAATTCAGCAGAAAATGCAAGCTAATCCGGCTTGTTTTGACAGTGTTGCATACTCTGGGGCGATCGGCAAATTATTCCAAGAACTCTTTGGCAACTGGCAAACCAGCCACCTGGAAGCATCGCGCAACTTACAGGATAGCATTCCCAAGCAGCCAGCTTTGGACGAGATTCTCTCGAACACCGTCAACCTTTATCAGAGAAACTCCTCAAACATCTCAGCAATATCCGAATTGCGTCAAATCCGCAAACAAATCGCTGATTTTTGGCTGAACCTTCCCACCGAAAACCTCGAAGCAGCCTACAAAAGCGCTTCAGGTAAGAGCTATCAAATCCTGCTAAAGAGCGATTTTCAACGTCAAGCGATGATCGAAAGCGAGCAAATATTTTTGCAGCAATTAACCCAGATTAGCAAAGGATTAGTGCATCCCAAAGCTGTCAATGCCTTGCTTGCCGCGATGCTGTATTTCCCGCCGGGAACCATGCGAATTCCCGACGCTCGCAACCGTTTGCCGCACTGGTTAATTGGGGATTACGAACAAGTTTTTGAGATGGAAGCCACCGTCAAGTCTGAGTCCACTTCTGACTTGCTCGCTCAATATATTCAATCCCCGCAATTTGCGAATCAACTGTTAGGATGCGTCAATCTTTACCGCATCGATCCGTCTGACGAATCGGTTGTTTTGGAACTCCGCCAAATCAGAAAACAAATGGCAGATTTTTGGCTGACTGTTCCTTCAGAGAAACTCGAAACTTTTTACCGAGGAGAAGTTCGCAAGGGATATCAAGCAATACTCGGATGTGGCTTGCAAGCAGAATCAATGAGTGAAGCCGAACAAAAATTTTTGCAGAGATTGACTGAAATTAGTAAAGGGTTGGTGCAGCCTCAAGCTATCAATGCTCTGCTGGGGGCGATGCTGTATTTTGTTCCGGGTAAAATGCGGGTTCCCGATGCTCGCACCCGCTTGCCGCAGTGGTTGCTTGAAGATTACGAAAAGGTGTTTGAGAGCGCATTTGCGACAACCGAACAAACAGTTGTCAAACAAGATTATATGCCGCAGTTTCTCAATCAATTAACTGCTGCCGTCAATCTTTATGAAATCGACCCGACGGCTGAATTGGTAATAGCAGATTTGCGGCAGATTCGCAAGCAAATTGCCGATTTGTGGCTGAGCGTTTCCGGCGAACAAGTAGAAGTTTTGTACCGGAGCGATTTTGGCAAGGGTTACAAAGCAATGTTGGGCAGCGGGTTTATTAACGAGCCATTGAATGAGAGCGATCGCGAGTTTTTTAAATCGTTGGTTGTTGAGTTGAGTAAAGGGTTTGGAGCGCCTAAAGCTGTGAATAATTTGTTGGCGGCGATGCTGTATTGTCGCCCTGGACAGTTGCGGGTTCAGGATGCGAATACTTGTTTGCCTCCGTGGTTGTTGGCGGATTACGAGCAGTTGGTTGGGGGTGCGGTGAAGGTGGCTGTGGGGTAAACGAAGGCGGAGTAGGCGATATCTGTAGGGAAACGGCACTGCCCATTAGTGTCAACTTAAGCTTTTAGTCCGCCAGTTCTCCCGCTCACCCGGCAGTCCGCCAGGGAATGAATTCCCTGTCTAATAGCGAAAGTCCTCTGAAAGAGGACTGAGAAGAAGAATTCTTAACTCATTAGTCCTCTTTGAGAGGACTTTCGCTTTGAGGCAGGGGTTTCAACCCTTGCCGGACTATGGGTTTTACCTTAAGTTGACACCCCTTGGGCACGGCGCCGTGTCCGTAAGAGGAGACGGCAGTGCCGTTTCCCTACTGGAATACGCTTGATTGTTAAGGGCAAAAGAAATGCTTCAATTATATAGAAACGGTGAAAATGGAGAAATAATTCGGGGTAAAGGGTTGTCGGCCTTTATACACAACGGCGACTACTACCAAACCATCATCCGAGTTTTTGAAGACGGTATGATCGATTGTTGGGAATGGGTTAACTTTGAGGAATTCAAAACCAAAGTTGCCGAGGGATGGGTTGTTACCCAAGTTCCCAAGGGTGCGAGGATAAGCTGTCACCATCTCTACTACGGAAATTCGACTTTAGAGTTTTATTATATAGAGATTGATGAGTTTGTAAAAGAAGTAGAAGATACCATCGCTCAGCTTCAGGGAAAGCAAACAGTTGCAGATACTTGTGTTCAAGCCTTTGCTAAATTCCTAACATTCCCAACAAAAGAAAATAAAAGTAGCTTGCGAGAAGCTTACAATGCTATTCCAAAACATCTGAGAATTTATGTTCTTGGCGATATGGATTGTAAAGATTCCGCTATCATAACCTGTGTCAAAGATACAGAAGTTTCCCAGGAAATACTAAAAAGCGTCTATAGGCGCTATGAATATATCTGGAAAAGGTTAAATTAAGCCAATATCTGAATCCTCAGTATTGTCCCAAACTCTATCTAGTGATGTTTGACTCGCTTGAAGCCAAAACTCAGCTTCTTCATCAGGTAAAACTGTTACTAATACTTTTGCCCCTTCGGGTAATTCGGATAACTCCAGCAGTTCAATTTTCCCTTGTCGAACAGTAGCCCAAAGTGTTTTTAGCATATCCACCTCCTAAACTGTGCTTTATGCAATTTGCAGATTTCTGGTACATTGTCGCACTGAGCGACTAATTACAACCTCACACATAGAGCGAGGAAGTATTTAAGCCTGATTTAGGATCAATTTAACACAAGTTCTGGCTGCTGAGTCTCAAACAAAGGGCGAGTTACCTGACGCACTAGCACTGTTTCTAAACTGCCTTCTACTACATTTGCTGCTTCTATTTCTAACTCGCCCCACAATAGCCGATCGCCTTGATTGGGCATTTTACCTAAATTGTGGATCACGAATCCGGCGATTGTTTGGTAAGCTTGGTTAGTTGGCAGGTTTAACCCTAGTTTTTCGTTAACTGCTGTCACTTCCCATAGGCCAGAAATGAGTGCCGAATGAGCATCTTTTTGAACGAAAGTTGCCTGGGAAGATGACACCAGCGGTTGAGACTCTTTACTGGTAATCCAACCAGTCAGCAGCCACACGGTACCGTTGAGAATTACTAGCAGCGGCCACAGTAATTTTGAGCAGAGTTCGAGGGCCGGCATCAGCAGCAAAGCGGTACGTTCTGGGGCGTGGGTTGCTAATACTTTGGGGATTAGTTCTCCTAAGACTATTTCTACGTAAGTTACTAAGATAAAAGCTACGGGAACTGCGATCGAATGAGCAGTCAGCACGGCAGAAAAATGACCGATCGGCAATTTGTCGATCCACGGTTCAATCCAGTGTACAGTCGCTCCCTCACCCAACCAACCCAACAGCAAACTCCCTGCTGTTGTGCCAGTTTGAGTCACAGACAGGTAATGCGGTATGTTGTTTTGAGCTTGGTGGACGAGTTGGGCGGTTTTGGCGGTTGGGCGATCGTGCAAGTGGGCGAGTTGGCGGATTTGATGGCGATCGGCTGATACTAATGCTAGTTCTGACGCCACAAAAAAGGCGATTAAAAGTGTTAAGCCCACCAACATTGCTAAACTCAGCATTGTTTGGGCTACTTCTATTTCCAGGCAAGTAAGGTTGTTCAAGATAGATATCTAATATGATAGATGTTTTATGTTCATGCTTTTATTTTAGCTTGGGACTCAGATAGGTTTATCCCCCGACATTTCGGATATCCCCACTACCCATATTCCTAGGTGTGCATTGCACACCTTACCCGTAGAACTTGTGAACTCTTTCTCTTCTCTTCCTTCGCGCCCTTGGCGTCTTCGGGGTTCGTTTTAACTGAGATATTGCACCATTCTCAATTACTTTTTTAGGAACAGGCTTTTCGGCCTGTTCCACAAGAAAATTCATCTCTTGTGGAACAGGCTTTTCGGCCTGTTCTTGACAATGGTGCAAGATGCGAGTAAAAAAAAAGAATCTAATTCACAACACCGGAACTCATTGCAGTATCAACTCTCCCTTACTCCCCGGAGCGAGTTAATTTCCGTAAAAGTCTGCACCGGATCGGACTTCAACCCGCCTTGAATGTAATTCAACTTCACTTCTTCTAACAAATCCGACAGCAGCGACTGCAATTCCGCGAGAGTTTTCTCATCTTGCAATTCCCGCCGTAAACTTTGATTAAATTCTTGGCTGAAATTATCGAGAATTTTTCTACCTTTATCGTCTTCATAAGTAGTAGCTACCACATCCACCGCAGTTTGAGCTAAATAATTTGCTAGCTGTTCAGTCATCTCCGTCGGCAAAATATTAATCGGAGAGAAAGTTTGCAGGATTTGATAGAAATCAGACTGTTTGATTGTTGTTTCCAAATTGTGGTGCAGCAATTCTTCTAAATCCGGTTGCACCTGTGGCAAAACTTTGTAAATTGTCAGATCCAAAATCCGTTTGGTAATTTGTTCGATCGTATTTTCCTGATTGACGTGAAGGTACGGCTGCTGCGCCAGCAACATCTGCGCCACGTCGCCCTGTTTGATCGAACTTTTAGCTTGATTGATAAACCGCACCATCATGTATTCCGACATCGTATTGGCTAAATAAGCCACCGGTTCATAGGTAACTTGAGCAACTACGCGATCGAGATTCACCAAACCAGACTTGTGCAGCCGCACCAATACTGGCAGAATCCGCCACCCCTGCCAAATCGGCATCACCAGAAACACCTCGTACCAGCGCCTCAGCACAAAATCAAACCAAGTTACCCCCGGTTTACGGCGGGTGTGGAACAAACTTTTAATCAAAAATTCCGCCCCAAAAAAACCAATAAAAAACGTATCTATTCGCCAAAACTGGTCAGCACTTTTCAAATATTCGGGATTAGCTAAACTCGAATCAATGCCTTTAATCGGGTCATAAATTTTAACTAAACCCGGAAAATAGCTCTGATAAACAGGGCGCAACTGAAGGTAACTGAAATGAAAAAGCACCAGCAAAAAATTGACCACCCCTACTAATGCGCTAATTTTTGCCCAAGAAATTGCTTTTTTGGACAGTTTTACCTCGGTGTTGTTAACAGTTGTGTGGGAATCTGACATAAAAATAATCTTCCGAATTTGCTAATCGATAAATCTATCTTGTGGCTGAGGCTAAAAAACTCTTAACCTAGTATAATTCTTTATACTCTAAGTATAAGGAAACCAAATGCCGTGAAATTAAAAACAGTCATATCCCTGCTCAAAGAAACTTTTACTCAATGGCAAGAAGATAGAGCGCCAACCCTAGCAGCCGCCCTAGCCTATCACACAGTCTTCTCCCTGGCCCCGCTGCTAATTATCGTAATTGCGATCGCCGGTTTAGTCTTTGGTGCAGACGCAGCCCAAGGTCAAATCGTCGGTCAACTCCAAAGTTTAATCGGCAAAGATGGCGCCGAAACCATCCAAGAACTCATCCTCAAAGCCTCCGAACCAAAGTCGGGAATGATTGCTACTTTACTCGGTATCGCTACACTTTTGTGGGGGGCTTCCAATGTGTTTACTAATCTCAAAGAAGCCCTCAATACTATTTGGAATGTTTCACCGCCTCCCGGACGCGGGATCTGGGGATTTCTGCAAGACCGCGTATTGTCTTTTGCAATGATTTTAGGCATAGGCTTTCTACTGCTAGTATCTTTAGTCCTGAGCGCCGTTTTAGCGGCCGTCAGCTTTTGGTTGAACGGCTTGCTGCACTTACCAGTGGGTATTTGGCAGATTGTGGACTTTGCTCTCTCCTTTGGCGTAGTTACGCTGCTTTTTGCTTTAATTTACAAAGTTTTGCCCGATGTCCATCTTGCCTGGAATGATGTTTGGATCGGCGCCGCCATCACCTCAATGCTGTTTACGATCGGCAAATCCTTAATTGGAGTTTACCTAGGAGGTAGCGGTATTGCCTCTACCTACGGTGCTGCTGGCTCGTTCGTGATTATCTTACTTTGGATCAATTATTCAGCTCAGATTCTCTTCTTAGGTGCTGAGTTTACTCAAGTTTGGGCTAACCGCTACGGTTCCCTGATGCTGGCAAAACGCAAAAATTTGCTCAGCATTCAAGCTGAGGAATCCTCCGGGTCCAAACACCGACAGAATTCTTAATATTAGATACAAAAAATGCGATCGCTCACTTTTGAGTCAGCCGAATGCCAGCACCTTGAAACCTATGTCAGTTGGGACGGCGAGACCTGTGGAATCACTAAATTTTAGACTCAACCCATCGCCAAATCTGCCCGTGAACTTGACCGGGCGAACACTTAGTAGTATCACTGGATATGGTTGAAACCAGTTTATCTTGATCCCTGTCGCTCCCCTTCGGTGATGACCGAAAAATTTGAAGTTTGCGATCGCCCCGAAAGAGATTTTTTTCCTTGCCAGTCCCCAATTTCAAAGGTGAAACCAATCTCAAGTCCACAAACTGGGATATTTCAACCTGAACTGATATCAGGAGGTACTTTTGTACGCATCAAAACATCTGGGAAGCCACCTGCTCCCTATGTCAGACATGGAGCTAATTCGCCTGTGGGTAAACCGCAAATCCCCCCGCAACCGGCGCTTTAGCTGGCAGGCGGCCAACCATTTTCGAGTGTTTGTCGCAAAACCGCTGGCACAAGTTACTCTGACTGATGTCGAGACTTTCGCAGCAGCGATGAGAGCTCGGAAACTTCCACCGCGTTTCTACCAGCAAACCTTGCTAGCGCTGAAATCGCTGTTCGCCTTCGGCCAGCAAACGAAAATTTTGCCCGCAACACTCCCCCTTCACCGGTGGCCGGTTCTGCGCCGGAATCGGTCTAAACGCCTTCGTTTTCAACTCTCTTGGGGTTTCTTAATCTGTTTGTGCTTTTTCTTAGGTAGAATGACGCCGAGACTGTGGGGACAATCGGTCTCGGCAGGAAGCTCGCCCGCCCCGAAACGGCTGCCGGAAGTTGCGACGATCGACTCACCAGACAAACGAGAGAATAACATCGATCGCGATCGATCGCCCGAAACTCCAACCCAGAATTCACCAGAGCCCAGACTCGATAGCAGACTCGATAACATCAGCCCCGAACGTCGAGTCAAAGCCTTTCTCGACACCATCGCAGCCGCCGAAGGAACCGCTAGCCCCGACGGCTACCGCACCCAGTACACCGGCACGAAATTTGTCAGCTTTCAAGATCATCCCAGAGAAATGAGGTGCGGCCGTCGCTACGGCAAAAAACTCTGTTCCGACGCAGCGGGGCGATATCAGTTTCTCAGCACCACTTGGGACAGATTTGCCAAAAAATTTGGCGTCCGCGATTTCAGCCCAGAAAATCAAGATTGGATGGCTATAGAGTTAATCCGAGAAAAAGGTGCATTAGAAGATATAGAAGCGGGTCGATTGGAGCCAGCAGTCAGAAAACTCGCTTACATCTGGCCTTCTTTTCGCCGTTATGGTGGTTCTGTAGAATCGTCGATGCCCAAACTCGAAGCAATGTACCTGCAAAATTTGGGAATTTACCGGCAAGGATTGGTGGTTAGCAATTAGTCAAAAGTTCAAGGACGAGTTTAGATTCGAGTTTGGGAATTTTGGATTAAATTTTGACATCCAAAATTGAAAATGGGGTAGTTATGGGTGATGTCTATTCCGGTTGTATCGAAATGATTAAACCACAGAGGGCACAGAGGACACAGAGAAAGAGAAGAGAGAGATAATAATTCCGATGTCAACGGATTAGATAGGATGTCTATTCTTCGGAAATTTAAAAATTAGGCTAATTTTCCATCTTCCATGTGAACGATGCGATCGGCAATATCTAAAATTCGGTTATCGTGGGTTACTAACAGAATAGTACAACCCTGTTCTTTGGCTAGTTGCTGCATCAAATTCACCACTTCGCGACCGGATTTGCTGTCCAGGGCGGCTGTTGGTTCGTCAGCTAAAACAATTTGCGGTTGACTGACCAAAGCGCGGGCGATCGCAACTCTTTGTTTTTGTCCTCCAGACAAATCATCTGGATAATAGTTAATCCGCTGTTCCAGTCCTACTAACTCTAGCATTTTTGCAGAGCGATCGCGCATTTGGGAACGCGACAAATTCCCGTGAACTTCCAAACCCATCTGCACGTTTTGTAGCGCTGTCAAACTGCGATGCAAGTTGTGCGCCTGAAAAATATAGCCAATTTTGCGTCGCGCCTTTACCAATTGGTCTGAACTCGCATGGCACATTTCTTGACCGATTATTTTGAGACTTCCCGATTGACCGGATCTCAGTCCGCCAATCAAAGTTAAAAGCGTAGTTTTTCCAGAACCAGAAGGCCCCGTCATCAGCACGATTTCACCTGCATTAATGTCGAGATTAATGTCAAAAAGTACCTGTTTTCGCAGTTGACCTTGACCGAAGTAGTGGTCGAGTTGGTGCGCGGAAATTATAGGTGAAGGAATCTGTAAGGCGTTGGTTGTCGGGTCGAGAGTAGTAGAATTCATAACTTCTTGGTTTGAGGTTTGAGATTGAATGATTCATCGCTTACATCGCCTAAATAGCCGAGTAAAAAGAAGAAAATAAGTTGACAAAAAATATGTTGGCACTCAGGAATTTCTACCAAATTTAGCTTTAATACCCCTTTATTTTTTAGTCTGCGGAGGCGGACTTCATTTGTGTAGGAAAGGTTTCAATCACCGAGTATGATAAAGTGTTTTATAACCCGGATTTAGTGTCCTTCAGACTCACTTATATCATGTCCGGTCGAGCGACCTCGATTTTTGTAGGGGCGGGTTCACCAACAATACCGGCCAATAATTGACCATCTCAAAAACCCGCTCCGACCGGAATATTATGGTTAATCGTGAGGACATGATATTCTTCATTTTCCCTTAAAACATATCTGCTGGATCTGCTGATTGCAGCTTGCGAGTGGCAATTGCTCCCGAAATAGTACACATAATCACGTTCAAAAGTAATACTATAAATGCTCTAATCAGCGTCATATAAAGCGGTAAATTTGTAGCTTGGCGAGTTAAAGAGTAGAGTCCGAAAGAAACTCCTACTCCTGGCAAAAAACCGAGGACAGAAAGAATTAGAGCTTGTTCAAAAACGATGCCCAGTAAATAAACATTGCGGTAGCCCATCGCTTTGAAAGTAGCGTATTCTCCCATGTGGTCGCTGACATCGGTTGAGAGAACTTGATAAACAATAATGACACCAACTACAAAACCCATCGCGACGCCTAAATTAAACACAAAGCCGATCGCAGTATTCTTAGCCCAATAGTTTTTCTCAAAATCGATAAATTCTTGTTTTGTTAATACCTTGACATCCGGCGGCAAATATGCTTTTAAAACTTGTTGAACTTCCACGGGGTCAGCACCCGGTTGCAGTTGAATTAATCCGGCATTAACACTCGCGGCGTTTTGTCTCGCAAACAGGCGCAGGTAATTTTGATCGCTAGTCATCAAAATACCGTCGGCGGCAAAAGATGCTCCAACTGTGAATAAACCGCTGACGTTAATCCTGCGCCGCTCTACCTCAGCTTTAACAGCTTTTCCTCGATCGATTTGCGCGATCGTCCCTTGGTAATCTCCCCTAGAAGCTCGATCGAACAACACGGTATCCGGCAATTTAATCGCGTTCAAATTTTGGTTAACTTCGGGAAGCGCAAACGCAGGGCGATTCGGATTGAAACCCACCACCATCAGCGACGTTTCGCGCCGAGTTTCGGGATTTTTCCAGTTAGCAATTTTCACGTAAAGCGGTTCGGCTGATTTCACGCCCGGTACGTTCATTGCTTGATACAATCGGCGCCTGGGGAAGGAAGACAAATTAATCAAATTTCGCGCTTGGGGGTGAATCAAAACTAAGTCTGTTTGCAAGCTTTGGTGCAGCCGCGTATTGCTGGTGTAAAGCGCATTTTGAAAGCCCAACTGCATGAACATCAAAACGTCAGCAAAGGCAATTCCTGCTACTGCAACGAGCATTCGCCCTTTGTCGTGACTCAGTTGCAGCCATCCGAGGGAAGTTCTGCGTCTTAATTGTTCTAAGGGTTTGATTAGTGCAATCATAGGATTTTAGATTTTAGATTTTGGATTTTGGATTAAAGACAGCAACCTGATGTTGGAACAATTCTTAATCTTTAATAATTAAGTCAGAATGATTCATCTCTCTATTCTCTTCCTCTGTGTCCTCAGCGCTCTCTGTGGTTAAAAAATTCTTAATCCTTAATTTCCCCGATCGCCACCTTGACTTGCAAATTGGTTAATCCCGCTACTTTCTGGCTGGAAGCTTCATCTAAGCGCACTTTTACTTCCACAATTCGACTATCAATATTCGCAGAAGGATCGGTGTTAACAATGTTTTGCCGCTGCACTTGCAAACCAATATGTTCGACAGTTCCCCGCAATTCGCCGGTCAAAGCATCGCTAGTAATTTTGGCGGTTTGTCCGAGGCGTACTTTGTCCACATCGCTTTCGTAGATTTCCGCAACAGCCAGCATCTCGCGAGTTTGTCCGAGTTCGACAATGCCGTCGTTTCCCACTTTTTCCCCCGGATGCGTATGAATTTTCAGGACTTGGGCGTCTCTGGGAGCACGGATGTAAGCTAGATCCAGATTGGCTTTGGCTTGTTTGGCGGCTGAAGCGGCGGCACTGACTTCGGCGGCGGCGGCTGCTATGTCAACGGGACGCACTTCGGCGATGCGATCGAGATTTGCCACGGCTTCATTAATCTGCTGTTGTCGAGATTGCTCAACTTGGCTGAGTTTGGCTTGGGCTTCGTTAATTTGCTGTTGGCGAGATTGTTGAATTTGATTTAATTTGGCTTGGGCTTCGTTAATTTGCTGTTGGCGGGATTCCTGAATTTGATTTAGTTTTGCCTTTCCTTCGTTGAGTTGCTGTTGAGTTGTTTCGGCGGCGAGGCTTTTGCTGTCGCTAGTTGAGGCGGAAATTGCTCCCTGTTTATACAGTTGGGAGTAGCGCCGATCCTCGCTTTGGGCGTTGCGGAGTTCGGCTTGTAGACGGGCAATTGCGGCTTTTTGGGTTTGAATTTCCCCTTGCTGTTCGGCCCTGATGCGAGCAATTGTGGCTTGTTGCGCTGCGATTTCGGTGCTGCGATCGACTTCTAGGCGGCTGACGATCGCCTGTTGCGCTGCGATCTCGTTGCTGCGATCGGCAGATAAACGGCTAATAGTCGCTTTCTGGGCTTGAATTTCGCCGTTTTTGGCTCCAGCTTTGACTTTTGCTAGGTTTGCTTCGGCGACGCGCACTTGTTCTTGAGCTTGGTCGAGGGCGGCTTGCAGGCGATCGCGACTATCCAAAATTGCGATCGCCTGACCTGTTTTCACCCTGTCTCCCTCTTTAACTAAGAGTCGATCGATCCGGTTTCCTTCCGCCGCGCCGGAGGCGGAGACTTTAATTACTTCTCCTCTGGGTTCGAGTCGTCCCAAGGCTGTAACTGTTGTTAATTGGGATGCTGTGACGGCTGCTGCTGCGGCTACTGCGTTCGGATCGGGTATGCGCGATCGCCAGATCGTGTAGCCTGTGGTTCCCGCTGCCCCCAGGGTTGCTACTGCTGCCACAACTAGGAGTTTTTTAACTAGGGATGGATTTGAGGATAAGCCGTCCGCTGTTGGTTGGTGTACCATGACATACCTCTTTGTGAGAAAATAAAACTAAACGGTTTAGTTACGATGTCTCCTAATACTAAACCGTTCAGCATAATAATGTCAAGCTCCCAAATAAAAATTACAGAAGCAAGGTATGGCAAGGACAAAACCGATCGAACCAGACGCAGCAGGAGGTGACAAGAGCGAGCAAATCCTGCAAGGTGCGATGCAAGAATTTTTAGCCCACGGCTACGCGGGCACGAGTATGGACAAGGTAGCGAAGACGGGGGGAGTGTCCAAAGCCACGGTTTACAGCTATTTTCAAGATAAAGAGGGATTGTTTGCGGCTTTGGTACAGCGACTGGCGCGAAAAAAAGTCCATTTTACAGTGCTGGATGAAGAACCTGCCGTAGCGCTGCGATTCGCTGCCACAACTATATTGGATCAGGCGACCCAGGAACCAGAATATCTCAATTTTGTGAGGTTAGTGATTGCGGAGTCAGGGCGTTTTCCCCAGCTCGCGCAGACTTTTGTGAGAAACTTAGCTAAACCGGGTATCGAGCGGCTAGCGGAATATTTGGCATCGCATCCAGAGTTAAAATTGCCCGATCCGGAGGCAACGGCGCGAATTTTTATCGGATCTTTGGTATATTTTCAGTTAATGCAGCATATGATGCACGGTAAAGAGATTATCCCAATGGAGCGCGATCGACTGATCGATGGTCTGCTGCATTTGATTTTAGGGCCGGAGTCCAATTCCTAAGTGCGACAAAATCTAGGATTTTTTTTCGAGAATCATTTAAATGCCATAAAGAGCGAGATCCCTTTATGGCTGCGATCGCAGGTTTTAGTCAGGTGTTTTTCCTAACCTTTCCCTCAATTCCTCCGCCGATAACTGCGGCAGTTGTTCTACAAACAATGTCAATTCTGCCACAGGCAATGCCAATAAATTAGTAACTGCAGCAGGCAGAAGATCGCCCAATTCAGGCGATCGTATTTGCAAGACACTTTCAGCCAACAATTTCACTGCTGATTCCCGCCCAGATTCATCGACTGTTAACATCGATATTGCCAGCAACAGCACTGTAAATTCCGCCGCCGCCAACTTGGATATTGGAGATAGAAAAAGTGCCATTTTTGGACTTAATTCTCCAAATCTAACTCGCAGAAAGTTTTCTAAGGATCGTCGATTAAATAACTTCGTAGGTTGGGTTGAGGAACGAAACCCAACCTACAAAAAATGCAAGTTATTTAATTCTCATTCCTAATATTAAGCGCTGTTGTTCTTGTCGGCCTTGTTCTAGTCCTTGTTCTAGTCCTTGTTCTAGTCCTTGTTCTCTAGCTTGTTGCTGTGCTGCTTGTATTTGTTGTTGAAAAAGTGGTGCAATGGCCATAATTAACTCCCGCTCTTCTGGCTCTAATACTTGTGGCGCATCGGTTACTAAAATAATTGGGTTTAAAGCCCCGTCCTTGTAGGACGGCTTTCTGTGTTATACTTACGCTGACACGACAAGCGTAACTATGTTGGTATTTGAGGCAAAACTTGAGGGGACGAAGCAACAGTACGAGAGGCTAGACGAAGCCATCCGCACCGCTCGCTTCGTTCGCAATAGCTGTCTGAGATACTGGCTCGACAACTTGGGAATCGGCAAGTACGAGTTAAGCGCCTACTGCGCTGTCCTAGCCAAAGAATTTCCTTGGGCTGCTAAACTCAACTCTCAAGCGCGTCAGGCTTCTGCCGAAAGAGCTTGGTCTGCAATTGCGCGGTTCTACGACAACTGCAAAAAAAGCACACCAGGGAAAAAGGGCTTCCCGCGTTTTAAAAAACATCAGACGCACGACTCTGTTGAATATAAAACAACAGGCTATAAGTTGTCGGATGATAGACGTACTATCACTTTCACTGATGGGTTTGAAGCCGGAAGTTTTAAGTTGTGGGGAACTCGCGACTTGCACTTCTACCAATTAAAGCAGCTTAAGCGCGTGCGTGTTGTTCGTAGAGCCGACGGTTACTACGTTCAGTTTTTGATCGACCAAGAACGACTAGAAAAGAGAACGCCAACTGGTAAAACACTAGGTTTGGACGTTGGTTTGACTCACTTCTACACAGATTCAGACGGTCAAACAATTGAAAACCCGCGTCATCTGAGAAAGTCCGAGAAAGCTCTCAAACGACTGAATCGGCGTCTTTCGAGAACAAAAAAAGGCTCCAAAAATAAAGCCAAAGCAAGAAACCGATTAAGTAGAAAACACCTCAAAGTAAGTAGACAACGTAAAGATTTTGCCGTGAAATTGGCAAGATGCGTAATCCAGTCTAGCGACTTGGTTGCCTACGAAGATTTGCAGGTGCGAAATATGGTCAAAAATAGAAAGCTAGCTAAATCTATTTCGGATGCTGCATGGTCTGCTTTCCGTCAATGGTTGGAATATTTCGGCAAAGTGTTTGGAGTGGTAACAGTTGCTGTACCACCGCACTACACTTCGCAAAATTGTTCTAACTGTGGGGAAATCGTCAAAAAGTCTTTGAGTCAAAGAACGCACCGCTGCCAACATTGCGGTGTTGTACTCTTACGTGACTGGAATGCCGCAATCAACATACTTGAGTTAGGACTTCGTACCGTGGGGCACACGGAAACGTTAAACGCCTCTGGAGACATCGACCGCTGCATTGGTGAGGCAACTCCTCAATGTAAGTCGAGTCGTGGAAAGAGGAAGCCTAAACAGTGATGTTTAGAATCCCCGACCGTTTACGGCGGGGAGGATGTCAATAAATTTGATTGTAACCGATACAGCAATTCTAGCGCGATAATCCGCAACGGATCGTCTGTTGCTAAAGCGCTTAATTGGGAAATAGCCCTTTGCTGCACTCCCCCTTTGCCCAAAATCCTCAACCACAGAGTTTCTGGAGTTTCGGGCAACTGGTGAATCGCCACAATTGCAGTCCGCAAAGATTCCCCCAAGAAATAAATTCCCTGCATCCAATTCTCTGTGTCTGGTATCGCATTAAAGCTATCTACCAATGCTTTCGATGCTGTGGGCATCGATCGATTTTAGATTTTAGATTTTAGATTTTAGATTGAAGAAAGTGAAGTAAACATCGATTTATCGGACTTCAGAAGCCACATCGCGGCCGATATTAACCGTTCCGAGCGGTGACAGCAATTCCTCCAGGTATTCTTTGGCAAAGAGATCGTGAATAAATCGCGTCATAGAAATTATTTCAAACAGTAAATATATCTTTTAGCCGTTTTCTCACCCATTCTACAGGATTTTCATCCTCTTCTGCTGCATCTACCAATTCCATTTCTCGCAATAATTGCTGTCTCTCGCTGAGTTCTTCTTTGTGTTTGACTATTTCTTTAATAATCTGTTCAGATAAATCCGGTCGTTCAGTTAAAACTTTCTGGAAACCTTCTTTATTGATGGCAAACAAAATTGTTTCTTCCAAAGCTCTTACCGAAGCAGTTCTGGGGATTCCCAACATTAAAGAAAGTTCACCGAGAAACTGACCACTACCGAGGTTATTCAGATGTTTGTCAATAGCTGCTACAAAAACTTCGACTGAACCTGAAAGAATCATGTAAAAAGCATCTCCGGGGTCGTTTTCGTGAAACAAATATTCTTGCGATCGCAGCCGTTTCCGGTATCCAACTTCAATCAATTGCCGCAATTCAAGGTCAGTCAGGTTTTCAAAGTATTCCACCTCTCGTAGCAAACAGCTAAGCGACGATGGCTTTTTCAGTTTCTCTGCAAAAATAGGCGGTTTTTGCTCATTTTCTGAGTAACTGTTCGGGAGGTCAATTGCAGTTTCTTTTTTGTTAAACATGGACAACAGAACTTCGGGATTTTGCAAATAAATTTCACGGTCATTGAACGGAAATTCGATTTTATGCTGGCGGAAATTGTATTCAATTGCAAAATTCAAAGAACTTTTAATTATTTCTCTTTCAGTCGGCTTGTCCGTCCAAACTAAAAGTTCAAATTTAAAACTATCATCACCAAACTCGACAAACAATACTTTCGGATTCGGTTCGTACAATACTCCAGCTTCTGCGTAAGCAATATTTAACAGAGTTTCTGTCACTAACAGGGGGTTACTATTCTCGGCTACTTCTACGGGAACTCGCAGACAGAGTAGGGAATTTTCGTAACTCCAGTTAACAATTTTGTTGCTAATCATTTTGCTGTTGGGAACAATGACGCTAGAGTCTTCAGTAGTTTGGATGATGGTCGATCGAATCGAGATTTTTTTGACGATTCCCATTAATCCTTCTAATTCCACAAAGTCTCCGACTTTAACCGGCCTGTCTAAAAGCAGCGTTAAGCCGCTGACAAAATTAGTTGTTAAATCTTGGATTCCGAAGCCAATTCCGACTCCCAATCCCCCCGCAACTACTGCAAAAGAAGCGAGGTTGAAGCCGATGCTTTGGATGGCGACTATTACTCCTAAAGCTACTATTAAATACCCAATAATTACTGCGATGGCTTCCCTGTTTCCCTCGTCAATTCCCAGTCTGACTAGCAAGCGTTCCTTCAGGAAATTCGTAAATGAGCGTGCTATGACAAGGATAGCCATAAACAACACTATTAGTTCTACCAGTGACTGCAGGGATACTGGATTGTCACCTATTTTAAATAGGGTAGCTGTAAATATTTGCGATATCTGTGTCAACACTTCTTCTGGTATTGTATTCAATTTAAATTCCGGGAATAAGGTTTTTTGTGTGGTCATTTTTAAGGAGAGGAGTAAAAAATAAAGTCCTCAGTACCCAATGTAAAAATCAAATACTGAACTCGTTATCATAAATTTTAACCTATTTTTATGGTAAAAAAACTTAAGTCGTTACATAGAGATGTTGTTCCTCATACTACGCAGTTATCCCTATTGCCAATTTTTCGGATACTTGGTCTTCGCAGGCCTGGGGTTAGTGTGCCACTTTTTCGCGTTCTGAGAGCCGACTCATCTATTATTAAAGCGCTCTAGTAACTTTAGTGAATATTAACTCGATTCGAGTTTATCATACTCTCCACTATTTTTTTTTGAAGTCCCGTTATCAAGTTAAGCAGGGATTATTCAATGACTCTTTAAGTGGACAAGTCAAATATCCAAGTATTACAATGACTTTAACTGGTGGGAGAGATATTGCTATTACTCTGCCAGTTGCGTCCGTTTTATGTATTATCTAAGTAAAAATTTAACGGATCTAGCTAAAATTGATAACGTTTCAAGAATACTTGGCATTCTACCGATATGGGGGACGAAATATAACTTAATCGCATTTGTCAATCCGTAATTTTACTTAAAATATTGCTTGTTTAGGAGTGGAAAATTGGCGATTTGAGGGTAGGTGGACATAAATATGGCGCGAGACATGATTGCTCGATCGCCCAAATCAAAGTTGTCCACCCAAAACCTGAGTAAAGGCTGAGCATAATTACTGATTGACAAATGCTTCCCTAGGTTAAGTTGTCATCAATGTTCTACCGATAGGATTGATTAGCAATAGAATTGATGAGAAATAGAAATACTTGGCGATACATCCGAATAATTAAAAAACATAGTGTCGCAAGGGATACATATCTCGCAGATTGAAAGCCTAATAGTCGCGCTACTGAACGTTTTATTCAGTACCCAAATTGGAGGCAACGAAAACCTTGCGATCGCACAATTGGACAGAAGTTCTAGAATAAAAGCTGAAATGCACGAGCCAACATGAGCAAATTCCCACCAGAGAAAACCCAACCGCCACAGCAAGAGAGCACAACAGCAGAGGTATTGCGACAGGCTCACTTCGAGGCTTTTTTTGCTGCTGCGAATGCCGGACTGATGATTTTAGACCGCCAACTCCGGTACGTCCAAATTAACGAAGCTATGGCCGAGATCAATGGCATTTGTGTGGCAGATCATATTGGTAGGTCGCTGTGTGAAGTGCTGCCAGAATTGGCTGCGAATCTGGGACCAATTTTGCAAGAAATTCTGGATACGGGCAAGCCAATTCTCGACTATGAAGTAGTGGGTGAAACTCCGAGACAACCGGGCCTCCTGCGCTACTGGCAAGCATCTTACTATCCTTTGCGGGATGAAAATGACCTGGTTTTTGGTGTTGGTGCCCTTGTGATTGAAATTACCGATCGCAAGCGGGCAGAACAAAAGCAGGCACGACTGACGGCCATTTTGGAAGCAACTTCCGACTTAGTAGGAGTTTCTGATACGACAGGGCATAGCGTCTATCTCAACAAAGCCGGACAGGAAATGCTGGGGATGTCCCCAGAGGAAGCACGAGCTTCGTTTAGTATAGATTCTGTGTTAGCTCCCTCAGCAACGGCAAAATTCCACAACGAAGTAATTCCCACCGCCTTGCGAGAGGGCCGGTGGACTGGTGAAACTCTGTTTTTGTCATGCGATGGGGAAGAAATTCCAGTCTCCCAGGTTTTGATCGTTCACAAAACCGCAGCGGGTGAAGTCGAGTTTATCTCCACTATTGCGCGGGATATTCGCGATCGCAAAAAAGCAGAGGAAGAACGGCAATTGCTCGCTACAACGATCGAGAACAGCCGTGACTTTATTGGCGTTGCCTCAATGGATGGTCGCCCGATGCTAGTGAATCAGGCTGGTCTGGATTTGGTGGGACTCAGCAGTTTGGACGAAGCCAAAACCAAACACATGAACGACTTTTTCATGGCAGAAGATTTGGACTTTGTACAGCAGTTTATTATGCCTGCAATAATGCAAGAGGGAAGTTGGCGGAGTGATTTCCGCTTCAGACATTTCGTGACAGGTGAACCCATCGCGGTAGATTACACCCTATTTTTGATCAAAGATCCAGAGACTAATGAACCCATAGGAATTGCCACTATTACGCGGGATATTCGCGATCGCAAAATCGCAGAAGATGTCCTGAAACAAAGTGAAGAAAGATTTCGTTCTTTGATCGAAGCTACCGCTCAAATTATTTGGATCGCTAATGCTGAGGGCGAATTGGCCAGCGAGCAACCTACTTTATGTGCATTTACAGGACAGACATTTGATGATTACAAGGGAGGGGGTGGGCTCAACGCTATCCATCCAGACGATCGCTCGTCTATTGCCACTGCCTGGTCAACTGCTGTTGCTAATCGATCGCTCTATGAAGTTGAATTTCGTATGCGCCGTCATGACGGGGTATATCGGTACATGAGTTGTCGTGGTGTACCAATTCTGAACGCGGATGGTTCAATTCGGGAATGGATTGGAGCTAATACAGATATTACCGATCGCAAGCAAGCAGAAGAAGCTCTGCGCCAACAGCAAGCTGCGCTGCGCGATCGCAACGTCTTGCTGAGCTCTATTTTGGAAAGTACGCCAGACATAATTGTGGTTAAAGACCGGGAAGGCCGATATGTTGCCCTTAATTCCGAGGTCGCAAAATCCTTTTACGGTAGACCCATTGAGGAAATTATCGGTAAAGATGATTCGGAACTCCTTCCTCCGGCTGCCGCCGTTGCAATAATGGCAAAAGACCGCCAGATCATGGAAGCAGGCCTTACTGAAAGCTACGAAGAAGAGGTTTTCAATGGTAAAGAGAATACTTCTTTTTTAACCACAAAAGCCCCTTGGCGGGACGCTCAGGGCAATATTATCGGCCTGATCGCCATAGCACGAAACATTAACGATCGCAAACAAATGGAAGCAGAGTTGCGCGATCGTAATGCACTGCTCAAATCTATTTTGGAAAGTACACCAGACTTCATTGTCGTTAAAGATCGGGAAGGTCGTCATGTTGCCCTTAACTCCAATTTGGCAAACTTCATAGGCAAGCCCATTGAGGAAATCATCGGCAAAGATGATTTGGAATTACTGCCGCCTGACACGGCCCGTGCAATTATGGCAAAAGATCGCCAACTCATGGCAGCAGGAATCACTGAGAGTTACGAGGAAGATGTCTTTCATGGTGAGACCACCGGGACTTTTTTTACTACAAAAGCTCCTTGGCGGGATGCTAAGGGTAATATCCTGGGCATCATCGCCACAACACGAGATATTAGCGATCGCAAAAAAGTCGAGCAAACACTCCGTCAAACCCTAGAAATACTAGACTTAGCCAGCGATGGTATCATTATTCGGGATATGGATGACCGCATCATATACTGGAACCAAGGTGCAGAAAAGCTCTATGGTTGGACAAAAGCCCAAGTAGTCGGGGAGTACATTCACACCTGCTTGGAAACAGCCTTTCCTAAACCGTTAGAAATCGTAAGGGCAGAGTTTTTCCAGCAGGGAAGTTGGGAAGGAGAAGTGCAGCACACCACCAGCGATCGTCGGCAGATTATTGTGGCAAGTCGCTGGACATTACAGCGCGATGGGGAAGGAAAGCCTTGTGCCCAACTCGAAATTAATAATGACATTAGCGATCGCAAACAAGCAGAAGATGCTATCAAACAAAGCGAAGAACGCTATCGATCGCTAATAGTTGCCACATCCCAAATTGTCTGGACAGCGGATGCTGAAGGAAGATGCCCGGATCTACCGAGTTGGAGAGCTTACACCGGACAAACCGAAGCTGAGGTAATTGGTTTTGGCTGGTTAGATGCAATTCACCCGGACGATTCCGAACGAACCAATCAAGTCTGGCTCGAAGCAGTGCAAACGAGAAGCCTGTATGACATAGAATATCAACTCCGCGGAGCGGATGGAAACTATCGTTATTTTCAAGTTAGAGGGGTGCCAATTCTGAATGAAGATGGCAGCATCCGGGAGTGGGTTGGCACTTGCACCGATATCCACGATCGCAAACAAGCGGAATTCGTAATGGCAAAAGCCAGGGAAGCCGCAGAAGCAGCTAGTCGGGCAAAAAGTGAATTCCTTGCTAACATGAGCCATGAATTGCGGACTCCGCTTAATGGCATCATGGGCTACGCGCAGATTCTTCAGCGTTCCAAAGTCTTGAATGAAGAAGAGCGATCGCGCATTGATGTTATTTATCAGTGCGGTTCCCATTTACTGACCTTAATCAATGATATTCTCGACTTGTCGAAGATTGAAGCACAGAAAGTGGAACTAATGCCCACGGATTTTCATTTCCCGGCGTTCCTGCAAGGTGTCGCAGAAATGTGTCGTATCCGAGCTGAACTAAAGGGAATTCACTTTCATTTTCCATCAAGCCCCGAACTGCCGATCGGGATTCGTGCGGATGAAAAACGCTTGCGACAAGTCTTAATTAATCTTTTAAGCAACGCTATTAAATTTACGGATGAGGGCAGTGTTACTTTTATAGTCAGTTTTGCCACAGAAGAAAAAATTCGCTTTGAAATACGCGATACAGGTACCGGCATTGCACAGGATCAACTCCAAGCTATCTTTCAGCCCTTCGAGCAGGTAGGCGATCGCAGACGGCAGACGGAAGGCACGGGATTGGGACTGGCAATTAGCCAAAGGATTGTAGAACTAATGGGCAGTACCATTCAAGTTCAAAGTGAGATTAATGTTGGCAGTATTTTCTGGTTTGATGTCAATCTATCTCAAGCCGATGAATGGGTTAAAACATCTCAAATCGACCATCGCGGGCAGATTATCGGCATCAAACACCGCCAACCTAAGATTGTGGTTATTGATGACAAATGGGCTAACCGTTCGGTCATTAGCAATTTGCTCAGTCCGCTCGGCTTTGAGGTGTCTGAAGCGAACGATGGGCAGGAAGGCTGGGAAAAAATTCTAGAAGTGCAGCCAGATTTAATTGTTACCGATTTATTAATGCCCGAACTCGATGGCTTCGAGGTGATTAAGCGGGTTCGAGAATCGGAAAATTTCAAAGACACCGTTATTATTGTCTCTTCTGCCAGCGTATTTGAAACCGATCAATACAGAAGTTTAGAAGCAGGAGGTAATGCCTTTATTCCCAAACCTATTCAGGCAACAGAGCTCCTGCAAAAATTACAACAGTATCTGGATTTGGAATGGGTTTATGAAGCTAATGAAGATCCACAGGCGATCGCATCAGACACCGATGAGCTAATTCCCCCGCCTGCTACACAAATGGAAATGCTATACGAACTGGCTATGAAGGGAAATTTCCTAGAAATAGTTAAGCAGGCGGTATTACTGGAACAAATAGATCCCCAATACATTCCCTTTGCTAAAAGATTGCATCAAATGGCAAAAGACTTTCAAGACGAAGAGATTTTAACGTTTATTCAGTCCTACAAGTAAGGTTTATGAATTCAGAAATTCAAGCAAATGGTACAATCCTTATAGTTGATGACAATTCAGCCAACTTGGGTGTCTTATCTGATGCCTTAAGTCAGGAAGGATTTGAAGTTCGGGTCGCGAAATCTGGAAAGATGGCACTAGAGCGAGTCAAATATGCTCTCCCAGATCTAATCTTGCTAGATGTCATGATGCCAGAAATTGATGGATTTGAAACCTGTCGTCGATTACAGGCTAATCCAGAAACTAAACAGATTCCCATTATATTTATGACTGCGCTCTCGGATACGGCTAATAAAGTTGAGGGTTTTAAGCTTGGGGCTGTAGATTATATTACCAAACCTTTCCAACAGGAGGAAGTATTAGCTCGCGTCAAGCTGCATTTAAAGCTTCATGTTTTAACTGAGAAGTTAGAAGAAAATAATACATTATTGGAGCAAAAAGTTTTAGAAGTGAGCCAAGCCTATGAAGATTTAAAACAACTGCAACTTAAGTTAATTCAAAGCGAGAAGATGTCCGGATTAGGGCAAATGGCGGCTGGGATTGCTCATGAAATAAACAACCCTATAAATTTCATCTCTGGCAATCTGGGTTATGCCCAAGAGTACGCTCACAACTTACTAAAAATAATACATCTCTATCAAGAAGATTATGTAAATCCCACCCCTCGGATTCAAGCAGCAATGGATGAAATAGAACTGGAATTTGTGGAGGAAGATTTTATCAAAGTTCTTAACTCAATCAACTTAGGAACGCAGCGCATCCAGGAGATTGTTAAGTCTATGCGAATCTTTTCTCGCCTAGATGAGGCAGAGGTGAAATCTGTAAATATTCATGAAGGAATTGATAGTACACTCACCATCCTGCATCATCGTTTAAAAGCAAAACCAGAGCATCCTGAGATTGAATTAATAAAAAAGTACGGTCAGCTTCCACCAGTAGAATGTCATGCCGGACAATTAAATCAAGTGTTTATGAATATTATTTCCAATGCCATTGATGCTTTAGAGGAATCGAATCAGCAGCGTTCTTTTGCAGAAGTGAAACAACACAAGAACCGCATTCAAATTGCTACAAAAGTAATTGATGAGAATTGGGTGGCTATTCATATTAGTGACAACGGTCGGGGAGTTTGCGAAAGTTTAAAGCCGAAACTATTTGACCCTTTTTTTACCACGAAACCTATCGGTAAAGGAACTGGGTTGGGGTTATCTATCAGTTACCAAATTATCGTTGAAAAGCATGGGGGCAGATTATACTGCCAGCCTGGATTAGGAAAGGGAATAGAATTCGTCATTGAAATTCCTATTCGGCAGCAAGCTTGTAAAGCTGCTTAGTTTCCTGGTACAATGTCTCTTAGGAATGAGAATTAAATAACTTCCACTCTTGAAAGTGGGATGGGCGTCCCGCCCGTCATGAGTGGACGGGCGGGACGCCCATCCCACAATAACAATTAAAATTGTAAGTTATTTAATTCGCGATCCTTACGAACTTTGGTTAATTTCTCGCTGACAGCGGGGACGACAAGGTGTTCCTGTGCAAATAAAGCCTGCAGGCATATTTTTAAAGACGCTGCTGCGAGCTCCGATTAAAGCGTTAGCACCGATTTCGACACCAGGGCCAATGAAGCAGTCGGCGGCAATCCAAACGCCGTTATTAATGATCGCAGGTGCTGTTATTAAGCCAAAGGCGGGGTCTTGAGGGTCATGAGTGCCGGTGCAGAGGTAGCTTTTTTGAGAAATGACGCAGTGTTTGCCGATCGCAATTCGATCCAGACTGTACAATACAACATCATCTCCGATCCAACTGTAATCGCCGATGGCAATTTTCCAAGGATAGGTAAAACGAGCCGTGGGACGAATGATCACACCCCGACCTATTTTCGCTCCAAATAACCGCAGCAAGCCGCTTCTGATGCGATTAAAAGGGTGTGGAGTGAGAGGAAAGGCGATCGCCTGCACCAACCACCAAACTAAAATTAGCCAAGTAGGCTTTCCTCGATCAAACTTTGATTGGTCGTACAGCCGCAAATCAACCAAAGATTCGCCTGTCAAAGTATTTGCGTGATTGTCGCTAATTGGACGATCGTTTATTTGAGAATTTGGGGAATTTGCGATCGAATTTTCCGGATCTTGGTGGGGATTTGGTATATAATCGGTCATTGATAGTTAATTTAATGTTTAATTTAAAATCGAGTTTAACCTTAAGGACTGCTGCATGACATTTCTAGTTAGGGACAATTTTGACTCGAAAAACGCCAAGGATATCGCACAATGCGAGAAGACAAATCCCAGAATTGGCAAAGTGCGACTTTTACAAACAGCATTGGTACTGCTTAGCAGCTTTTTTGTAGCAGAGTTAATCGCCGCACTTAATTCTCATAGTTTGTCCCTATTAGCAGATGCGGGTCACGTTTTTTCAGATGTAGCAGCTTTAGCAATAACTTTGACAGCGACTTGGTACTCGTCACGAAAAAGAAGTAAATCGGTGGATTGTGCGATCGCACAATCGCCAATTCCTGAACGAGGAGAAATCATTGCTGCTTTAATTAATAGTATCAGTTTAGTAGCGATCGCCCTTTGGATTGCCGCAGAGTCGATCGCCCGTTTGCAGTCCCCAACACCCGAAGTAGAAGGACTCCCGATGTTAATTACCGCCATAGTCGGTTTAAGCATCAACTCGATCAATGCTTGTTGCTTGCATTCCTGCTGTCACGGTGACTTAAATCTCAAAAGCGCCTTTCTGCACGCAGTCGCCGACATTTTTTCATCGGTTGGAGTAATTTTAGCTGCGATCGCCGTAGCGTGGCTGCACTGGAATTGGGCTGACGGCTTAATTAGCTTGCTAGTCTCTGCATCAATTATTTTATTAACTCTACCATTGCTAATAGAAAGCATCCAATTGCTGCTGGGAAAAGTATCAGCAATATCCGCCAGTCAACAGCCTTGTGATTGCGAAAAAGTGAGCGCAGAAAAATTGCTTTTTCCATCCCTCGAAGAACTTATTAAATGAAAATGTCTCAAGCCACTCGCTATGGGCTGGCTTTCCTAATTCCCAATTCCCCCATGCTTCCAAAATATTAAGGCAATTTAACTTCGGTCTCCTGAGTGATAACTACTGGCGGCGACAGAGTAGGCTCAGGTTCTGCCACATTTAACTGACCGCCACAACAACGCAACTCGTAAAGTTTTGCATTAATTTGATACTCATATTGACTCAATAACCTTGCATAAATATAGCCAGCTTTGCCATCCAAAAAGCCGAGCTGAATGAAGTAAAATAAAATAAATCTGAGCATTGGTTTAAAAGGCAGCCGCACCCAAACTTTTTTGAGAAATCGCTTCCGCTGCACTGCATCTCCAAATAGGTGAGCGCCAATAGTGCCGCTGTCGTCGCGGCCTTCAATAATATTGTAATAAACGCGAGCTTCCCAATTAGAATAGCGGTTATGCCGTTCTATCCAGTGAAATAAATCGCGATAATCCTCGTGGATCATGTCATTTTTTAAGTAGCCGACTTGACCGGCTAAAATTACGTGTTCGTGAACTTCGTTGTCGCCAGTATTGGGGACGGATTCAGTGCCGAGATTTTCGTAACGTCCTTTTTGATGCTTGAACAAACGCAAATTCCAGTCGGGATATCGGCCGCCGTAACGCAGCCACTGACCTAAAAAGAAGACTTTGCGGTTGAGGTAGTAGCCGTCAAAATTGGGGTCTTCGATCGCCTGCGCGATTTCGTCCCAAAGTTCCGGGGGAATGCGCTCGTCGCAATCGACAATTAATACCCATTCGTTGCGAAAGGGCAGATTGTCCAATGACCAATTTTTCTTTTTCGGCCAGCGGTTGTCGAAGTAGAATTGCACTACTTTGGCGCCGGTGCTGATGGCAATTTCTACGGTGCGATCGCTGCTTTGGGAATCAACCATGAAAACTTCATCCGCCCTAGCAATGCTGGCCAGACACGCTGGTAGATTAAGTTCTTCGTCTTTTGCCGGAATGAGAACTGAAACCGGAATCTTGGATGAACTAGATGTCATAATCGAGTGCTTGAACCTGAATGCGGTCGAGTTTTTTGTGGATGAAGTGCGATCGGCACAGCAGGGCCGACGACTTGAGCAGCGAGGGATATTGCCTATAGCCTAATGCCTGCTGGTCGATTTCGGTGCAAAAATCAGGCCGCGGATGGCTGCGATCAAATAACCGATTTGACCCCAGGCAAAAACGAAATTTTCAAAGCGCAGCCCTGGATCTCTAATATATTTAAAAGACTTCCAGACACCCCTCAAGATTCTTTCACCCCCCCACCCAAGCTGAGCAATACCGGCTCGATCGGACAATTGTTCGCGATAACACTCGCTGATGCCTTGCCACCACCCGCGCTCTAGAAACCAAGCTTTGTTGAGCCTTTCTGTCGCGACATGGTGAAGCACCAGGGCCTCCGGTAGATAAACTACTTGCCAACCTAACTCTAAAGCTAATTCTGTGGCCCGCAACTCTTCATTTGACAGCAATTTTGTGCCGACTCTACCGAGTTTGACATCGAAGCCGCCAATTTGTTCGAGAAAAGCGCGCCGGATTGAGTAGTTTACTCCCCTGGGAGTCAAACCGGCAGCAGTCACGTATAGGTAAGTATCGCCTAAATCGTATGATCCCAAGTTCTGGGCCAATCCCGGTGACAGCCATTCGGGCGGGCTGACTCCCGAAGGCCAGAGCAAATTTACTTTGCCACCAGCTACGGCGAGTTTTTGATTGCTTTGATAAGCCGCGTGCAGCACCCTGAGCCAATTGGGCTCAGCAATAGCGTCGTCGTCGAGATAAGCTAATATTTCACTGCCAGCTTCCTTTGCGCCGGTGTTCCGGGCTACTGACAGACCGATTTCCGGCTCCCAGACGTACTTGAGGCGCCGATCGCCCTGTCTTGCTTCTACCACCTCGCGGGTGCGCGAAGTCGAACTTTCGGGGCTTGCATAATCGCTAGAAGCGTTATCCACTACTACTACTTCAAAGTTGTCGGGAAAATCCTGTACCAGCAAGCTGTCGATCGCCCCACCTAAATAGGCGGCGCGATTGTGGGTGCAAATAATCGCTGATATCTGAGGACGATCTGGCATAAATAACAGCTTGGGAAATACGGGGGTTCTCGATCGACTTACTCTGATCTTGTCTCATCAATGCTATTATCGCTTAAAAAGCATTTGGTAGTTAGCCGTTTAAATCATAATTGGTAATTGCTAATTGGGAATTGGCAATTGGGAATTATGTTTAATCCTTTGTATGTTACCCCGCCCAAAGAAGGGAGACAAGCCCGCAACATTAGTCGCGAGCAGCCCAAAAATTTTAACCAAACTTCAATCTCCCAAAATCATTTGTTGTGGAGTAAATCTAAAATCTAAAATCTAAAATCTAAAATCGACTGACTAATGAGTAACTCAGAACCCACCACATCTAGACAATTAATCTTAGTAACTGGGCCGGCCCGAAGTGGCAAAAGTGAATGGGCCGAAACTCTGGCGGCGGGTTCGGGAAAACAAGTAATTTATGTGGCTACCGGTCAGGTTGATGAAGCTGATTTGGAGTGGATTCGTCGCCTCGAACAGCACCGAAATCGCCGTCGGGTTGATTGGAAAACTCTAGAAGTGCCGATCGACTTGTCAGCAGTTGTGCAAGCCAGCAAGCCCTCAGATTGCTTGTTGATTGATTCTCTGGGAACTTGGACGGCGAATCTTTTGGAACAAGAAGCGGCTGTTTGGGCGACTACGCAGCAAGATTTGCTCGCCTGTTTGAAGTCGGCGGCGGCTGATGTAATTTTGGTAGGGGAAGAAACCGGATGGGGTGTTGTGCCTGCTTATCCGGCGGGGCGGCTGTTTCGCGATCGCCTCGGCACTCTCGTGCGCCACATCGGGGCGATCGCCGATACTGTTTATCTCGCCACCGGAGGTTACGCCTTGAATCTCACCGCTTTGGGTACGCCACTGCCGCCTGTAGCGAAAAATTAACAGCCAGAGTCGCGATCGACAAGAGAGAAAAAATATCGGTTTCCCGAACGACAATTTTAACTAAAAATCAGCTATGATTTTAACTAAGATTGAAAAATCAAGAGTCATATAAATTAGTAAAAAAACCTAATCCCTAGGGGGGAAGCCCAACAATTAGACATGAGGAATAGCCGAATTTTGAAATTATGTAAAAGATAAAATGTCTCTTAAGAAAGAGTGGTGATTTCAAATTCAAAGTCTAAAATAATCAATTAGTTGAAGGGTTGACTAAAAGTTATGGCATCAGATAGTGAAGTAAGAAAATATATTGCTTACTGGTTTCAGTTAGGCAAAAAAGTATTAATTCGCAACGGTTCCGAAGCGCTGGAGCCCAAATCGGTAAATGCGGGCGATCGCTACAGCCAGGAATTTGAAGACTGCTGGCAAAAAATCATCTCCCGCGACAGCGGAGACTGTTACCTCGAAGGCACAAACGAAACAATTGCCCAACTGCTGACGCCAGCTTGGGAAATCAGTCCCTGCGCGCGCTGCGCTATGCCCGTAGTGTTCAAACAAACCGGAATGCCCCCGGAGTTCTGTCCCTGTAACGACTTACCGAACTGGCCCGATACCGAAATGCCCCAACCTCGATCGCCCGTCAGCAGCCAATCGCAACTATCAGGCATTCGCGATCGACTCCAAAGATCCAGCGGCGAGTAAGTATATAAGAAGGAAGAAGGGTCTTCTTCCTTAAATTGTTACAATATATTTACAATGCTTCACACTAGGTCTGATTTATGAATGTCAAGACAGTATCGCCAGCCTCCCCGCCAACTTATGTAAATTCAGGGACTCAGGCTGTACTAAGCAATCTCCAAGATGCAAATACAATTCCCCTGCAAGCAGTACCAGTATCACTAGAGACGGAGCACGTAACGGACGATCGGCTCAAATCAGCCAGAGACATAGCTTTCGAGTTAGCCGGAGATGCTGTTCGGTACGATCCAGTGGCGATCGCAGCCCAGTACCGAAATCGACCTCTACAAGTCTGGGGAAGGCTGTCGAGCGTTGTTTGGACATTTTTTAGCTTTGCCTTCAGTGTGTGGTTCGACGGCAAAACAGGTCGTACCGCCACCAACGAAAAGCGCCGCGCCGTCCGACTGCGAGAAATTCTGGGTCAACTCGGCCCAGCTTTCATCAAAATCGGACAAGCACTCTCAACACGCCCCGACTTAGTACCGCCAGTATATTTAGAAGAACTAACAACGCTGCAAGACCAATTGCCAGCATTTCCCAACGAAGTAGCATATCAATTCATCCAAGAAGAATTGGGCGCCCACCCCAAAGACATCTACGCAGAAATCAGCCCCGATCCGATCGCAGCAGCATCTCTCGGACAAGTCTACAAAGGCAAACTCAAAACCGGAGAAACAGTCGCAATCAAAGTCCAGCGACCGGGTTTAGCCGAAAACATCGGCTTAGATATTTACATCCTGCGGCGCGTTGCAGTTTGGGCGCAAAACACCTTCAAAATAATTCGCAGTGACCTCGCAGCAATTATGGACGAGTTGGGCGAGCGCATTTACGAAGAAATGGACTACACCCACGAAGGTCAAAATGCCGAACGGTTTGCCCAACTATACGGCCACATCAAAGACATTTATGTTCCCAGCATCTACTGGGAATATACCCGCCGCCGCGTCTTAACAATGGAGTGGATCACCGGCATCAAACTTACGAATTTAGAGGCCGTTAAAGCTCAAGGAATCGACGCTCCTTACTTAATTGAAGTGGGGGTGCAGTGCTCTCTCAGACAACTTCTAGAACACGGTTTCTTTCACGCCGATCCGCATCCCGGCAATCTTTTGGCAACTCCTGACGGTCAATTAGCTTATCTCGATTTCGGGATGATGAGCGAAGTTAAACCTTATCAGCGATACGGCTTGTTGGAAGCTGTGGTGCATTTGGTGAACCGCGACTTTGAAGGTTTAGCAAAAGATTATGTCAAGTTGGAGTTTTTAACGCCAGATACGGATTTAACGCCAATTATTCCAGCTTTGGCGGGGGTATTTAACAATGCTTTGGGTGCTAGCGTTGCCGAACTCAATTTCAAAAGCATTACTGACGAACTTTCGGCGGTGATGTACGAATATCCTTTCCGGGTTCCAGCTTACTATGCTTTGATTATTCGATCGCTCGTCACGTTAGAAGGGATTGCCATTAATGTCGATCCAGAATTCAAAGTGTTGAGCAAAGCCTATCCTTACGTTGCAAAACGGCTGTTGAGCGACCCCGCACCGGAATTGAGAGCATCCCTGCAAGATTTGCTGTTCAAACAAGGCGAATTCCGCTGGAACCGCTTAGAAAACTTGCTCAACAATGCCCGCGAGAGCGAGGATTACGATGTCAGCAAAATCTTGAACCAAGCATTAGAATATTTATTTTCCGAAAGAGGAGATTTCATTCGCGATCGTATTGTCCTCGAATTAGTCAAAAGTCTCGACACACTTTCCAGCAACGCCTTTGCTAACGCCAAAGCAGTCGTCGGCGAATGGTTTGGAGTCAAGGCAAATCAACCTGTGGTTTCACCAACTGAACAAAAAAACCTACAACACATCAAACGGATTTGGGATATTTTGCAATCAACTCCCGGTTTTGACGGGATGAAAGTATTGCAGCTTCTTCCGCAGTTATTGGTGAAACCCCAAGTGCAGAATATGGGGCAGAAAGTAGTCGGCGGTTTAGCTCAAAGAGCAGTTGCTAGGGTTATTCGCGAGTTTTTGCTTTCGCAGGAACCGGATGCGATTCCCGTGAATGGAAGCTACCCTAAAACTTCGCCTCAGTTGTCTTTACCTGCGGCGAAGTAGTTATATCATGTCAGGCGAATTGACCATAATTCCTGTAGGGGCGGGTTCACCAATATCTACAATAGAAACGAGAGATTCTGTAAACCCGCCCCAGCTTTTGAGCGTGCTCGATCGACCATGATATTAAATTGGGATATTGGGATTTTTTGACCGCAGATATTAGCAGATAAACACAGATGAACGCAGATGAAATGTCGTCTGCGTTCTTTTAATTAAGCTTGAATCCTTTAGCGGCTAATTGCTGGCGGAGACTTTGGATTATTACGCGATCGAGAGTATTTTCACCACTATTGGTACTAGATTGGCGCTGTTGTTCAATATATGCTGTACGCTTTTGAGATAAGTCGCGGATGGTCTTTTTAATGGCCTCTCTTTCGGTTTTCTTTCCAGCTACATATGCTTTTTTCTGTTAGCGTCATCCCTCGCATGATTTCGGGTAAATTATCATCTGATATTGCCTCTAGTTTAACTGTGCCGTTTTCGAGAGCATCGAGCAAGTCCCAAGAAGCATTATCATAGTATTCAGAAGCTTTGGACGCACTACGCAAAACCCTATTCCTGCCAGCATTACTATCTTCAACTGCTTGACGTTGTTGTCCTATTCTTCCTTCTCTACCGTAAGGAATGTAGGTTTGATTTAGTTTAGTATTCCAAGTAGAAATTTCGTCGTAAGGGGACTTGATTACTACAATTTGTTGGTTTTGATTAATGTTGAAGCTACTGCCTTTTGCTAAGGAATGAGAATTAAATAACTTCCACTCTTGAAAGTGGGATGGGCCTAAGAGCCCATCCAAAAAGGACGGGCTCTTAGGCCCATCCCACAAACTTGTGGAAGTTATTTAATTCTCATTCCAAAGATCGATCGCCCCTCAAGCCTTTTTGTTCTTTCTATTTATTTATCAGGGTGAGCTCGGTAGTTTTATGCAAAACTCTCCAGTTTTTTTGGTCGAGTTTGGCAAAGACTGCGTGGAAGTACGGAACCACGGGTGTTTTGGGGATTTAAGGGCGATCGAATAACGCGCTTTCCCAGAATCCGGCGGGGAATGAATTCCCCGCCTCATAGCGAAAGTCCTCTCAAAGAGGACTGGTAAATTCTTCAGTCGGCGACCGACGACTTTCGCTTTGAGGCTCTTGTTTCAACAAGAGCCGGAGTTCGGGATTGCGAGATAGCCGGATTGCGCGATCGATCTGCTTGTTAACACTAAAGATCGATCGCCCCTCAAGCCTTTTTGTTCTTTCTATTTATTTATCAGGGTGAGCTCGGTAGTTTTATGCAAAACTCTCCAGTTTTTTTTGTCGAGTTTGGCAAAGACTGCGTGGAAGTACGGAACCACGGGTGTTTTGGGGATTTAAGGGCGATCGAATAACGCACGGGTGGTCATAAACCGGGTTTTTCGCAGAAGACTTCGTTACAAACCTGCATAAATCGCAAAAACCCGGTTTATGCAGGTTTTGATGCGTCTTAACAAAAATTCACATCTAATTCAACTGCCCAATCCACCGCACAGCAAGACTTTCAACCATCCTCTGAAAAAAATTTCTGAATTTCGCATAAATTCCTCCAACTTACCCTGATAAATAAATGTAGGAACAAAGTTGCGGCCGCACTTAACTATGACTGATAAATCCAACCCCTCCGAGGGGGAAGACCACTTATCCGACGAAACCGATGCTGTTGGGTGCTCAGTAAAATCGGAAAAGTTCGATCGAGATCCCGCACACCAGCAAATCGTCGAACTCGTCACCAAAGCTTGCCAGCAGCCCCCCGGCAGTATCAGGCGAAGTCGTTTCTTGAATCAACTAATTCGAGAGATTATCAAATCCGGCAAACTCTGGAAACCAAAAACACCTTACTATGAAGAGGCATTGCAAGAAACCTGGATCTATCTCAATCGAAATTTATGTGAAGCTACCACAGCAAAACGACCTTACGATCCCGAAGAAAGCCTGATTACTACTTGGTTAAATAGCTATCTCGAAAGGCGGCTTTTTGATTGTCGTCTGGCCCCAATAAAAGAAAGTGAGACACCAAACCGCCGTCGAATAGCGTCCTCAGAAGGAAAACAAGACAAAGAAACCATCAATCCCATTGACTATCTCGCCGCCGATTATGATGTAAGTTTCTATTTGGACGAACTTCTCGCATGGATAGAAACCGATCCAAATAACGAGTTAAAAAGCAGACACGTTAGAGGCAAACCGCAGATAAATTGTCAAGTTTTATTGCAGCGAAAATGTTTGTACGGTCAAAGTCTTAAAGAACTCGCCAAAGAGTTTGGCTGCGCCCATTCTACTTTATATCAATTGTTCAACAATGACTGCCGTCATCTGCTGCAAAAATTTTGCGAAGACCAAGGATATCAAACTTTAAATATACCAGGAGTGTACCAAAACAATGAACCATAACAACCTTTGGGAAATCGAATCTTTGCCAATGCCAATTACTCAGAAGGCACTGCAAGTTGCTCAGCAGTTTGCCACCCAACAGCGCCACCCGCAAAGGCACGAGCAAGTTTATCTCAATACTTTGGCAGTGCTGGCAGTTCGCGATTATCTAAAAATCATCGATATTGAGACTGACTTGACTGAATGCGATAGCTGGAATCCCGTAATTCGCCTGTTTGCAGATGCGGGAGATTTGTATGTTAAAGGATTGGGAAAAATCGAATGCCGTCCAATTAAAAATCGACATCAAACTCAAGAAACTGGCAACCAGAATTCATCTGCACATCCGCCTGAGATTTGCCCAGTGCCGGTGGAAGCAAGGGCAGAACGCATTGGCTATATTGCTGTAGAAATTGATGAGGAGGAAAAGGAAGCGAGATTGCTTGGTTTTTCTCCCAATGCGGATGCGGGGGAATTAGTATTGAGCGAATTGCATTCCCTGGATGATTTTTTAGGGCATCTAGAACATTTGTTGGAATCTCAAATTAACCTCAGTCAGTGGTTGATGAATGTATTTACGGCTGATTGGCTGCCTTTTGAAGCGGTATTTAACCAGCAGACACAAACTTCTCAGGTGGAGATTCAAAATCCGGTTGAATCTCAGTTAGGCAATTGGTGGCAAAATTTTGTAGACAGATGTTTGCAGCAATTGGATCGAGGTAAACAAAATTTAAAAAACTTGATTTCTCCTGACGAAACCCCCAGTTTTGCATTACGAGGAGGTGGAAATTCGAGAGAAGAATCTGCGTTACAGAGCAGTCAAAGTAGCATCAATAGGTTTCCCGAAGCCGATGTCACGCGGGCTAAGTTGATTGACTTGGGAATGCGGCTGGGAAGGACAACGGTGGCTTTGTTGGTGGCGATTGCTGAAGAGAGCGATCGCACTGTCAGAGTTCACGTTCAACTGCATCCGGCGATCGGAGAACGTTACCTGCCCCAGAATATTAAACTTTCCTTAATCTCCGACATCGGTAAAAATCTAACCGAGTCACAATCAAGGATTCAGGAGAGGTACATTTTGCTGAAGGATATTGAGGTCGATCGAGACGAGAGTTTTAGTATTCGAGTAGCTTTAGATGATTTCAGCGTCACAGAAAATTTTGTGGTATGATATCTCGATTAACTCTACTCGCGTCTAATTTATGAGCTTAAGATTTATCTTGGGTTTAGGGATTGGGGATTTACACAAGGGTTTTCCCGACATCACAGGGGAGTTTCAAGAAAACCAAACAACAGTTCATAAATTTAAAGGAAGTTTGCCACCAGCCCCGGAAGTTGATGATCTGCAAAAAAGATGGCAACTTATTTGTCGTGCGGGAAAATCTAGCAACATCCTTTCTAGAATTAAAGTTAAGGCTACAGGGACAACCAATATTTGTGAAGATAATCCTCAATTGATCTATCAATATTTGAATGAATCTATGAGGCTGTGGCTGAGTAGTGAGGAGTTTTATGCGGGAATTGAGCATAATTTTAGAAATGTAGTTGATGCGTTTGGTGGTCGAGATCGGTGCTTTGAAGTATTTCTCGAAATCAAAGATTCGGAAAATTGGCATCTGCCTTGGGATGCGTGGAAATTTCGCGAAGATTACAAAAACTGTGAAATAATTAAAAGTCCGTCCCAGTATAGAAAAGCTCTCAAAAAGGCAACTACAGGCGGAATGCCTCTGCCTTCGCGAGGTAGAATTTTATGTGTCTCCGGTAATAGTGACGGACTCGATCTGAAACAAGATGAGAAAAGTCTTCAAATGTCTTTTGGCGATCGCTGCAAGTTAGAATTTATGCAACAGCCAACACCGGAAAAGCTACGCGAGAAGTTGTTAGAGGATGAAAAAAATTGGCAGATTTTATATTACGGCGGGCATAGCAATAGCAATGCTGTCAATGGATGGCTGCATATTAATGAAGCAGATTGCGATAATACTGTCACAATAGACTATTTAAAAGAGGGGTTGGAAAAATCAATTTTTCAAGGATTGGAGTTGCTAATTTTAAACTCGTGTTCTAGCCTCCAATTGGCAGCAGATTTAGTAGCTGGAGGCTTGCCTTTACCGTCAATGATTGTGATGCGTGCGCCGATACCAGAAAAAATTGCTCACGATTTTGTTAAGTCTTTATTCGGATATTTAAGCAAAGAATATCCTTTGTTTTTAGCAGTACGAAAAGCTAAGGATTATTTACAGAAATGGGAATCTCAGTTTCCCGGTGCGAGTGCGATACCAGTGCTCTGTCAGCAGCCAACTTTTGATGGGTTGACTTTACTGCAATTAAAGCGCGATCGCCCTTTGATGGCTGCTGCGGATGATGTGGTGGACGATCGCCCAAACAACGATATCTCTATTTTTATTTCTAATTTGATGCAGCGCCTGGGAATCGGTTTAGCTACTACCGCTAGCAGTTATATGTTAATGGGCCCGATACTTGCCCCAGTTGCGAATCAAATTGGCATGGCAAACCACCGTCAAAATAAACCTTTAATTGCTAAATTATTCTACAAATTAGCCAGCTTAATTAATCTGAATTATGCACAACCTTACTATAATTTAGCTATGTTGTGCGACGAATTGAATGACGATCGCGGTGCGTTAGAGGCCATGCAAAATGCTGTATTGCGAGGACTTCCTGATGCTTCTGCTCAAATATCTAAATTATTCATTCGCAAGGATAAACATCAAGCAGCTTTAAAGGCGATCAACCTTTGTTTAGAACACGCTAAATACGACGGTGTAAAAGCTGCTTGTATCAAAAATCGCGGCTGGATACGGTTTAAAGAACAGCAGTATGACGATGCAGAGATAGATTTTCAAACAGCAATTGGATTGACAGACAATAGCCCGGAAGCTCACTGTTTTTTAGCACGGGTTATGGAAACTAAAGGTAAGCCCCATGAAGCGTTAGAACACTGGGAAAAAACGATTAAATATTCTAAATCTAGCGTACCAGAACAAGAGCAATGTATCCAAAGTGCTAAACAACATTTACGAATAAAAGGAAATATCAAGTGAAAATCAGGATTGCAGTTTCTATAGCTTTAAGCTCGATCGCAACTACCGCACTAGCAGCCAGTAACAGAATATCCAACGGACTGATTATCCATAGTAGCGGGGAAGTTGCGATCGAGCGCCAAAACGGGCTAATTGTCCGCCCTACCAGCGGTACGCCGATTTATCCGGGAGACACACTGCGAACAGCACAAAACGCACAACTGACTATCCAATGTGCAGATTTGGGAATTAAGTCGATCGCAGGGAGTGAAAATCAATTGAATAGCTGTTTGTTAGCCAAACAAGAGTCGAAATCTGATTGCAGCAAGGACTTGATTAAATGTCCCGATCGCGGCGACGATAAAATTGCTTGGAATAGCGCGCCAATTCCTTATATTATCAGTCCGCGGCGGACGAAATTGCTCGACAGCAAGCCAATTTTGCGGTGGAATCCGGTTGCTGGTGCTACTAGCTATAAGTTGAGCCTCCGGGAAAATGGAGCGAAATTAAACTGGGAAATGACTGTTAGCGGTACTGAGGCTGTGTATCCGGGGGAACCGGCGCTGAAACCGGGTGTTAGGTACCGATTGATTGTCGAGGCGAATACGGGTGTTTCTTCAGAAAGTGCTGTTGGGGAGGGGGATATCGAGTTTAGCTTGCTGGATGAGACTGAGGTGGAAAGGGTGAAAAGTGAGGTTGGGGCGATCGACAAACAAGTACCTAACGAAAACGCCAAAAAATTAGCCATTTCTAGCGTTTATCTTAACACAAACTTGATTGCCGAAGCAAGAGAAATTTTAGAAAATTTACAAGAAACAGGCATGAAAACACCGCCCATTTATCGCACGTTGGGCGATTTGTATCTAGAAAAGCTACAACTGGTTCCCCAGGCTGAAGTCTACTATTCCAAGGTGATTAATACGGCGAAACCTGACGATATTGAGGAGTTGACGGCCGCTAGATACGGATTGGGACAAGTTCATTCAGCCATGAGAAATAATCTGGAAGCTATGAAATATTTGCGAATGGCAAAAGATGGATATACAACCTTGGGAGATTTGCCAATGGTGGAAAAAGTAGAGAAGCAATTGCGAGATTTGCAAAGGAGGGAAGACAGGAAATAGTAAGGGGCTGTGACGTTAATTCCGGCAGGGTTGTGACGTTAATTTCGGCAGGGAATGAATTCCCTGCCTCAAAGCAAAAGTCCACTAAAGTGGACTGACATCAAACTTTTTTCTACAGTTCTATTCAAAGGACTTTCGCTATTAGCCAGGGAATTCATTCCCTGGCGGACTCGCGGGATGTGACGTTAATTCCGGCAGGGAATGAATTCCCTGCCTCAAAGCAAAAGTCCACTAAAGTGGACTGACATTAAACTTTTTCTACAGTCCTCTTCAGAGGACTTTCGCTATTAGCCAGGGAATTCATTCCCTGGCGGATTGACGGAATTTGGGACTGTCAGAGGGCGCTGGCGGACTTTCGCAATTATCAGAGTGTACGAAACATCATCTACTAACAAAACCATGAAATCAACACACAAAAAACCCCGCTTTTTCCTCACCTTCCTCTCCTTCACCACCTTAGCAATGTGGGAAATAGGACTTTTCCCCGCATCCCAAACAGCCACAGCCCAAATTACCCCCGCAACCGACGGCACCAATACTCAAATTACTCCCAGCGGCAACCAATTCAACATCAACGGCGGCCAACAATCCGGTGACGGCACAAATCTCTTTCACAGTTTCCAAGAATTTGGTTTAACTCAAGGGCAAACTGCCAATTTTATATCAAATCCCAATATCCGCAATATTTTAGGGCGAGTTGTCGGCGGCGATGCTTCGCTGATTAACGGATTAATTCAAATAACGGGCGGCAATTCCAATTTATTTTTAATGAATCCGGCGGGGATTGTTTTTGGCACAAATGCCAGTTTGAACGTGCCTGCTGCTTTCACTGCGACTACTGCGACGGGCATCGATTTTGGCAATAACTGGTTTAGTGCGGCTGGTACTAATAATTATACTCAATTAATCGGAAATCCTAATAGTTTTGCTTTTACAAATACGCAACCGGGAGGAATTGTCAATTTAGGCAATTTGGCAGTGGGACAAGGGCAAAATTTAACTTTATTGGGCGGCACGGTTTTGAGTACGGGACAAGTTTCTGCACCGGGAGGGAATATTATTATTGTGGCTGTACCGGGTGAGAGTTTAGTCAGAATTAGTCAACCGGGAAATCTGTTAAGTTTGGAGATTCAGGCGCAATCTGTAGCAGGCAGTTTGCCTCAAAATTGGGTGTTGCCGGTTGCATCTTTGCCGCAGTTGTTGACTGGTGGCGGAGGAAGTGCAACGGGGGTGACAGTCAACGCTGGAGGGCAAATAGAATTAACTGGTTCTGGTTTGCAGGTAGAGAATGGAGATGTCGCTGCTAAAGAAGTAACTGCGGAGAATGCAACGCTGTCAGCTAATCGCAATTTGACATTAGTTGAAAGTCTGTTGCGTACAACAGGCGATTTGAATTTGCTGGCTAACATTACAGTGCGGGTGCGCGATAGCGTGGCAAATCCGTTTGTGGCTAATGCTGGCGGTAATCTCTACATTCAGGGCAATCAAAGTATCGATCTTTTGGCGCTGAACCATCTTTCGCAAACGCCTTTTGTCAGCGGTGGAAATCTGACTTTAGTGAGTGATGGCATCATATCTACAGATGCTCACTTTCGCAGTGGCAATAATATGTCAATTCTCGATCGTTCGGGCAAACCTGCTAATTTTACCAGTTTGTACGATCCAATATTTACGCAGCCCAATGACTATATCTCTGGGGGATATACGGGTGCCTCTCTGAAGATAGATACAACTTTAGGAAAAGGAAATATTACTTTTAACGGTGGTATTTCAATCACAAGTCCAGATGCAGCTTTTGCTAATGCTTCTCCTGGTACAGATGAATTTATTTTAGCTACTTCGCGCTCTATAATTTTGCGATCTGGCGGCAATATTCAAGTAAAAAACATTTACAATTATAATAACCAGCCCAATAATGTAGGTCCTATAATTATGCAAGCTACAGGCAACATTCAAGCGGGAATTATTTCAGTCTATAATATTGCGGGTGATGCTGGTTATATATCTTTGAGTGCTGGGGGAAATATTTCAACAGAAGCACTTCTTGCTAATAATATTTCTGGTAATGGCGTTGGCGGTGATATTACTGTGAATGCAGGTGGCAGCTTTACTGTTATAGCAGGAAATACAGCGGGTGCGGAAAATATAACTACTTCCGCACCTAATGGAGGGGGTAATATTACCATTAAAGCAAAAAACGATATCTCGATCGGCTGTGCTACTTTCTGGTTTTGTTTAGAAACTGTTAGTAGGGATAATGGTTTCATCAAGGCTAATGGAAATAGCGGTAATGTTAGTATCATCAGCGAACAGGGTTCTATTATTTTCCAGACTCCCCGATCTATAGATACGAGTAATAGCGCTTCTGTCGGCATTCCTGGCTCTGTCAATGTACAAGCAAGAGGGAATATTACTTTAGGTGAGATATTAACCTACAGTGAAGACCCTTCACAATCTGATGGTGCAAATATCAATATTACGAGCGTAAATGGAAATATCCAGCTTGGCGAAATCAATAATTCTTCAGACGGCGGTAATAGCGGCAATATTAATCTCTCTACAAGTGGAAATATTATAACAGGTAACGTATTAAACTATGGTAAATTGCAAGGCGGAATTGTTAATTTTACTAGCACGAATGGCAGCATCACTATAGGAAAATTAAATGCAACCAGCTCTCAGGATTCAGGAAATGCTACGATTTTTCTACCGGAAAATGGTGGGTCAATTACTTTGAGTGCCGATCGCAATATTACGACTGGCAATCTCACTGTAACAGCGAATCAAAACGGCGGCCCGATCGCACTTACGAGCACTGTCGGTTCCATAAATACCGGAACGCTTAATGTCACGGGCGATCGCGCTGCTGGAAATATCACTCTTCAAGCCAGCACCGGCATCACAACACCGACAACAGGAACCGCGATCGCGGGTACTTCTAGTAACGGCAACGGTAGCAATGTTACTTTATCTACTGCCAGCGGTGACATTAATATAGGCGATGTATTAGTATCTGGAATAAAGGGTGGAAATCTTAACTTTACTAATAGCAACGGCAATATTACTACAGACCAGTTATTGACAAGTTATGACGGTCCATCTCCCGATCTTAAAACTAACACAGGCGGCACTGTTAATCTAAATGCTGGGGGAAATATTACTACCAGCGACATCCGGGCGATCGGCAATCAAGACGGCGGCTCAATCACGTTTAAAAGCGGCGGGGCGATCGACACTACCGCCGGAATCATCAATGCGATCGGCGGCAACAACGGCGGCAATATTTCCCTCGAAGCTGGAACCAACATCAGTACGGCAGGAATTGGTAGCGCTTTATTATTAAGTGGGTTCAACGCCAATAGCGGCAATCTTCGCATTCAAAGCGGCGGTAATATCGACACAACTGCAGGCCCAATTATTACCGCTGCGGCAAATGGTAAGGGCGGAGATATCACCATAATTGCTGGCGGAACAGTTTCGACATCTGATATTAATTCCCGCACTTTCGCTCCCAGTATTACTGTGAGTGGTGGCAATATTGATGTTAAGGCCAATAACTCTATTACTGCCAGTGGCCAGATCGAAACCAACCGTAATAACATTACTTTTAACGCTCCGGTAACATTAGGTGACAACCTGTCGGTCAAAATCTTAGATACTGGCGATATTACTTTTAAGTCTACTGTTGACGGGCCTTACAGTCTTACTGTTCAACCCCAGGCGGGAAGTGTGGATTTTGGTAAAGATGTTGGCAAAGCGACTGCCCTCAACAGCATCAATATTGAAGATGATATCACCAAAAATTCCGGTGCAATTAACATTTTTACTACGAATAATATTACCGCCCAAAATATTAAGTCAGCGACCGGAATTTCTTTGGATAGCGACAAAGGAGAAATCACCACAGGTAATCTCGATGCGACTTCCCCTAACACTGGCGGTAATATTGCTTTGAGCGCTGGAACTAATATTGCTGCGGGCGATATCAATACCTCGTCTGCTGGTAATGGTGGCAGTATCTTGCTCGACGCTACCGGAAGTATTACTGTTGGTGAAATTGACTCTTCGGCGCAGGGGAATGCAGGGAATGTCACGGCTTATAACCGCAGTGCTGCGGGCAATATTACGGTGAGTCAAATTAACGCTCAAAGTAGTCTCGGCAAGGGTACGGGAGGCAATGTCGAGATTCAGATGGGAGGGTTTTTTCGATCGCTCAATTCCTTCACAGACAGCAACGGCATTAATGCTAGCATTTCTACCGCTGGAAGTCCTGGAGATAGCAGCGGCGGTACTATAATTATCCGCCACGGAGGCGCAGGATTAACGCCGTTTATTGTCGGTGATTCTGCCACAAATGGAACGGCGGGTGCAATTACTAGGGGAAATTCTAATCCTATTCAAACAATTTTGCCGGATAACTCCTATCTCTATACTCACAGACAGGATGTCGATCGCATTCAAATTATTTCCGTACCGCCGCCAATAGTTGCACCGACACCCGCAGCTACTCCAACACCCGCAGCGACTCCAACGCCCGCACCCACACCCGCAGCGACTCCCACGCCCGCACCCACACCCGCAGCGACTCCCACGCCCGCACCCGCACCCGCAGCTACTCCCACGCCCGCACCCACAGCCGCAGCTACTCCCACGCCCGCACCCACAGTCGCAGCTACTCCAGCGCCTTCCCCAACACCGACTCCAGCGCCCGCAAGCACGCCCTCACGGCAACTCCCACCGCGTGTACCCGTCGCACCTTCGGCAACTCCCGAAAGCTCGATCGCACCTGCCCCAACACCCGAAAGCTCGATCGCACCTTTCCCAATTCCCCAAATATTTATCGAACCTTCGGCAACACCCGAAACTTCGATCGCACCTTCGGCAACACCCGATCCGATAACTGGTTTTCCCCTCAACTTCCAACTACCTGAATTGCCCGGTTTATTCCTACTGCCACCCCGCGCGCGCCCCACCCAGCCCTCAACACCCACAACCCCAAACGCTGCTGCCCGCCTAGCTTCGAGGCCTACCCTTCCCTCTGTTTCCCAAATCAACTCCTCCCTCGGCGCTCAACCTGCGATCGCCCCTCAACCTTCAAACGCGCCAAATCCCGCGCCCACAGCCCCTCTTGCCTCTCTAACCCAGCCTGTAACTCAGATTCAGCCACCACCTACAAGTGCGATCGTACCCGCACCTACAAGTGCGATCGTACCCGCGCCCGCTGTCAGCCCAAGCCAAACTCCGCAACAGGAGTTAGCTTTTTTAATTGGCGATTTATTGGGAGCACAAACCTCGATCGACCAAAATGCTGAAACGGGAAATACCGAATTAGATTGGAAGCGTAACAATGAAACAATTATCTCCCTAGAACTTCCTTACTCCCCGTCAGTTAACACGATTGCGGGAGCCGAAGCAAATAACCTAATTTCCACACAGACATCTACTGACAATTTAACTGTTTCAGTCGCAGAAACTCCGCCGGAAATAATTGTGCAAACTCCTAGTTTACCGATTGCTAATTCTGAACCCTTTGATGTCAATCTTTCTGATCTTTGGGAGAGAATAGCTGCAATAAATACAGCGCCAGTTCAAGATTCACCGAGTATTACTCCAGCGCCCGCACCAATTCCCGCACCAACTCCAGCGCCGCCACCAACTCCAATTCCCGCAACAATTCCAGCACCCGCCCCAACTCCCGAACCAACTCCAGCACCCGTAGCAACTCCGATCGCAGAAAATCCCCCACCCGCAGATATCCCAAATCTCTTTCCCTCACCAATTAGCAGGTTGCTCGTAGAACAAACTTTAGAACAAGGCAATGCTAACGATGCTGTTGCTTTAATTGACCAACTCTTTGAACAAGACTACGAAAATTATTATGGGGAAAATTTCACGGATAAAAAAATCAACGTTCAATATCTAAGAGAAACTCTCAAAACAATTAAGGAAGAAACCGGGAAGCAAGCTGTAATTGTTTACGTTGTGGCAGGTATCCGAGACTTGTGGCTAATTTTAGTAGTTCCAGATGGCCCTCCAATTATCAAAAAAGTCGCCCTTGCCACAATAATAGAATTAAAGAAAAATGTGAAATATTTGCAGGAATATTTAGGGAATCCTTGGGGTTCGCAAGATACAAGATATTTGCCAAGCGCCCAGGAACTTTACAAATGGTTAGTTGCACCGATTTCTCAAAATTTAGAATCATTAAATATCGACACTCTCATTTTTGCATTTGATGCCGGTTTGCGCCAATTGCCCATAGCAGCTTTACACGATGGCAACCAATTTTTAATAGAAAAATACAGTCTAGGTTCAATTCCCAGCATCAGCTTGACTAACACCAATTATCAAAGTTTGCTGAATGCCGAAGTTTTAGCAATGGGTGCTTCAGAGTTTCCACACACCAAGAAAGAGCGTTTGCCAGCAGTGCCGATCGAATTATCTGCGATCGCCGGGAGGAGAACAGAAACGCAAAATCCAGCAGGATTTCCCTTGTGGCAAGGTCGCTCTTTTCTCAATCAAGAATTTACCCTGCAAAACCTGAGAAAACAGCGAGAACAACAGGAATTTGGAATCGTTCACTTAGCTACTCACGCCAGTTTTCCTCAAGGCGAAAATGGAAAAAAAGAAGCTGAGATTGATTTGTGGGACAGCTCTTTGGCGCTAGATGAATTTAGGTTGGCGAAGTGGTACGATCGCCGACAAGTAGAATTATTAGTGCTGAGTGCGTGCGAAACTGCGATCGGGGACAATACAGCAGAAATGGGATTTGCTGGACTGGCCGTCCGCAGTGGTGTAAAATCAGCGCTAGCGAGTTTGTGGAAAGTTAATGATATCGGCACTTTGGCGTTGATGACCGAGTTTTACGGCAATTTGCGATCGGAAAACATTAAAGCTGAAGCGCTCAGAAAAGCTCAACTGGCAATGATCCACAAACAAATTTTAATTAAAAACGGTCAATTGCGGGGGACTGAAGGCGCGATCGACCTTACCCAATCGGCGCAAGTACCAAATGCAGATTTCTCACACCCGACGTTTTGGGCCGGATTCACAATAATTGGCAGTCCCTGGTAATAGGCGATATCTGTAGGGAAACGGCACAGCGCCGTGTCGGGTGCGATATCTGTAGGGAAGCACTACGCCGTGTCCGGCGTCCAGAGTATCCCTGACAATTCCCGCATCCAGGATACCCGCCACGTGATTCATCCGTCCAGAAATAAAAAACCTGTACCCGATGAAACTTGCCGAACGTATTTATCTCGCGCAAGTCAATTCTAAAATCTAAAATCTAAAATCTAAAATCTAAAATCGATTGACTACTATCTTTTTATGTCATAAATTGGCTATGAATAGCAAAACTCAACACTAGCGGGGCAAAACCTGTGGGCAAGTTTGATAAAATATTCAATTCAGAAGACCAATCCGAAGCAAGCTTGACTTTAGAAGAATCCGTAGCAGCGGTAGCACTTGTGGCAGCGGAGGCAAATTCCCCTGATACGGATGCTGATATCTTAGAAAGCATACTTTGGGAATCAGAAATATTTGCTGAATACTCGGAAGATGATATGTCAGCAATGTTTCAAAGACTCGCCGGTATTGTTGCCCAAGACGGTTTAGGAGCATTATTTAATACTGCTTGGCAATCCATGCCCGATGAGTTAGTATTGGATACTTTTGCCATAACCGCAGCAATGTTTGTCGCAGATGGCGAAATAGCTCAGAAGCACCAGGCTTTTCTTCAGGAATTCCAGCAAGCATTAGGTGTGGAAGACGAGGAAGCTGCAGAAATTATTGAGGATGTAATTGCTGCTTACTCGGAAGTAGAGGGCGAAGAGTCTGATTTCGATGCGGCATGGTACGTATCTCCTGAAGGCAATTTTAGCGTTCCCATTCCCGTTGATGAGGAACGAGGCGGTAAAATTGATGATCAAGAAAGCTGTGTCGCATTTTCAGATGACTTTGGCGTTTTGCTGAAAATTGATTATTTCCCTGTTGTTGGTGAAGTGGAAGAAACAATCGAGTCGGTTGGCGAGGAAGGTTATCTCAAGTCTTTTCTCGACAATTTTGTTTCTCAGGCAATTCTGGCTAATGTTCCCAATTCTAAGTTACTCCACGCGGAATATTTAGAAGATGAAGAAGCTTATTTCGTGGTTTTAGATTTGCCTGGGGGTGCAACTATCAGCGTGCAAGAAAACGATCGCCCTCTGACTCGGTTGGATGCTTACCGGGGACTTATGGCTTTTATTGCTGACGATTTTTGCTACACGGTAAGCTGTCAGCGCATTTATCAGGAGGGGGATGAATTGGGTTCCCTGGAGTCTGAAGTTGAGGGAATTATGAACAAGATTTTTGAGTTTATTGAGACAATCGAATTCGGGCCGATCGAATAAAGAGGACTTATACCTTTTTCGATTAAAGAATTGGGACTGGTGCGATCGATTGACCGTAAGAACCCGGCCGGGGCGGGTTTTTGAGATTGTCAATTATTGGCGGGTATTGTTGGTGAACCCGCCCCTACCATATTAATGGTAATTGATAGGACATGATATTACAGGTTTTTTTGCAATAAAATAGTGCGATCGACAACAGGGTTTTTTGACCGATTCTCGATCGCACTTCCAGATACATTCAGTCAACCAAAGTCGAGAGGTAGCAGCAATTAGCCGCCATTTTCGACTAATTAGTAGTCTGAGCTTCCACCAATCTTTGCTTGAGTTCTTCCAAAGCACTCGCCCAGCGCGGATCTGGCTGCACCGAGCCGGAATCAGGGCTCGACACCGTTGCTGCTGACTGATTGCGGCGAGACTTGTTGTTGTCACCCCGACGGCGATTGCTTTTGCTGGAGGCGCCTCCACCTTGGCTAGGGGGAGCTGACGAGCGCTGCTGTTGCTGCGGCGCAGGCACAGGCATTGGAACAGACGCCGATGCCGACACCAACTGTGGTGACTGGGGCGACTGCTGCTGATCGTCTTCGCCCTTCTCAGATTTACCCTTAGAGCGGGGTAATGCCTTCTCTATTTTCAGCGGGTTTTCTTTGAACATCAAGCCATTGTATTTCTCAATAACTTGGTCGGCTTGTTCGTCGGTTAGCACCGTCACAAAACCAAATCCTCGGCATTTTCCAGTTTTGCGGTCTGTAATTACCTTGGTGGTAACAGATTCGCCCTCCGGTGCAAAAACTTCTTGCAATTCTTGGCGATCGAGTTCCTTGGGTAGATTGCCAACATAAAGACGAATAGACATGAAAAATTCCTCCCGACTTGGATTTTAATTAATTTGCTCGAACAGAATTACCTGAAGTCAACTGAATATTGACTTCAGGCAAACACCACATAACCGGAGAATTGGCGCATTCCTCCCACCAACCTTGACAGCTCCCCCCACCTTTTAGAACAAAAAGATGATTTACTCTGATAAGGCCGGAACTTAACCGCCGATGCAGAGAGCTTTTAAATCTCAGGTTGTTGTGTAAACTTTTAGTCATCACTCAAATGTTTAGGCTATTGGCTATTCTGTATTACTTGCTTCCGGTTTTGATTCAGAATGTTTATAGCCAGCGCCGTCTAGAAATTTATGTCCAAGGATGTCAATTGTAAGCGATCGGAATGCCAGTATTCAGTTTAATACAGTGATGGATAAAATGGCTAACATTTTTTCAGCCAGTAATCTTACCTCGTTCCTAATCTCGCTCCTAATGCTGAGAACTACTCATTTACCCACTATCCCTTAAATCCGGCCCGGCAGAGTCCGAGCATTCTTTAAAGGTATCACAGCCTTGGTAACAGAGCTAGTTATTTAGGAAGATTTCAGTCTGTATTTAACGGAAACCACATCTGAATCACTTTTGAGAATTCATCCCGCACAGCAAAAATAGCGATCGAAAAAAAACAGCCGACAAGCGGCTGGCTGTACTTGCTGTGTTGGGATGTTGACAATTTTTACGCAATGCCTTAAGGGATTTTAGCCAACTGAAGTTATCGCGCTGTTTGATTCAATCCAATTTATGTAAACTAATGTAACAGACCGCTGGCAAAAAAGCAACTTTTCTTTACGAAGGAAGTTCGGCAACGAGCAATGTACGGGATGTAACGGATGTAACGGATGTAACGGATAGACTGTAGGGTGCGTAGGGAGCAACTCCAGAATCCGATCGCCCATCCCCTGTTTAACTCAAAACTCATCTGGGGCTGCGCGTTGTGCGCGATCGAGTGCGGCAATCTGATAACTATTCCTCATACCTGTAAAAAATGCAATTGTAGGCAACCTCGAAACCCTTATGCAGTAAGTCATTTCCCATTCTTCAATCTAAAATCCAAAATCTAAAATCCAAAATCGTCTCACCTTGGCCCCTGGATAATAATGTATGCGCCCCAAAAAGCAGCAGCAAAGGCCAAAATCGCAGACCAAATCGGATGTCCGCTGTCACTAACCCTCCCTCCTTGACTGCGGAGACTTTCAAGGTCGATCGCCACAGTAGCACCCCGGCGCAGCCAACCAGTCGCCACCACAGATGTTCCGATCAAATCGCTAGGGCGAGTAGTCTCTTTGAACAAAAATGGCCACAAAGAGCCAATGTAGCCAAACCTCGAAACATAGTGCAACCTCACCAAACCCGTCGCCGTTTGCAAAATCAAATCTTGTCCCAGCCAATTACTCATACCCGATCGACCCAAAAGTAGGCCTTCCAGCCGCACCGGTTCAGCATCCAGCGGCAAACTATCGGGATTTGACAAAATTTCCGGCAAACTCGGCGAAGCGGTTTCTCGCGGTATAATATCCGGGAAGAAATAATTGATCCGCATCAAAGTACCGATGCTAAATCCGATCGGCAAACAGCCCCAAATAATCGATCGATCGCCCCAAAGCCAATCCAACTGCCAAATACTCGTCCTCGAAAAAATCCCCCCAATCAGCCAAAGCACCCCGACTATCGCCAAACTCATCGGAATTCCAAAAAACGGCGCACCCTGTAAAAATAGTTTTGAATCTTTAAATTCGACTATTGACTTAAACAGAGACAATTTTCCTTTCCTGGGTTGTTCTTGCACTCCCGCGTCTACCAAATCTAACTCTGTCTCCAGTTGCCAGAATTGAGCATAAAGAGCCAACAGCTTCAAACGCTCTCCCAGCAAAGGATGCGCGCGGTTAACCGTCAACCAATTGCGCTCCCGATTGCTGACATCCCACAGCAAAATCTGTTCTAGCGGCGCGTGTAATGCAGCAGAACCAAGGGTTACAGCTTGTCCAACGCCTACAGGTAACAATAGATCGAAACTTTCCAGGAAAAAGCTAGTTTGTTTTTGCTGTTCGATATTATCAGCAATGCCGATCGCAATTTTAGCCACTGCCCGCGTCAAACCGTTAGGATTGCCCGTAATTTCCGCAGCAGTGCGATCGCTAAAATACACTCTGCGGCGCGACAGCCACAACATCGGCCAGCGCAACAACTTATAAATCCCGTAACTCGTAGCAGAAATTGCAGCGGCCACAAATTTAACAGCAGAACGCAAAAACTCGATCGTCATTAAATCACACAACCGCTCTTGCCAGTGCGCCACCTGCCAATAAATCAGGTAAGGAATCTGAATCACCAGCAGCGCCAGCGACATCGGCGCAAAATCCCAGTGAGAGATATGGGCCAACTCCCGCGCGAAAATCGTGGCAATTTCATCATCCGTCAATTGTTCCAACAGCCCGCGACTCACAGCAATCCGAGCAAAACGGGGCAAACCGCCGTAACTGAAAGCTACAGGAACATTCAGCGGCAAGAGTTTCAACACCGGCGTCGGCATATTTTGCTTCGTACAAAAGCTTCGCAGTACCCGACTAGCTTCTTTGCTGTGCTTGGATAAAACTGACCCGCGCAGGGTTTCGATGCCGCAAAACAGTTTCAGCAGCGAGTCTATCAGCCAGGGAGACGAGGCCAAAAGCAATCCAAAAACCATCTGAACAAACGGAGTTGGATCGCGGTAAAAAAGCTGAATCGGCGCGAAAATAGGCAGTCTAGTGAATATGTAAAGCTGAACCAACAGAGAATTAGTGTTTGTCAGCAGGAATTGCAGGATAAACCGGGCTAGGAAAAATAGGGCGATCGCACTTGCAACGGCTTGTATCCGAAACTCCAGCAACTTCAGCGGTTTGAGCGGGCGCGGGCTTTTCGCGCGCCCGGTGTCGCGCCAAGTGAGTTGGTAAGTGGTAATATCTGGGCTGGCGACTCCGGGAATATCTGTTGGGGAAGCGGAACTATTTTCGCCGCTAATTTCTGCGGTTTCGGGTGCGGTTTCGGTCGAGTTTTCCGGTTCAGAAGTCTGGCTTGTGGGGGGTGGAGGTGGCGGGGAAATCGGTTGCGATTTGGCGTTCCCAGGCTCTACAGCAGGCTCTAAAGGTAAAAATCCTGTTTTTTTGTCTACGGTAGGTCGTAGCGAAGCGGGGCGTAAGCCATCGCCCCCTATCGATTTTTTCGGCGATTCAGTTCCGGCATCAAAGGCGACAAAGCCTGTTTCGGGGGGAGTTTCTGCGGATTTTGGTTTATTTTCCGGTGGTTTTGGGGGGGGAGGGGGGGTTAATTCTTTTAAAGTGCGATCGGCCCAAGTTTTGACTTGAGGGTTGGGACTTTTGGCGAGGGAAGAGCACAGGGCGATCGCCTTTTTCAGATTACCGGTTGCTTTGTACGCACCCACTAACCCCATCTGCGCGCGGATTCCCGACGGCTGATTAGCTGCGGTTTGGGTAACGGATTCTAAAAGGGCGATCGCCCGATCGTAATCCCGCGCTTTCAAAGCAGCTAACCCAGCCTCTAGAGCTTGTTTCACAGATAAATCCGCCGAATTTTGAGGGTTTGGAGATGCCATGACAGTGATTGCACTAGCGCCTTGTCTAAGATAGCTTGGCTGGTCGATCGATAACTGTTCTAACACAGCTCTATTTTGCTGTCATTAGTTGCAACTTTTGCCGCCAGGTACTTAAATAATTTCACTAAAATTATTTGTTTCTGAGATATTGCGCGATCGCCACGATCCGACAGGGGTTTAAACCTCTGCCTCAAAGCTAAAGTCCTCTACAAGAGGACTGAAGAATTACGCCAATTCGTGGTTAAATACTTCCTTGCTCTTTTAGTCTCGCGTTGCGCGGACTTTGTTTGACAAGAAGCGATTTCAATCGCCAGGTTTTAATCGCTATTTTTTGATGCTAAAATTTAAAACAGTAGCTAAAGGAAAAATGCCATGTCAGACCAAGACATCGCTAAGATCATTACGATCGAACCGGGTAAGCGAGGTGGTCAACCTTGTATTCGAGGTATGAGAATTACGGTTTATGACGTGTTGGAATATCTCGCTTCTGGGATGACTTATCAAGAAATCCTAGAGGATTTTCCCTATCTCACGCAACAGGATATTTTAGCTTGCTTGAGTTTCGCAGCTAAACGAGAGCAGTTTATGTTAGTTGTTGGGTGATGAAACTACTAAAGAAACCGGGTTTTTGGCTGAATCTACGAATCACAACGAAATATTCAAGGGAAAAACCCGGTTTCTGGCTACCCGTGCGTCAGCCCTAAATTTGCTAAAATACACCCAGAAAATATCAAAATATAAATATGAACGAATCCCAAATACCCCAAATTCCTTGGCTGCCATTAAGCCGAGAAGCGCACAAACTATCAGTTACCGACAGATTAGCTCTAGTCAACGCGATTGTTGAGTCCATCAGACAGGAACTCCGACCCCGCCAACCTCTGCTAGATGATTTTGTGGAACCCATGACGGGGCTAGCAAAAACTGATACACCACCCGCAACAGATGACGAATTTGAAATTAGATTGCGGCCCGATCGCAAAGGTGCGGCGAAGCGACTCAGAGGGCTAGCAAAAACCGATACGCCACCTCCAACAGATGCCGAAGTTGCACTCATGTTAGAAGAGCGTTTGGTGGAGAAATACCTAAAATGAAGGTATTAATAGACACCAACATTATCCTCGATAGTTTGCTAGAACGAGAACCGTTTGTAGAGGATGCTGATGCTTTATTTGAGGCGATCGAAAATGAGCAAATTGAGGGATATGTAACGGCAACAACCTTAACAAATATCTTCTACATTGTCCGAAGGCAAACTCGCAGCCTCGATCGCGCTAGGCAAGCTATTGCTGAAACACTAGCATTAATGAAAGTATCTGCAGTCGATCGCCACGTTTTGGAAATAGCATTTGCATCTAATTTAACCGATTTTGAAGATGCCGTGCAGTTAGCTTGTGCGCTGTCAGATAACTTGGAGGCGATCGTCACCCGCGATGCAGGAGATTTCGCCGGTGCTACTTTACCAATTTTATCACCTAAAGAGTTATTAAAACGTTTGGGGGATAAGATTAACAGGACTGACACACTCCGACAAAGAAACCCGGTTTTTGGTCGAATCTACGAATCAAAACCAAGAATTATCGAAAAAACCCGGTTTCTGGCCACCCGCGCGTCAGCCTTCAAAGAAACCGGGTTTTTGGCCGAATCTACGAATCAAAACCAAGAATTATCGAAAAAACCCGGTTTCTGGCCACCCGCGCGTCAGCCTTCAAAGAAACCCGGTTTTTGGTCGAATCTACGAATCAAAACCAAGAATTATCGAAAAAACCCGGTTTTTAGCCCCGTGTGTCAGCTCTGAAAATGACTTAACCTAACCCGGAATCAACCAATTATCCCCCTCACTCCTCGCTAACAGCCAAACCCGAAACCACAGGGGCGATCGCATTTAACTTCAACACAGGATGCTCCCCTTCCACCTGGCGGCAATTCCACTCATTTCTAAACAGCAAAACCGGCCTTCCCCAAGTATCTTTTACCGTCACCGTATTAAACAGCCGCCCAACTTTTTCCAGCGCCTCCCAACCGCCGTCAACCCAACGAGCTACACTGTAAGGCAACATATCGATCGTCGTTTCCACATTATATTCCGACTGCATTCTGAACTGCACAACTTCAAATTGCAACTGTCCGACAGCCGCCAAAATTGGCTCGCGTTTCGACTCATCAACCGAGTACATAATTTGCACTGCGCCTTCTTCCTGCAACTCCGAAACGCCCTTGCGGAACTGCTTAAACTTAGAAGGATTGGGATTTCTCAAAAAAGCAAAAAGTTCAGGAGAAAAACAGGGTATCCCTTCATATTCCAGTTTTTGGCCGGTGTAAATAGTATCGCCGATCGCAAATACTCCCGGATTGTTCAAACCGATCACATCGCCCGGATAAGCAACCTCGATCGACTCCCGATCCTGAGCAAATAACTTTTGAGGCCTTGACAAACGCACCGTTTTACCACTGCGAGCGTGAGTCACGTTCATGTCCTTTTCAAACTTGCCCGTACAAACCCGAATAAACGCCACCCGATCGCGGTGTCTTGGGTCCATATTCGCTTGCAACTTAAACACAAACCCGGTAAAATCTTCATAAGTTGGCGGCAAATCTCCGGCGCTGCTCTTGCGGGCGATCGGCTTCATAGCGTAATCTAAAAACGCATCTAAAAACAGTTCGACCCCAAAATTGCTCATGGCGCTGCCAAAGAAAACAGGCGTCATTTTTCCCGCCCGAACTAAATCTAAATCGAGTTCAGTTCCCAACTCATCTAGCAGTTCCAACTCTTCTTTGAGCTGATAGTAAAGGTCTTGTTCCAACAAATCTTCAATGCGCGGATCGCCCAATTCGATGACGGTATCAACAGCAGCGCGAGAACCGTGTTTGGCCCGCTCGAATAAGTGAATTTTGCGCGCCCTGCGATCGAAAACACCTTTAAAGCGATCGCCCGTACCTATGGGCCAATTTACCGGATAAGTCTGCAACCCCAATTCCTTCTCAATTTCGTCCAACAAATCCAGAGGTTCTCTGCTAGGGCGATCGAGCTTATTAAAGAAAGTAAAAATAGGCAAACTTCGCAGCTTACAAACTTCAAATAACTTCCGAGTTTGCGGTTCCAAACCCTTAGCAGCATCCTCAAGCATCACCGCATTGTCAGCCGCCGCCAGAGTTCGATAAGTATCTTCGCTAAAATCTTGGTGTCCCGGAGTATCTAGCAGATTAATGTGATATTTTTTATACTCAAACTGCAAAACAGTAGAAGTAATAGAAATTCCCCGCTGCTGTTCCATCGCCATCCAGTCAGACGTAGCGTGTCGCTGAGCCCGCCGCGCTTTCACAGAACCTGCTTCGTGAATTGCACCTCCGTACAGCAGCAGCTTTTCTGTCAAAGTAGTTTTTCCCGCGTCAGGGTGCGAGATAATAGCAAAGTTGCGCCGGCGCTCAACAGCAGTTAGCAGTTCAGTTTCGAGTTCTGTTGTCATCAAAAAAAATCCGTAAGTGGGAACTCAGTCCCTTTAGGGCTGAGAGGGAAACGGCTCGGCGGTTGAAACCGCCGTGAATCTTTCCATTACACGGGGATTGCTTAATTCGGTGTACTTTTGTAATGTACTTTCAGTGGGACAATTACCACCTCAAACCTCGCAACCCGCTCACGCATAATGTTTGCTCTTTCGAGCCTCCCTTTCGGGGTAATGTTCGCCTCGCCAAGGTTATAAGAGCTTGTTAGGCTTGCAACACTGTTTCAGTGACCTTAAAACTGTTTAATTGCAAGCGACAGAGCAGGGAACTGGCGTCGCATTCGCCTGGTGTCGTGACTCAAATAACGTAGTCAATTAAGACTTAGGCTGGTCAGTACAGCTTGCTTGATTACTCTTACAAGCTCAGTCCCTTTAGGGCTGGGTTACTGACCACAAATTAGGTAGGGGAATCATCACCCGATCGCCATTATAGCCTGTGCTACAGTTGCTATTAAAGGTAAAATTATCAATAAAGTCAAGGAAAAGTAATATGTACGACTCTGACAAGCGGAAGCTGCTATCACTGGTGTGCCACGGGGCGATTTTTTTCAGCACGTTACTGTTCTCGATCGGAGCGCCGATCGCTGTATTGTTAGTATCAGATGACCCCGTTGTCAAAGAAAACGCCACAGAAGCCATCAATTTTCACCTTAATGTATGGCTGTACAGCGCCGTAATTGTGGCGTTAACTGTCGTCACTTTTGGTCTTGCTGGCTTTATCCTAGTCCCCCTAGGTTATCTGCTACACTGGGGACTGACAATAATGGCTATCCTCCACGTTTTGCAAACTCCTAACCAACCTTACCGCTACCCTTTTATTTTCCGAATAGTGTAGACAGAAAATCGCGCTTCACCATCGATTTCAACAACCCGATTTCTTTAAGCAGAAACCGGGTTTTTAATTGTTTTATAACTCACATTCGCTCCCCCAAACTGGCAAATACACTGCTTAATATTATGTCCCGTCGATTACCCCTAATACCGTAGGGGCGGGTGCACGAAAAATATCTGCCAATAATTGACAATCTCAAAAACCCGCCCTTTTAATCGCTCGATCGGACATGATATAAGTGATAAAGAGGGTTGATGATCGGAGACAAGATTCAGTAAAAAAACTTAAAAATTTGTGAAGCTAAGCATCATCTAGTTGGAATTCCAGAAAATTGACCTAACATCATGAGTGAAATCTTGTTAATCCATAAAAAATCAAAAATCAGAGTACAATCAACTATTAATTATGGTGTTTTCGCCCTGTTGCAGGGCTGCTGTGAACGCTAAGTTGAGCTTCCATTGATGCCGTTTCCCACACTATGCTACCGCCTTTGGGTTATTTCGCGGAGTTAGGGCGGATGTTCGATCGCTCGGAACCATCATTTTTGCTTTAGCTGTGCTATTTTTGCATCGGGCGATCGTTTTATTGGAATATTCCACCAATTCTATCTCTACCAGGTGTATTAAAACTTAATACAATATTTTTCCAATAAAAATCCCGCTCTTGTGGAACGGGAAAGCCATCAGGGTGCATCTATATATATGTCACTATAACTCATAGGGGGTATAACCCCTCGTAGCTTTATCGAATCTTTACAATCACAAAATTTTTGTAAAGATTGAGGTTTTTATTTGACTGATTAGCCGTTTTATGAAATTAAAATGGAAAATGCTGACATTTATAAAATCCAGTGACTTTCCAAGGACAATTGCGATTAAACCAGGAGCGTGATGTTTCTTCACCTTAATTCTCGAAATATCAATAATGTACGATCGCCTGGTTAGCCTGTTTGGGATTGAAAACTAAAAATTCAGTAGAGTGCGTCAGCAATTAGCTAATCAATTATAGAAAAAATAACGCGCTGCTGACGCACCTTACTAAGTTTGAGGATAACGTTGTGCTAAGAAAGAGATAGCAGCAGCCCGATCGCCCAAATCGCCATCCAACTTCGCCGCCAACAAATCATCCAACATTCGTTTAAACCCAGGCCCCGGCTTATAACCCAAAGCCTTCAAATCGTTGCCATTCAAAGGCGGCTCAACATTCGTCCATTTGGTGAGATATTCCCAAATTTGGCGGCGTGCACTTCGCGGACTTTGTAGGGCGATCGCAATTAACACCGGCAATTCATAATTCCTCAACAGCAACACCAACTGACTCGGCAACTCGCACTTAGGCAAATTCTCCGCTAACTGCTTCTTTCCGGCTTCCAAAACTTCCAACCGCTTAATGCTGTCAGCAGGTAACTGAAGATTTGCAGCCACCTTGCCGCGATATTCCGGTGCTACATAAGCTATCAAAACTTCCAGCCGCATCTGCCAATCGGGAATATTGATAATTGGGAATTGGGAATTGGGAATTGGGGATTGAGCCTTGAGAATAGTTGCTTTTTCTTTTTCTTCCTTCTTCCCTATTCCCTCTTCCTTATTCCCTCTGACTCGTGACTCACCCTCAATCATTAATCCGTGTATCCGTGTCAAAATCCGTGTCGTGCCTTCCTTCTTCCTTCCTTGCAAACACCGATCGAGCAAACGCAGTTGCCGCCACAACTCCCGATCCAACTCCAAAGTAGGATGAATACAGCGCAAAGCCTGCAAATCTCCCAGCATTTGCAAAGCAACTTTCCAGTAATGAGCTTGCAAAATGTATTTCAATTCGCTTTTGAGTCGAGTTTCCAAAGCCGGAGCTCGGCCATTTTCCCCCTGAATTCGGTAATAAATCCCGCTAGCCAAAGCGTTGCGGATGTATCCTTCCGTCTGCGGCTCAATTTCAAACCCCAACCGCACCGCAAATCGCACAGCGCGATAAATTCGCGTCGGATCTTCGATAAAACTATTGGCGTGCAAAACTCGAATTTGCTTCGATTCCAAATCCAGCAAACCGCAGAAAAAATCTAACAATTCGCCGCTGCGAGGAACACCCAACCGCACAGCCAGCGCATTAATTGTAAAATCCCTGCGGTACAAATCTTGGCGAATCGAACTCGCTTCAACTTCAGGATTTGCCGCCGGATAAGGGTAAAATTCAGTGCGAGCCGTAGCGATATCCACCCACAGCGAGCCGAAAGCAGAGTCTTTGTGCCACAAAAGCGCGGCGGTTTGAAATTGACCGTGAACGTCCAAACGCGAGTCTGGGTAAAGTTTTTGCAGCGATGAAGCTAACTCGACACCAGCACCGGAATCGTCGGAACCGCACTTTCCATCCACCACTAAATCGATATCCGTTAGCGCCAGTGTATCATCCGTGGCTAAGAGTAAATCCCGGACTGCTCCACCCACAATATAAAGTTGCCAGCCGCGATTTTGGGCAATATTGGCGGCGATCGACAATAATTGCCATAATTCGGGACTGATGCGCGATCGCAACAACTGCTCAACCGATTCGGACACGGCACAATAAGAGAATTCTGCATTACTTCCCCTGTCTCGCGCTTTTTGCTGGTGCAATTCCCGCAACACATCAGTGCGAGTCACAATTCCCACCAGTTGACCGTTTTCCAATACTGGCAAGCGCCCGATATCGTATGTCACCATTAAAGATTCAATTTCCGGCAGCAAGGTATCTGGGGCGATCGTTTTTAACTGCGGACTCATGTAACCCTTGACGGGGGCGTGACTGAAACCGTGGTGCAGGGCAATGTCAATGTCGCGGCGCGAGATAATGCCAGCCAGTCGATCGCCCGCATCGACCACAGAAAGCCCTGAATGTCCGTAACGTAGGAGTATACGGTGAGCTTCCCCCACCGAGGTTTCCGGGCGAATACTCCGCACTGGAGACGACATTAACTCGCGCGCTGTCGGAGGGTGGGGAATTTGAGCTTTCAGTTCGTCAGCTAACTGATTTAAAGTCAGCAGGGGGTCAACATCGCGGGTAGCGAGGGAAGCGGCGCGGGCGTGGCCTCCGCCGCCGAAGGGTTTGAACAATTCGCTGAGGTTTGTGCCTTCGATGCGCGATCGACCGATAATAGTTAATCGATTGGAAACTGGCGATTCGGGAGCGATGTTGCGGTTGTTTTCGTTTTCGCTAAATTTATAAACATTACCTAACAGCAGAGCATCGGTTTCAGTTAAATCGAGCAAGCGAGAAGCCAGCGAAGAAAGTCCCGGAACATAAGCTTCAGTAGACAGCAGCACCCAGGCTACGCTGTAACCGTGCAAAGTTTCCGATCGCAAATTCTTGAGCGCTTCTCTCAGCAAATCTTGCAATTGAGGAGACAAAGCGGGTTCTACATATTCAGCTATTACCCCCAAACTCGCTCCCTGTTCCATCAACCAGGCCAAAGCTATGGCATCTCGCGCAGTTGCGCCCTCAAAGGTGAGGGAACCTGTATCGACGTGGATGCCGAGGGCCATTACTGTTGCTTCCGAAGGCAGAAGGCGGAAGGGTATGTCGCTGTTTTCTGCTTGATTTTTGAGCTTTTCAACAATTAATGTTGTGCTGGCTCCGACTGCTTCGATCTGCGTAACAGTAGCGGGGATGTCTGAATGCGCTTCTAGGTGGTGGTCGAAAATAGCAATTTCCCTTACTTGTGGCAAATCCAGCCACTCGGCGGCTTTTCCCAAACGATCGCGCCCGGAGGCATCCACTATAGTAATCGATCGAATTTGTTGCGGATTGACCGATCGGCGTTCAATCAGTGGGTACTCGTCGCGGTGTAGCGCCAAAAAGTCCCGCACCGTCGGATGACACCCGCCCGTCAATACGATCCTGCTACCGGGGCGCAGCACGCAAAGTCCCACCGCCGCCCCCAAGGCGTCAAAATCTGCTGTTGTGTGGCACAAAACTAAGTCCATAGCCGAAAATCCCGCATCTCTAACTCAAACAGTAGCAATTTCTCGCCCTCTGAAACCGGATGTGTCGATCGGGCTTTAAGTTAACCTTTCCAGTTTTCTGTGCTGTAACGAACAATGATAAAATTGATAAAAATCTTAAGAGCCGCTGACGCCTGTTCGCGCAACGCCCGAATTTGCCTGGGTTCTTTCGTATCAATCAACCGACAATTTCTCGATCGACTATCGGGAAACTGTCAAAAACTAGAATTTGGAAGATTTTTTTCGGTTCTGGGAAACTATTTCCGCTCAACGCACGGTTATATCGAAAGGAGAAAAGATGTTATCAATTCTGTTTCAAGTCGTTTTACTGGGTCTGGTACTGCTGTCTTTTGTGATGGTCGTTGGCGTGCCAGTTGCTTATGCCTCTCCCCAAAACTGGAATCAGTCTAAATCCCTGATTTATGTCGGATCGGGTCTGTGGTTTTTGCTGGTTATTGCAGTGGGTGTATTGAACTTTTTAGTCGTTTAATTTCACCCAAGTCTATCGGATAAAGAAGGTAAAAGATAGAAGGATGAAGGCATTCACCAGCGATTAAAAGGCATTCGGCAGAAGCTAGGCATTTTCCAGACCGCGCGATTCTGTATGTTTTTGCACTTGAGATTCAGATGAGATGCTGCTGCTTTCTGACTTTTGCCTTCTCACAAACAAAACTCTAAAACCTAAAATCTAAAATCTAAAGTAGAACACTATGACTGTTTTCGAGGGAACTTTTACTCACACCGAATCTTTGCGATTTGCGATTGTCATCGGTCGTTTTAACGATTTGGTGGTTAACAAACTTTTGGAGGGATGTCAAGATTGTTTGAAACGCCACGGGGTTGATATTAATCCTCATGGATCTCAGGTGGACTTTTTTTGGGTTCCGGGAAGTTTTGAGATTCCTTTGGTGGCGCGCCAAGCGGCTCTTTCTCACCGCTACGATGCGGTAATTTGTCTGGGTGCGGTAATTCGGGGCCAAACTCCTCATTTCGATTTTGTGGCTGGTGAGGTTGCTAAGGGAATTGCTGCGGCTGCTTTTCAGACAGGGGTGCCGGTGATTTTTGGGGTGGTGACGACTGACACGATGCAGCAAGCTTTGGAAAGGGCTGGAATTAAAAGCAATTTGGGCTGGAATTATGCGATGAGTGCTTTGGAAATGGGTACTTTGATGCGCCAAGTTAAGGGTTTGGGAACACACTCTTACGATCATCGATTAACTACTGGATCTGCTGCTCAAGTGCTTTCGGGTGAAGCAAATCTGGCGATCGCCCCCGATGTATCGTCGGATCAAATCCCCTCGTAAGTTCGGCTAGCAATATTTTTAAGCTAAAAAGCATCAAGATTTGCATCGGGAAAAATCTTAAGACTCTTGTGGGGTGGTGATTATACCCGCCCCCAAGGTAAAAATTCCACTCTGGGCCGATCGACAAATTAGACCAATATCTTGCCCATTGGAAATGGGTACTTTGATGCCTCAAGTTAATAGTTTGGGCGGCAATTTTGACCAATAATTTCAAAGGTGGTACCCGCCACGTCATTTATCCGTGGAATCAATCCAAAATCTAAAATCTAAAATCCTCAAGAAAGAGCATTTATCTCGCGCAAGTCAATTCTAAAATCTAAAATCTAAAATCTAAAATCTAAAATCTAAAATCTAAAATCTAAAATCGAAAATCGAAAATCGAAAATCGAAAATCGAAAATCGAAAATCGAAAATCGAAAATCGAAAATCGAAAATCTAAAATCGAAAATCGAAAATCGAAAATCGAAAATCTAAAATCGAAAATCGAAAATCGAAAATCGAAAATCGAAAATCGAAAATCTAAAATCTAAAATCTAAAATCTAAAATCTAAAATCTAAAATCTAAAATCTAAAATCGATTGACGCTCCATTACCTGCGTCTGCTGCTGTTAAAGTGCTGTCGGGCGATCGGGCTTGATTTATAGCAATCCTAAATGATTCGTGTAATTCTTGTAGGGGCAAACCCCGTGGTTGCCCCGATGCAGGCTGGGGTAGGCACTCTTAGCACTACCCCTACATATTTTTACAAATGATGCGAGGATTGCTATATGTTCCCAGGAAATTTCGTAATCTAAAATCCAGGTTTATTATTCCCTTTATTAACTAGGCATTAATCGGCTGATTGGATATTTAATTTGGTTGATAATGGACCTCTTGCAAAAATAACTAGGACGGGATCTGGGGCCCATCCCACAAAAGTTATTTTTTCTTGTGGGATGGGCGTCCCGCCCGTCCAATAAATTTATGAAAAGGACTTTTGCAAGAGGTCTAATCAACTGGAAATACGCAGCGAACCCGCTCAAAAAAGATAAAGTGATTTCAACGATCGATCGCAACGAGTCGTTTCAATAGATGAGGCTGCTGTAATTTCCGGTTTTCGCGATTTGTCTCTGGATAATATGATATAAAAAAAAAATATATCAAATTTTACTGAATCTGGTTGCATAAAGATGAGAAATTCGTTATGTTGAATTTTGTGTAAGCATTGAGGCGGTCTCAAATCAATCCTCAAAATGCTTTAAGTATAAATACTCGATAAGCAGTATTTAACCTAGTCTTAACAAACAACTCTGAAAGTAAATTTTTAGGTAGATTGTTAAGTTCATATTAAATGACAAATTGTCAAGTTAATGTCTAGGAAGTTTGCCAGCAAAAGGATTGATACTTTTGAAGCTCGCCCAGATACTTACAGTTACTGATCAACATGAAAGTGCAAAAATCTTATGGGTGACATTCAAGCTACGTTTACATCTACCGATCGAGCTTTTCAAATTGAGGGGTACGAAAAAATAGATTTCAGCTTGCTCTACGTAGATGGTGCTTTCAAGCTGGAGAATCCTGAGATTGCGGATAGTTACCGCCAATTCGGTCGCTGTTTAATGGTTGTAGATGAAACAGTCTATGGTCTTTATGGTGGACAGATGCAGGATTATTTCAAGCATCACGAGATAGATTTAACAGTCTTTCCAGTTAATATCAAGGAACCTGATAAGACCTTAAAAACTTTTGAAAGCATCATAGATGCCTTCGTTGATTTCGGACTCGTGCGGAAGGAGCCTGTTTTGGTAGTCGGTGGTGGATTGACGACAGACGTAGCTGGTTTTGCCTGCTCATCCTATCGCCGTCGGACTAACTACATTCGCGTACCGACAACTTTAATTGGGCTGATTGATGCCAGTGTGGCAATCAAAGTAGCTGTGAACCACGGTAAGCTGAAAAACCGCCTCGGCGCTTACCACGCTTCGCAGAAAGTAATCTTAGATTTCTCCTTTCTGAAAACTCTGCCGATCGACCAAATACGAAACGGCATGGCAGAGTTAATTAAGATCGCCGTAGTAGGCAACAAAGAAATCTTCGAGTTGTTAGAAAACTACGGCGAAGCATTGCTGCACAGCCATTTTGGTTATTTAGACGGCACATCTGAACTGCGGGAAGTGGCCCATCGCTTAACCTACAACGCGATTCAGTCAATGCTGGCCTTAGAAGTACCAAACCTCCACGAGCTAGATTTGGATCGAGTGATAGCTTATGGTCACACTTGGAGTCCGACGCTGGAACTAACACCGGAAATTCCGATGTTCCACGGCCATAGTGTCGCCATCGATATGGCTTTTTCGGCCACCATTGCCCAACTGCGGGGCTACATTTCGATCGCCGATCGCGATCGCATCTTAAGATTAATGAGCCGCCTCGGACTAGCAATAGACAGCCCTTATCTCACATCAGAACTGCTCTGGAAAGCCACAACATCGATCAGTCGTACCCGCGACGGCCTTCAGCGTGCAGCAGCTCCATGCCCCATTGGTGACTGCTTTTTCATGAACGATTTAACTCGAACTGAGTTGGATGAAGCCCTAGCGGTGCATCGAGAAATCTGTCAGGGCTACCCGCGTCATGGCGATGGCGAGGATATGTATGTGGTATTGCAGAAAGTTGCAACTCGTTCCACAGCCGGGGTATAAAGATGAGACCCGTTACCCCAGTCGGGATTTTAGCCTCCTTACTCGAAAGTCTCGCCTCGCAAGTAGAAAAAATCGATAATCTCGATCGAGCTTTCAAGGCCCAATTACAACAAGCCTACGAACTAGCAAATGGTCTCGATCCGTACCTGAACCTTTGTACCACGCCGGAATCTCCCGCCTTAGCCACGTTAGTAAAGCGCACCCAATCAGAAGATTGGAGTCAGCGATTCTCTGACGGCGAGACAGTGCGCCACTTGGAACAGGAAATGCTTTCGGGCCATGTGGAAGGCCAAATGCTGAAATTTCTCGTCCATCTCACCAAAGCACAGCGCGTACTGGAAATCGGGATGTTTACCGGGTACTCAGCACTAGCGATGGCCGAAGCCCTGCCAGTGGATGGAGTGGTGGTAGCCTGCGAAGTAGATGCTTACGTCGCTGAATTTGCCCAGAAGTGTTTTCACGAATCTACTGCCGGCCACAAAATCTCAGTCAAGGTGGCACCGGCTCTAGAAACCATGAAACAATTGGCTGCTAATGGAGAAGTGTTCGATTTGGTATTTATCGATGCTGATAAAGCTGGATACATAGACTATCTCGATTTACTCCTAACTACCGGGCTGTTGGCTCCCAATGGCTTGATATGTGCAGACAATACTCTGATGCAGGGACAGCCATATTTGTCGGGTACTGCTACTGATAACGGAGTTGCGATCGCCAAATTCAACCAGGCTCTAGTTGACGATCCGCGCGTAGAGCAAGTGTTAGTGCCGCTGAGAGATGGATTGACCTTAATTCGGCGCGTTTAGAGCGTGTTCTCTTGCCCCGGAGATCCCCTTAATCAGGCGGGATCGGTCAAAGTCCTAATGCGGATTTAGCCGGATCAGATCAGTGCAACCGGATTCGATCTAATTCATCTGCGTTAATCTGTGTTTATCTTCCCTCATCTGCGGTTTAAAAAAGATAATTTATGAACCGCAGATGACAATTTATTAACGCGGATTAACGCAGATGAAGATCGGAGAGATGTGAATATTTCTGATGCTAACAGATTTGATATTACCTTTAATTAGAGTGTTTACTTACTAGAAAATTATGCTCGAAACAGTTTCTGTGGCAGCGATGCCATCTGAACAGGAAACAAACACTGGGAATAGGCGCTTCCAGACTGCATTCAAAACCATAGCCACATTAATTTTGCTGCTATTAGTAATGCCCCTGAATATTGCTTTAACTGCGATCGCCCTACTGAGATCCATCATCATCAAACCGTTTCAGTCTCGATCGACTACAGCCACTCCCCAAACGATTTTAATCAGTGGCGGCAAGATGACCAAAGCATTGCAGCTAGCCCGATCGTTCCATCAGGCCGGTCATCGGGTAATTTTGGTAGAAACCGAGAAATACTGGCTGACGGGTCATCGTTACTCTTGGGCAGTCGATCGCTTTTACACAGTACCAAACCCCCAGACAGATGAATACCCCCAAGCACTCTTAAAAATTGTCCAACAAGAGAAAGTTAATGTTTACGTTCCCGTTTGTAGTCCAGTCGCCAGTTACTACGATGCCGAAGTCAAAAGGGTACTTTCTGGGCACTGTACGGTAATGCACGTCGATGTCGAAACTCTGCAACGATTGGATGATAAATATGATTTTGCAAAAGCAGCGGAAGCATTGGGGCTGCGAGTTCCGAAGTCTTATCGCATTACTAATCCGCAGCAAGTAATCGATTTTGATTTTAGTGATGCACAGCGTCCATATATAATCAAAAGTATTCCCTACGATTCTGTTCGCAGGTTAAACTTAACTAAATTACCCTGCGAAACCCCAGCAGAAACTGCCACCTTTGTCAACTCATTACCAATTTCCGAGAGTAAACCTTGGATTATGCAAGAGTATATTCCGGGGCAAGAATTCTGCACTCATAGTACAATTCGTGATGGTCATCTTCAGTTGCACTGTTGCTGTGAATCGTCGGCTTTTCAGGTGAATTACCAGAATGTCGATCGCCCGGATATCGAAAATTGGATTCGTCAATTTGCCAAGAGTCTCAATCTGACAGGACAAGTTTCCTTTGATTTCATTCAGGCGGCGGATGATGGAGAGATTTACGCGATCGAATGCAACCCCCGCACCCATTCAGCCATCACGATGTTTTACAACCATCCCGATGTGGCAAAAGCTTATTTGGAACCCGACCCTTTACCGCAGACTGTGCAGCCTTTGGCATCTAGTCGCCCGACTTACTGGATTTACCATGAAATTTGGCGATTGGTGACTCATTTGCGATCGCCGAAGCTCGTTTCTGAGCGGTTACAAATTATCGCCCAAGGCAAAGATGCTATCTTCGAGTGGGACGATCCGCTGCCGTTTTTGATGGTGCATCATTGGCAAATTCCCTTGTTGTTATGGGGAAATTTACAGAAGCCGAAAGAGTGGATTCGGATTGATTTTAATATTGGCAAACTTGTGGAAATAGGGGGAGATTGAGGATGTCAGTAGTACGGGTTTTGCATTTAGTCGGATCGGCAGTTAGCGATTTTTTCTGTAATTTATCGCGGCTTTATGCAGAAGATTGTCTAAAAAATACGGCTAATTCAGCACTCTATGAATTTCATATAGCCTATATTTCTCCCGATCGCCAATGGCGTTTTCCTACATCTCTCGATCAAGGTGCGATCGCAGCCGCTAATCCCATGTCTCTAGCGGGCGCTGTAGAGGTGCTGACACAGCTAAAGATTGACGTAATGGTACCGCAGATGTTTTGCATCCCCGGCATGACTCAATACCGCAGCTTGTTCGATCTGCTGCATATTCCTTATGTGGGTAATCCGGCAGAGTTGATGGCGCTGACTGCTGACAAAGCCAAGACTAAGGCAGTAGTAGCAGCCGCTGGGGTAAGTGTACCGTTGGGAGAAGTTGTCCGCGCGGGCGATCGACCTTCTATTGACTTTCCGGTGGTGCTCAAGCCGCTGAATGCGGATAATTCTCTGGGAGTTGCCTTAGTTAAAAATGCTGCTGACTATGATGCGGCTTTGGAGACAGCATTGACTCATTCCGAGGAAGTGCTAGTAGAAAAATTCATTGAATTGGGTAGAGAAGTTCGCTGTGGAATTATCATCAAAGCAGGCGAATTAGTCTGTTTACCGCTGGAAGAGTATGCTCTAGATGCTGATACCAAACCGATTCGGAGTTATGCTGATAAGCTCAAACAAAATGACGATGGCAACTTGAGCTGTGTCGCTAAGGATAGTACCAAATCGTGGATAGTGGACATCAGCGATCCGGCAACCGAGAGAGTTTGGGATATGGCCAGAAAATGCCACATCGCTTTGGGTTGTCGCGATTATAGTCTATTTGATTTTCGCATCGATCCGCAGGGACAACCTTGGTTTTTGGAAGCGGGGCTGTACTGTTCTTTTGCTCAGAAAAGTGTGCTTTCTGCAATGACGAAAGCATCAGGAACTTCTCTGGATACTTTTTTTGAAAGTATGTTGCAAAATGCCTTGCAGAGATGACTCAGGCTGAGTTTGCGATCGGAGTAGCTAAAACATCACAAAATTTGTGAAATAATGATCGTATCAAGAACTTCTGTGGATAGTTTTAGATTCAGTCGATAGGCGCGATCGGTATTTTGACATTGTGGACACAATCTTATAGCAAACTTCACTTCCTATGTCAAGAATTTTCAGTATTTTACCGAAAAGACTTGTGCCATCTTTTAGCTTTCCGCATACTAATCACCAGACAGAGGAAACCACAACATGATCCAAACCATATCGAAAACAATCACGTTTGATGAGTTCGTTGCTTGGTATCCAGAGAACTCTGTCCATAAGTACGAACTACACAATGGAGTAATTGTTGAAATGCCTTTAGGAACCGGCCGTCATTCCCGCGTTACAGGTTTCATCCGTTCAAAACTATCAGTCGAAATTGACCGCCGCTCCTTACCTTATTCCATCCCCGGCGACTGCCTGCTCAAACCCGTCCGCAACGAGGCGGGCTACCTGCCAGACGCAGTTGTCCTAGACGAAGCAGCTCTGCGCCAGAGAGAACCGCGCTGGGATACGGAATCCATCATCACGATGGGGTCTTCGGTGCGACTGGCTGTAGAGGTCGTCAGTACCAACTGGCGGGACGATTACCATCTCAAATTCGCTGACTACGAAGAAATGGGCATCCCCGAATACTGGATTGTGGACTACCTTGGTTTGGGCGGCCGCAAGTTCATCGGCACTCCCAAGCAACCCACGCTCTCGGTTTGCCAGTTGGTTGACGGCGAGTATCAAATCAGCCAGTTTCGGGGAGATGACCGAGTTGAATCGCTGGCTTTCCCAGAGTTGAGGTTGACTGCCGAGTTGATTTTTCGAGGCGGTCTGCCCTTAACCGAGCCGAGCTAGAAGGAGTGGGGGGCGATCGGGTATCAAAAGGATATCAAATGGGTACAAAAGGACACCAATTTTGTGACAAATCGGCGTTTTGTACCAAGTGCTGTTTTGTCAGGACGGGCGATCCCAATTATATCAACTACAGTTTAATTTGTCAAGGATTAGAGGCAACGTTGCCTCTAATCCTTGTGTAATATTTGAGCTTTCCGCATACTAATCACCAGACAGAGGAAAACACAACATGATCCAAACCATATCCAAAACAATCACGTTTGATGAGTTCGTTGCTTGGTATCCAGAGAACTCTGTCCACAAGTACGAACTACACAATGGAGTAATTGTTGAAATGCCTTTAGGAACTGGCGACCATTCCGACGTTACAGGTTTCATTTCCGGTGAAATCAATTTTGAAATCAGGCGACTGCAATTGCCTTACTCTATCCCTGGTGATTGCTTGCTCAAGCTTGCGCGTAACGAATCTGGCTACCAGCCAGATGTAATTGTCCTAGACCGAACCGCACTTGCAAACGAACCGCGCTGGAAAAAAGAATCAGTCATCACGATGGGGTCTTCGGTGCGACTAGCTGTAGAGGTGGTCAGTACGAACTGGCGGGATGATTATTTTTTCAAAGCTTCCGACTATGAAGAAATGGGCATTCCCGAATACTGGATTGTAGACTATCTTGGTTTAGGCGGTCGCAAGTTTATCGGCAATCCCAAACAACCCACTCTCTCGATTTACCAGCTAGTAGATGGGGAGTATCAGGTAAAACAGTTTAGGGGAAGCGAGACTGTTGAGTCGCTGGCTTTTCCAGAATTGAGCTTAACAGCAGAGAAGATTTTTCTTGCTGGCTTGCCGAACTAGCAAGTCGAAATTATGCAAAGGGCGTAAGATTGTCGAAGCCTTCCGACGACACCAAAACCTGACAATTGGGTCAAAATCTGGCAGCGAAAAAGCGGGAAAGTACGATCGCACAAAGCCTAAAAATTCTCATCTCGCCCACGATCGCACAAATATCACACAACAACTGCGGACACCACAACAGTCCAGAGCTTCCACATACACATTGCAATTTTTTAAATTGTGTGATATCATAAAACGTTCTTAAAAATAGCGCAACACTAACTATTACTGCATGGCAACGAAGCCAACGATCGCATTTACTCACCTCGGCTGCGAAAAAAATCGCATCGATACCGAACACATGATTGGCTTGCTGGCTCAAGCGGGCTATCAAGTCGATTCTAATGAAGAATTAGCCGATTATGTTGTAGTCAATACTTGTAGTTTTATCCAAGCTGCGCGAGAAGAGTCGGTCCGCACCTTGGTAGAATTGGCAGAAGCTAATAAAAAAGTAGTCATCACCGGCTGCATGGCACAGCATTTTCAGCAGGAATTGCTGGACGAATTGCCGGAAGCAGTCGCAATTGTCGGCACTGGCGACTATCATAAAATCGTCAATGTTATGCAGCAGGTGGAAAAGGGCGATCGAGTTTCCCTCGTCTCTAGTGAACCTACTTACATCGCTGACGAAACTACTCCCCGCTACCGCACGACATCGGAAGGTGTGGCTTATCTGCGTATAGCAGAAGGCTGCGACTACCGCTGTGCATTTTGCATTATCCCGCACTTGCGCGGAAATCAAAGATCGCGGACGATCGAGTCTATCGTCGCGGAAGCTAAGCAATTAGCCTCCGAAGGGGTAAAAGAAATTATCTTAATTTCTCAAATTACCACCAACTACGGCAAAGATATTTATGGCGAACCGAAACTCGCCGAACTACTGCGCGCTTTGGGTGAAGTAGATGTACCTTGGATTCGGATGCACTACGCCTATCCTACAGGTTTGACTCCGCAAGTTGTAGCAGCAATCCGCGAAACGCCCAACGTTTTGCCGTATTTGGATTTACCCCTGCAACACTCGCACCCGGAAATTCTGCAGGCGATGAATCGGCCTTTTCAAGCCGGGATCAATGATGCTATAGTCGATCGGCTCAAAGCAGCACTTCCCGGCGCCGTGATGCGGACAACTTTTATTGTCGGCTTCCCCGGCGAAACCGACGAACACGCAGCACACTTGCTGGAATTTGTCAAGCGCCACGAATTCGATCACGTAGGAGTTTTTGTATTTTCGCCAGAAGAAGGAACCCCAGCCTTCAGCTTGCCCCAGCAAATACCTGCAGAAATAATGGAAATGCGGCGCAATTTGGTAATGGCGGCACAACAACCTATATCATTGAAGAAGAATCAAGAGTCTGTCGGTCAGGTAGTTGATGTCCTGATAGAACAAGAACAACCAGAGACAGGTGAGTTGATTGGTAGATCCGCTCGGTTTTCCCCAGAAGTAGATGGACTCGTCTATGTGACAGGAGAAGCGCGACTGGGATCGATCGTATCTGTGAAAATTACTGGTGCAGATGTCTACGACCTCTACGGTCAAGTCGATTTTAGATTTGAGATTTGAGATTTGAGATTGACTGCACAGACTGATCTGGGAGCTCGATCTTTTGT
>NZ_JAUBUY010000001.1:156672-197159 GCF_036705565.1 Microcoleus sp. AT8-B5
TGATCTGGGAGCTCGATCTTTTGTCTAAAATTGTGGGATCGACCCTCATGAGTTGACGTGGCACTGTATCCGGTGCTGGGCGGGGTCAAGTGTAAGTGTTGCTGGAACTGTCGCCTGAGACGGTGAGGCGAACAAAAACCAGACACCAGCCAAAAATGATTAGCGGATTGTGCAGCAAAAGTAACGGTTTGTACAATATTGTGCAAAGATAGGTATCAAAGGGTTCTAAACTTTTTTAGCCCCTATCTGGCAATCGACCCTCCCCCTAGGGGTGCGGTAATCTCTACAGAACGATCGGAGAATTTTAACGAATTTAATGTTTTGTTTCTGAATGTAAAGAGTTATGATGATAACAAGCCAGAAATAAGCGGGGATAATTTGAGATTGCTTCGCCGTCCGCCTTACACCACAACGGTATCCCGAAAGAGTGTTGAGATGGATAGGCGGTAACGGTAGCCCAAAAAGGAATACAAGCCTCCGGCTTAAGTCGTGGAGAGATAAAAATTTTAGAAGAAAGTTAAAGCTCCCTGATTCATCTGTGGAGTCAATCTAAAATCTAAAATCTAAAATCTAAAATCGACTGACGGTCGCCCCATCCCCTGCTCAATCCCGCAGGCGACGGATTGCGGGATAGCGCCTGAACCAAACAACCTGTTACTACTACTATGTAGTGAAGTGGGGCTGGTCATGATCCTCACTATAAAATGCCTAAGAGGGAAAGCTTGCAAGTACCTCAAAGGAAGTCCAATGTCCTGTTTTAAGAATGTTGGAAGCCTATAACCCGACCCCTGGCGGTTGGTATCGGTGATGTCACAAAATCAAAGACGGCTGTCGAATTGGTAAATTTAGTCACCATCGACGGAGCTGCCCTATACTCGATTGCTATTTAAGAAGGTGCGCGCAGGCGCAGCACCATAAAGAACTCTTATGAGTTCCTGCCGCCGAGCAGAAATCCGCATCCGAGTTGGGCAACTTAGAAGGCTAAGACTCGTTATTAGGAGCATTAATGAATTTATTGTTTGAAGGCTTAGGTCTTTCGGAAGAACTCGTTCTCCATCTGGAAACACTAGGCTTTACAGAACCTACTCCCATCCAAGTACAAGCAATTCCGCACCTGTTAGCAGGTCGCGACGTTGTGGGTCAAGCCCAAACAGGGACAGGCAAAACGGCAGCATTCTCGTTGCCCATCTTGGAGCGGATTGATTTAGATGTGACTGCGGTGCAAGCACTGGTGCTGACGCCGACTCGCGAATTGGCGATGCAAGTAACTGAAGCCATCCGTGATTTGAGCGGCATCAGCAGCGACGGCCCGGTAAAAGTGGGTCGCTCTCTGCAAGTTCTGACAGTGTACGGCGGTCAATCGATCGATCGTCAAATGCAGCGTTTGAAGCGCGGCGTGCACGTCGTTGTCGGTACACCCGGACGCATATTGGATATGCTCAGCCGCGGCAGCCTGAAACTAGACAAGGTACAATGGCTGGTTTTGGATGAAGCTGACGAAATGCTGAGCATGGGCTTTATCCAAGATGTGGAAAAAATCTTGGATGCTGCACCAAAAGAACGTCAAACGGCATTTTTCTCGGCGACGATGGAACCTTCCATTCGGAAATTGGTGGCGCGGCATTTGCGTAACCCAGTCAACGTCACCGTAGAACAGCCAAAAGCAACGCCAAAGCGCATCAGCCAAGGTGTGTACATGATTCCCCGCGGCTGGTCGAAGGCAAGAGCCCTACAGCCAATCCTAGAAATGGAAGACCCGGAATCTGCACTGATTTTTGTGCGGACTCGGCAGTCGGCAGCAGAACTCACCAGCCAACTGCAAGCAGCAGGTCACAGCGTTGATGAGTATCACGGTAATTTGAATCAGGCACAACGGGAACGTTTGTTGCATCGGTTCCGCCAATGTCAGGTGCGCTGGGTAGTGGCGACTGATATTGCGGCGCGGGGTTTGGACGTGGATCACTTGACTCACGTGATTAACTACGATTTGCCCGACAGTGTGGAAAGCTACGTTCACCGGATCGGACGCACGGGCCGGGCTGGTCGCGAAGGAACGGCGATTACGCTGATTCAACCGGTCGATCGCCGCAAACTGCGTTTGATTGAACGCCACGTGCGATCGAGCTTGACAGTGCGAAACATTCCGACACGGGCGCAAATTGAAGCACGTCAGTTGGAAAAGATGCAGGGTAAAGTTCGCGAAGCTTTGGCTGGCGAACGGATGGCATCTTTCTTGCCTCTGGTGTCTCAGTTATCCGAGGAGTACGACTCCCACGCGATCGCCGCTGCTGCTTTGCAAATGGCTTTCGATCAAAGCCGTCCTGCTTGGATGGGCGCTGATTACGCTCAACAAGAAGATCCCCCGATTGGTGGAGAAAACAGCGTCAAGCCTATCTTGATCAAAAAGCGGGCTAAGACTGGTGAGACGACTTTTTCTGGAGCACCGAGTGCTCCTGTTCCCCAGAACCGCTAATTGGTAGGGTGCACTCGGTGCACCTTATTTAGAATTATTGTAGAGGTGCGATCGATCGCACCTCTACTTTTTTTATGGGTAATATCAAATCCGTTGAGATCGGAATTATTCATCTCTCTCTTCTCTTCCTCTGTGCCCTCTGCGCTCTCTGCGGTTTAATTATTCCAAAACAACATAAGTCAATATGCAAGTTAGCGATCGGACAATTTCTGTAACTAATTCTACACTGAGAACGTTAATTGATGAATTGGGTACGGAGTGTCAAAATGTGATTGCTTTAATCTATCAGCTTCAGTTACCTGATTTGAGCGATCGACAAAAAGCTGAAATTATAGCAGAGTTCCTTCCTCTCTGCAATCCATCTGAACGTGCACTGCGGAGAGGATTTTCAGACACTAATTGCTGAGGAAATGACAAAATTGTCGGATGAGGATGAAGAGGATTAAGGAGACGCGGGCGATTCCCTACGGGATAGCTACGCACGCGCGTACATGAGGAAAAAGCCCTCCTGTCAACTCACCGAAGAGCTAAAAATCCTCATAAATAAGGAATAAAGTCCTTACTACAAACTTGTGAACCGGGACTTTTGCACTGTTATTTAATATTTCAGTTTAGCTGTGTGCTCACAATAATTTTTTGCACGCGATCGCCCTTAATTTCCACAATCAAATTAGAAGCCTTTTGGTCATTGCTGTAAGTCAAGCGAGTCACTCCACTTTTAACAGATTGCGACCCGTAACCGTAAGTTTTAACGACTTTTTGGCTGTTATCTCCTAGCTTCACACCATCCATTGTCAGAAACTTGGGATTGGTAGTAGAAACTAAATAAACTTTGCCCTCCCATGCTGCTACCGTCAATCCTGAGTAAGTTAGCGTGCGAATCTTGCCACCGATGCCAGGCCCAGCAGGTTTAGTTTCGTCGCGCTGCGGTTTTCCCAACTTACGTTTTGCCTCTTCTACAGCCATCCCCAACCGAACGCCGCCAATCCCCAGGCGCGAATAGTTCAGCGCCGCCGGCTTTTGTGTCGCGCTGAGCATTCTTTCTAGAGTCACAACAGTTTGATTCATAGCGGGAACAGGACGAACTAAAGCAGCAAATCCTAAGCTCGAAATTGCGAGATTCATCATGATGCCAGCGACGGCTGTTGTCACAAACATTTTTACCATTTTTTTATAGCTTTATTTGGCAATGTATTCGCGCGATCGCCCGCTCGATCCGGATTGATACTAATAGGACTTACACAAACACTCCTGCACGCACGGCGATGCTCTGAAACCGAATTTTTTTACCAAAACTACAGACAGAAACCCGGTTTTTACCATAAATCTTAGGCTTAACAGCGAGGTATTCAGCAAGAAATCGGGTTTCTAGCGCAACCTAGGTAAGTCCTGACTAATATTTTTTAAGCTTTGAAAACCGCCAATTTCGGGCGAACCGAATTTGCTCCCGCACAAGCTTGCGTCCGCCTGCGAGGAATGAAAGAAAGAATAAAGAGGTAAATCAACGCAAATTGCTGTGATATCCTAACAAAAGCCATATCTGCATAAAATAAGTAATTTAGATGACCGCAACAGATTCTGCTAAGCACCAAAAATCCAAGGCCCTCAAACCAGGTAGCCGCCGCCCCGCTAAAGAACTTTGCAGCGAGTGCGGTTTGTGCGATACATATTACATCCACTATGTCAAGGAATCTTGTGCTTTCTTAACACAGCATATTGCAGAATTAGAAGAAGAGATTCACGGGCGATCGCGCAATATAGACAATCCCGACGATTGGTATTTCGGAGTCAGCCAAAACATGATGGCGGCTCGCAAAAAAGAGCCGATCGAGGGCGCTCAGTGGACGGGAATTGTCAGCACAATTGCCATTGAAATGCTCGAAAAAGGAATTGTAGAAGGCGTTGTTTGCGTCCAAAATACTAAAGAAGACCGCTTTCAACCGATGCCGATTATTGCGAGAAATCGCGAAGAAATTCTGGCTGCAAAAGTCAACAAACCAACTCTCTCTCCCAATCTTTCAGTATTAGAACAAATCGAAAAATCTGGGATGAAGCGGCTGTTAGTAATTGGCGTCGGCTGTCAAATTCAAGCCTTGCGAACAGTCGAGAAAAAACTCGGTTTAGAGAAGCTCTATGTTTTGGGAACTCCCTGCGTGGATAATGTCAGCCGTGCAGGATTGCAGAAATTCCTAGACACGACTAGCCGCTCTCCCGAAACGGTGGTTTCTTACGAGTTTATGCAAGACTTTAACGTTCACTTCAAACACGAAGATGGTTCGGAAGAAAAAGTGCCGTTTTTCGGGCTGAATACTAAGGAATTGAAAGATGTTTTTGCTCCTTCTTGTTTGAGCTGTTTTGATTATGTGAATTCTTTAGCAGATTTAGTTGTGGGCTACATGGGCGCACCTTTTGGCTGGCAGTGGATTGTGGTGCGAAATGACACCGGGCAAGAGATGTTAGACTTGGTAACGGATCAGTTAAATACTCAGCCGGTGATGTCTAAGGGAAACAGAAAAGAAGCCGTTCAGCAAAGCATTCCGGCTTACGAAAAAGGGGTGACTTTGCCGATGTGGGCGGCGAAGTTAATGGGAGTGTTTATTGAGAGAATTGGGCCGAAGGGTTTGGAATATGCCCGGTTTTCGATTGATTCTCATTTCACTCGCAATTATCTGTACGTGAAGCGGAATTACCCGGAGAAATTAGAGGCTCATGTGCCGGAATATGCTAAGCGGATTGTGGGGCAGTATAAGTTGCCTGAGTGAGGTGATTCGGAGAGTTTTTAATAAATGTTTTGCAGGGACACGGTATTGCCTTCTTTCCTTCAGTCCGGCAGGGGTTTAAACCCCTGCCTCAAAGCTTAAGTCCTTTGAAAAGGACTGAATCAATTATTGGTTGTGTTTGTCCAAGATGGCTTTAACTTTCAATTAGATATATAAAATTATGACACTTATAGTGGCACAGAAATATATCAATTTACCAAGGTCGATCGCACTTACTTGTTGTGCGATCCTAGCATTATCTGCAAATGGACTGTCTGCGAAGGCTGCAGAAACGCGATCGGGAAACAGTAGACAAACATTTGCCGATTGGTGTCGCCAAAAAGCTGATTTGAACCCTGAAGCTAAACATACTGTTGAGGTACTTTTGGAGATAGCTGAAACTACTGAGTGCGATGCGGCTAATCAGAAACTTTTGACTCTCACGGAACTCTACCTCTACGGCAATCAAATCAGCGACCTCAAACCCTTACAATCTTTGACTAACCTGAATCGTCTCTCCCTCCACAACAATCAAATCAGCGACCTCAAACCTTTGCAATCCTTGACTAACCTGAATTGGCTCACGCTAGGAAACAATCAAATCAGCGACCTCAAACCTTTGCAATCCTTGACTAACTTAACTACGCTCGCGCTCGGAAACAATCACATCAGCGACATCAAACCGCTAGAATCCTTGACTAGCCTGACTGCGCTCGAACTCCACAACAATCTTCTGGGCGACATCAAACCCTTACAATCTTTGACTAACCTGACAGATATCTTCCTCTACAACAATAAAATCAGCGACATCAAACCCTTACAATCTTTGACTAACGTGCCTCAACTAGACCTCAGCGACAATAAAATCAGCGACATTAAACCGCTCGAATCCTTGACTAACCTGACTTTGCTCGTCCTCAGCAACAATCAAATCAGCGACATTAAACCGCTCGAATCCTTGACTAACCTGACTTCTCTGAGCCTCAGCAACAATCAAATCAGCGACATTAAACCGCTCGAATCCTTGACTAACCTGACTTTGCTCGTCCTCAGCGGAAATCTTCTGGGCGACATTAAACCGCTCGAATCCTTGACTAACCTGAGTATGCTCGTCCTCAGCAACAATAAAATCAGGGACATTAAACCGCTCAAATCCTTGACTAACCTTACTGGGCTCTTCCTCGATACAAATCTTCTGGGCGACATCAAACCGCTCGAATCCTTGACTAACCTGACTTCTCTCAGCCTCAGCAACAATAAAATCAGCGACATCCAACCCTTGGAATCTTTGAGTAAGCTGAGCATTCTCGACCTCAACGGAAATCCGATCGCTCCTAAAACCTGCCCTCTCAAACCAGAGTCTATCTGTAAGTGGGAACCACAAACTGAACCATAAAACTTTAGTAGAATTACACCCGATCGCACTTAAATATTTCAGTCGCGAATCAAACCACATTTTGTATTACTATGCAACTCCAAATCCTGTATATTCACGCGCATATGGTGGCTGAATTCCTAGCACAATATCCTCTTTGGGTACTCCCATTTCTACCAATTCATCAGCAATCTGCCTGTCAGTTTGATTTCGCTGAATCCAGATTTTGCCATTTTTAATATCCAAATGAAACACACAGTTATACACGCGGCGGTGTCCGTCCCATCCTAAATCGACGGCTAGATAGCGATCGTTTTCTCGATCGAAAATTGTTTCTACCTCAATTTCTCCGTTAATTGGTGCTATTTTGCTGTCTTCAATTAGGAGTTTTTGAATGCACTGACGGTAATGCTCTAGTCGATCCATTTGACTATTGCCTCCTGAACTGGGTTATACACAATAAGCTTGACTTGGTGTTGTCGAACCGACGCTTGAGGTAACTCCCGACTGAAAAAAGATTCGTAAGTTGCGATGGGAACTGCCAAATATAGAGTGCGATCGGGTTCGAGCTTTTCTAAGACTAAACGGTAATTTAAAAATTGTCCCAACGCGGTATGAAAATCAGAGAGAGCTGAAGCGCTTAAAAAACTCTTGACTTCTACTGCAATTTTTTTTCCTGATTTTTCCGCCGCGAGGAGTCGTTCAGCTCCCAAATCGATTTCGACTCTCTCATTCTCGGCAAATTCTAGCCTGAGAGGATCGTGAGTAACCACCCACTCAGATTTTTCAAGACCTCGCTTCACAGCATTATGAAATATATCCTTAGCTGACACTGGTTATACCTCACCTCTAAACCTATCTTAACTGATTGGAGTAAACTTGTAGGGTGGGTCAGTGAAAAACCCCTGAATTATTGAAAAAATAACGCCAACTGACGCACCCTACAGTTGGTATAAGAGCCCGATCGCCCGTTAGCGAAAGCGTTGCGATCCGAAGGAAAGCCGGCCCCTACGGGGGCTACGCCAACGAAGAGGATCGCACACCAACATCCTCCTACAAATCAGCAGCGTGCTGCTTCAATTCATCCAAAGAAACGTATTCCAAAGTCAAGGCGTGAGTCGCGGCCAAAACCACAGGCGGCGCAACTCCCGCATCCATTGCTTCCTTCCACCGAGACGCACACAAGCACCAGCAATCCCCAGGCTTCAAACCGGGAAAGTTAAATTCGGGAACCGGAGTGCTCAAATCATTTCCATTCGACTTTGTGAATTGCAAAAACTCTTCTGTCAGTTGAGCACAAACAGTGTGAGCCCCAAAGTCGCCACCACCTGTATTGCATTTGCCGTCCCGATAATATCCTGTCATTGGCGAAGTGCAGCAAGTCTCTAACTTTCCGCCCAGCACATTTGTAGCTTCCGTCACCATCGCAACTCCTGAGTAAAACTCTTCGATCTAATTTTACACAAATCGTTGTTTATATATTTTTTTCCATTGGAAAGTTGATGAGTTTTTGTCCTCTGCGTTCTACTTCTTGTTTTCTAATCACAATAAATCCCTGGGTTTCAAAAAAAGGTCGAGCTGTAATGCTGGCTTCGGTAAATAACTTGTTAATTCCTAATTCTTTGGCTTTTGACTCAATTTGTTTTAAAATTAGCCTGCCTACTCCTTGTCTTTGAAAATCTTGATGACAGTAAAAGCGATCGATATGGCCGCTTGCTTCTAATTCCCCAAAACCTGCAATTGTATCACCCTCTTCTGCTACGAAAGTAAATTTACTGCTTAAACTTTTAGTCCAACTTTCAATATTGATATCCTCTGGAGCCCAAGCATCTACTTGTGCTTTTGTGTAATCGCGGATGTTGACTTCGTGTACCGTGTCGTAAAACAGTTTTACAATTTGTTGGGTATCACCGATTTCGTAGGTTCGTACTCTCATAAATTATCTGACTGCGATCGCTTCTTTAATATTAATTTGAAATTTTTAACCGCCGATGAACGCGGATGGATGTTGGCTTCTACCATTTTGTCTCATTTCTTGCAGGGCGATGGGTCAAAAAATTCTTCCCTATCCCTTGACAAACTCTACTACTCTGTGTTCTATTAAATATAACGACTGTTCGATATATATCAATCCTGCCCGCTGACCCCAAAAATCAATTTTGTAGTGATTGATACTATATCGCACGTTCGATATAGAATTATCAGACCAATAAATTTTAGACTTTAGATAATCTAAAATCTAAAATCTATTCACCCATGCCAAAAATAGTTGACCGCGATCAATACCGCAAAGAACTACTCAACAAATGCTTTGAGATATTTGCCGAAAAAGGTTACTCCTCAGTAACTATGCGCGAAATTGGATCGGGAATCGGAGTTTCTACAGGAACCCTTTACCACTACTTCTCAAGTAAAGAAAGTTTGTTCGAGCAGTTAATTGAATACTTGAGCTATGAAGATACAAAAGAAGAAGCACTTGCCGAACTGGGAAATCCGCCAACCCTAGCAAAAAAAGTTGAAAAACTGATGGATTACCTCAGCCAAAATGAGGATTACATTCTGAAAAGTTTGTTAATGATATTTGATTTTTGTCAACAAAAGACTCCCCAAGAAATTAATAACAATCAAACGCTTCAGCAATCGGGAAAGCGTTACGAAGAGGCAGTAACTTGCTACTTAGGTATCTCCGATCCAGCGCTCGCTAAATTTATCATTTGTTATGTTGACGGTTTGCTGGTAAGAAGGTTTTATCAAGGTGAAAGAATATCTCTGGCAGAACAATTGATTGTACTAAAAGAAATGTTGCTCGCTTATTTAGAAAAAAACTAGCTGCAAGTAGAGGACAAGTATGAATTTTCAATCTTGGATAGAACCTAAAAATCGATTAGTAATCGGAATGGCAATTGCTGGCAGCATCATTACCATCGGCACAGCTTTTTACGGGATTTCTCAGTTTGCACCGTTGGCTCAAAATACGGAACCTTTGCCAGCAGAAACACCGTCGGTGAGGAAAATAACGGCATTGGGAAGATTGGAACCGCAAGGAGAAGTGGTTCGCTTGGGAGTATCGCAGAGTTTAGATGGCGATCGCATTTCCCAGCTTTTAGTCAAAGAGGGCGATCGAGTCAAAGCAGGACAACTAATCGCGATTTTGGATGCGCGCGATCGGCTGCAATCTGTTTTAGATGAAACTCAAGAGAAAGTCAAAGTTGCTCGCTCCCGTTTAGCACAAGTAAAAGCTGGTGCAAAGTCTGGAGAACTTGCAGCACAATCTGCCACAATTGCCAAGCTAGAAGCGGAACTGCAAGGCAACAAAGCTGCACAACAAGCAACAGTCGATCGCCTGCAAGCACAATGGCAAGGCGACAGAAGCGCACAGCAGGCAACTATCAGCCGAATCACGGCCCAGTGGCAAGGGGAGAGGAAAGCACAACAGGCAACAATTAGCCGAATACTGGCACAATGGCAAGGAGAAAAAACTGCACAAATAGCAGCGATCGACAAATTACAAGCCGAGTTTAATAATGCTCAAACTGAAGATTTCCGACATCAGCAACTCGCGGGTGAAGGTGCAATTTCTAAATCCGTAAGAGATACTAAGCGGCTGGCATTAGAAACAAGTCGCCAGCAAATTAAAGAAGCACAAGCTAATCTCAGCCGAATTAATAATACGGCAAAGCAGCAACTTGAAGAAGCGCAAGCAAACCTCGATCGCATTAACAATACAGCCAAACAGCAAATTAACGAAGCAGAAGCAAACCTAACTCGCATTAACAGTACATCAATCCAGCAGCTTAACGAAGCTCAATCAATACTCAAACGCATTCAAGAAACTGGCATCGAACAACTAGAAGAAGCGAAATCAACTCTTGACAAAATAGCCGAAGTGCGCCCCGTGGACGTGCAAGCAGCCGAAGCTGAGATCGAAAGTGCGATCGCCCAAGTGAAGCGCGCCCAAACCGAGTTAAATCAAGCTTCCATCCGCACGCCCAATGCGGGAAAAATCCTGAAAATTCATACTCGCGCTGGTGAAAAAATTAGCGATGACGGCATTGCAGACTTAGGAAAAACTGACCAAATGGTAGTCGTTGCGGAAATTTATCAAACCGACATCAGCAAAATTAAGCTGGGACAAAATGCAGCCGTGACTAGCCAAGCATTTTCCGGAGAGTTGCAGGGAACTGTCAAAGAGATTGCGTTAAAAGTAAGCAAACAAAATGTGTTTAGCAACCAACCAGGAGAAAACTTGGATAGCCGAGTAGTAGAAGTAAAAATTCACCTGAATCCTGAAGATAGCAAACAAGTTTCGGGATTGACCAATTTGCAGGTACAAGTAGCAATTAAACAAAACTAAAGTCTTTACTAAAAACCTTGGAGGATTGAAAATTATGGCAGAATTTGGTCCCGATCCGAACCGACCTTATCCGATGGCAGACCAGCCCAGGGTTTGCTTTATCAAAAACTTCATAAAATCCCCCAATATTATCGTCGGCGATTACTCATATTATGACGATCCAATCGACCCAGAAAATTTTGAAAGAAATGTACTTTACAATTACGGGAGTGAGAAATTAATTATTGGTAAATTTTGTGCGATCGCCACTAATGTCAAATTCATTATGAACGGTGCAAACCACAAATTAGACGGCATTTCTACCTATCCTTTTCCCGTCTTTGGGAATGGTTGGGAAACAGCCATGAATCTATTAATCGAACTGCCAAGTAAAGGCGATACCGTCATTGGCAATGACGTTTGGATCGGCTATGAATCGGTGATTATGCCGGGAGTCAAAATCGGCGACGGTGCAATCGTGGCCGCCAAAGCAGTTGTAGTAAAAGATGTTCCCGCTTACACCGTTGTCGGTGGAAACCCCGCACGTTCAATCAGACAGCGTTTCAGCGATGCTGAAGTTGCACAACTATTAGAAATTAGGTGGTGGGATTGGGAAATTGACAAAATTTCTCGCAACATTAACTTAATTATGCAATCTGATATTAAAGCGCTCAGTAATGCTGAGTAAACTCGCCAATATAGCGATTTAAAACTAAAAACATGGAGGTTTTCCAATGCTTCAAATTGCATACTTAGTTCTCTGTATTCTGGGCACTGCTTTACCGTATTCCCAGTTTGTCCCGTTTCTCTTAGAAAAAGGGTTGAATATTAACGCTTTCTTCGGACAATTGTTTGCAAATCAAATATCCGGCTTTTTTGGTATGGATGTAATCGTCTCTGCCGTGGTTTTTTTGTTTTTTGTATTTAGCGAAGGTTCGCGTCTGAGAATGAAAAACTTGTGGATTTATATTGCCACTTTACTGGTTGGTGTTTCCCTGGGTTTGCCTTTATTTCTCCTAATGCGGCAACGCAAACTTGAAGAAACAGCTTCAATCTGATATATTGCACCATTCGTGTGAAGTAGGGGCGGGTTCACCAATAGCTTGAAAAGTTGCAGACAGGTTAAATAAACCCGCCCCTACCCACCCAAAAACCCCTTATTGACATTGGTGCAATATATCAGTTCAATAGTCCTGGACGCATGGGGGCCCATGCGAAACCGGGTTTTTTTACGAAAAGACGCGTTAGAGCATCGCAGATTCGGTAAACAACCCGGTTTCGAGGAGTCGGAGTGCGCGAGCGAACTGTTCAAATAACAACAATAAATAACCAATTCCCAATTCTGAATTCTCAATTCCCAATGCCCAATGCCCCATTCCCAATTCCCCATTCCCAAACAAAATTTATGTTTCGCAAAACACCCCTTGCATGGTTGCAAGTAACTAGAGAAAAAACTCGCCTCGCTGTTGCTATAGCAGGAATTGCTTTTGCAGATATTCTGATTTTTGTGCAACTGGGATTTCAAGATGCACTATTCGATTCTGCCGTTAAGCCGCACCAAAGTTTACAGACAGATTTAGTTTTAATCAATCCTCAATTTGAAACTTTTGCTGCGGTAAAAGACTTCAACCGAGAGCGACTTTACCAAGCACAAGGAGTAGAAGGAGTAAAATCCGTCACTTCCTTATATATTGGTATGGGAGAGTGGCGAAATCCCACAACCCGCACTACTCGATCGATTTTAATTTTTGGAATAGACCCCGGAAACATAACATTTAATTTGCCTGATGTCAATCACAACTTGCCTCAACTTCAAATGTTTAATCATGTGTTGTTTGACCAATCTTCTCGACCTGAATACGGCGAGATTGCCAATATTTTTAACAAAGAATCTACCCTCGAAACTGAACTCAATAAACGCAATATTCAAATAGGAGGAGTCTTTACTCTCGGTACTTCCTTCGTGGCTGACGGCAATGTCATTGCCAGCGATTCTACATTCATGAACTTATTTCCCGATCGCACACCCGATCGAGTTGATGTCGGCTTAATCAACCTACAACCCGATGCCGATATCAAAAAAACCCAGTCAGCGATCAAAGCTATATTGCCCGATGATGTCAAAGTTTTAACCCTAGCAGAATTTGCAGAAATTGAAAAAGGTTATTGGGCAAATGCTACTCCGATCGGCTTTATTTTCGGATTCGGTACAATTATCGGATTCGTTGTTGGTCTGATTATTGTTTACCAAATTCTTTACTCGGACGTTTCCGATCACTTAGCGGAATATGCGACTTTAAAAGCAATGGGATATAGCGATCGCTATTTAGTCGGAGTCTTAATTCAGGAAGCTCTGCTATTAGCTGTATTAGGTTTTATGCCGGGAATTGTTTTAGCCAACGGACTGTACTCGCTAGCACAATCTGCCACTTTACTGCCAATTGCGATGACAACAAATCGAGCGGTTGTAGTGTTAAGTTTGACGATCGTGATGTGTACCGGTTCCGGCGCCCTCGCCCTCCGCAAACTCCAATCAGCCGACCCTGCAGACATCTTCTAATCTGCGTTCATCAGCGTCAATCGGCCTGCATCTGCGGTCAAAAAAACTCCCCAAAATCACCATGCAAACCCTAAATTTTCCCGCTAACCCAACTACCGCAACCGAACCAGTAATTTCAGTCCAAAACCTCAACCATTACTTCGGTCAAGGCTCTCTCAAAAAACAAGCCTTATTTGACATAAATCTCGACATCCACCCCGGAGAAATAGTCATTATGACGGGGCCCTCGGGTTCGGGCAAAACAACTTTATTGACAATGTTAGGGGGGCTGCGTTCGGCTCAAGAAGGCAGTCTCAAAATTCTTGGGCAAGAAATACAAGGAGCTAGCAAAACTCAGTTAACTAAACTCAGAAAGCAAATTGGCTATATTTTTCAAGCACATAACTTGATGACATTCTTGACAGCCAAGCAAAACGTGCGAATGTCTTTGGAACTGCACGCAGAAATGTTAAATCAGAATATGGATGCTTTGTCAATAACTATGTTAGAAGCAGTGGGTTTGGGAGAGCGGGCTAATTATTACCCCGAAAATTTGTCGGGAGGGCAAAAACAAAGAGTTGCGATCGCCCGCGCGTTAGTTAGCCGCCCTAAAATAGTTTTAGCGGACGAACCAACCGCCGCTTTAGATAAAAAATCCGGGCGAGATGTCGTAGAAATTATGCAAAAACTAGCAAAAGAACAAGGCTGCACGATTTTGCTAGTAACGCACGATAACCGCATTCTCGATATTGCCGATCGAATTATCTACATGGAAGACGGCCGTTTGGCAACAAATCCGCGTCTGGTAATTAGTGATTAGTCACTTTATTTGCTGGGCCCACAGCCTCGATCGCATCCTCAAGAGCGATCGATACATGAGTCCAATGAGTTCCCCCCTGACAAAAAGCCACGTAAGGCTCCCGCAGAGGCCCGTCAGCCGAAAACTCCGACGTACTCCCATCAATAAAAGTACCCCCAGCCATCACCAACTGACTTTCATACCCGTGCATCGGAGCCGGCACCGGATCTAAATAGGAACCCACAGGGGAATTTTGCTGAACGGCCCGACAAAAAGCAATTAACTTATCAGCAGAACCGAATTCGATCGCCTGAATCACATCTCGTCTTCTAGCCAAAGGCATAGGATTCACTCGATAACCCAACTTATAAAAAACATAAGCCGTCAAATGATTGCCCTTCATCGCCTCCCCCACACAGCCGGGAGCCATAAACAAACCCTGAAACAGCAACCGATTCAAATCAAAAGTTGCGCCGCCGCTGCTGCCAATTCCTGGCGCCGTCAAGCGACAAGTTGCCGCCTCCACCAAATCAGCCCTGCCGGCAACGTAGCCTCCAGCAGGGACGATCGTACCCCCCGGATTTTTGATTAAAGAACCAGCCATCAGATCCGCACCCACAGCAGTAGGTTCGCAATCATCAACAAACTCCCCGTAACAATTATCAACAAAGCAAATTGTGTTAGGATTCTGATGTTTGACTATGGCGACGATTTTTTCAATCTCAGAAATAGACAAACTCGACCGCCAAGAATAGCCGCAAGAGCGCTGGATAAAAACTAGGCGAGTCTTTGCTGAAATAGTAGAGCTCAATGCCTGCCAATCCACACTTCCTTCGCGAGTTAGAGGCAACTCACGGTAACTAATGCCAAACTCAAGCAGTGAACCTTGACCTTGCCCGCGCAAGCCGATCACTTCTTCTAAAGTATCGTAGGGAGAACCAGCCACTGCCAACATTTCATCACCAGGACGCAGGATGCCAAAAAGAGCACAGGCGATCGCGTGAGTACCCGAAACAAACTGTACCCGGACAGCCGCAGCCTGGGCCCCTACCACTTCGGCAAACACCCCGTCCAAAGTCTCCCGACCCAAATCATCGTGGCCGTAACCCGTAACCCCTGCAAAATGGTGGACTCCAACCCGGTGGCTGCGAAAAGCTTTTAAGACTCGTTGAAGATTTTGCTTGACTGTAGTGTCAATACCAGAAAAAATCTGAAAGAGTGCCTGTTCTGCTTCCTGTAGCCGTGAAACGCTATTCATCTATACCTCGCTCACCCTTTGCGTGCGCGCTGTTCATTATGGCGTAGATGCGGCCCCTAGTTTGTAAACATAATATATTCATGACGATTGCAACTTCCAAAAAAACTTCTCCTGATTGGCCTGTCATAGGCTTTATGGCCTTTCTGCACATCGGTGCTTTATTTGCTTTGCTGCCGGGTAATTTTAGCTGGTCTGCGGTCGGGCTAGCACTCTTCCTGCATTGGGTAACAGGTGGTTTAGGAATTACTCTCGGATATCACCGCCTCGTCACCCACCGCAGTTTTCAAACACCGAAATGGCTAGAGTATTTTCTAGTTATTTGCGGTACCCTTTCCTGTGAAGGTGGCCCGATCGACTGGGTAGGAATGCACCGGTTACACCACATACATTCCGACACCGAAACAGATCCCCACGATTCCAATCAAGGCTTCTGGTGGAGCCATATGGGTTGGATGCTCTCGGATCTCCCGATCAGAGTTGAAATCCCCCGCTTTACTAAAGACATCGGCGACGACCCAGTATACAAGTTTCTCCAAGCATATTTTATCCCCATCCAAGTTGTCTTCGGTGTGTTGCTTTATTTATTAGGCGGCTGGTCTTTCGTGGTTTGGGGCGTGTTTCTGCGGATCGTGGTGGTGTTCCACTGCACTTGGCTGGTTAACAGCGCTACCCACAAATTCGGCTACCGCACCTACGAATCGGGCGATCGCTCGACCAACTGCTGGTGGGTGGCTCTGCTCACCTACGGCGAAGGCTGGCACAACAACCACCACGCCTTTCAATACTCGGCTCGCCACGGTCTCCAATGGTGGGAAATCGACTTCACCTGGATGACAATTCAATTGCTGCAATCGCTGGGTTTGGCAACCAAAGTGAAATTAGCAGAAAAATAGCGATCGGCAATTAGTCATTGGTTGTCGCTCATCAGTTCTGGACTAATAGCTTGTGACCAATGGCTAATCCTGTTTTTGCGATCGGTATAGGTTGGGTTGAACAGAGATCGAATCCCCTGGTGCGATCGACCCAACCCAAACCCGAATCAGTTATAATATAATTGGGAACAAAAAATTTTGTTTAGCAGCCAAAGTTTTTATTTTCAGAATATAGCAATCCTAAATCATTTGCATAATTATTGTAGGGGTAATCCCACGCCCGGTTGCCCGATAGATAGGGGGTAGGCACTCTTAGCACTACCCCTACCAATTTATCTGAATCATTTAGGATTGCTATACAACCGTAAATTTTTTTCAATCCTAATCCCAAATCTATCATTGATTCTTTATTAGTTTGGGCAAGTGTGCAGCAAAAAAGTTCACTGCTCAATCCCAACTATTATGCGTGAATCTAGCTCGGCATCTCATCAGAAATCAAAAAGAGAATGACAATTGCAACGCAAGAAAAACTCCAATACAATTGGAAGCACGTTATTAGTTTAGCAGGACTTCATATCGGCGCTTTGTTCGCACTGCTACCCAGTAACTTCAATTGGACAGCAGTTGGTTTAACAGTATTCATGCACTGGATAACCGGCGGTTTGGGAATAACTCTCGGATGGCATCGCCTGCTCACCCACCGCAGTTTTCAGACACCAAAATTCGTAGAATACTTTCTAGCATTTTGCGGAGCCCTTGCCTGTCAAGGAGGAATAATTGATTGGGTTGGGCTGCACCGATTGCACCACACCCACTCTGACCAAAATGCGCTCGACCCTCACAATGCCCAAAAGGGTTTTTGGTGGAGTCACCTCGGCTGGATGCTATATAAAGGTCCAGCTCACGCTGAAATTCCCCGCTGCACAAAAGACATTTCGAGCGACCCCTTTTACCAGTTTTTGCAAAATTACTTTCTGCCAATTCAAATCGCCTTTGGCGTGTTGCTTTACTTAGCAGCCGGCTGGCCCTTTGTAGTTTGGGTAATTTTTGTCCGCTTAGTTTTCGTTTATCACTGCACCTGGTTTGTTAACAGCGCCACTCACAAATTTGGCTATCGCACTTACGAAACAAAGGATAGTTCTACTAACTGTTGGTGGGTGGCTGTCCTGACTTACGGCGAAGGCTGGCACAACAACCACCATGCTTATCAATACTCTGCGCGTCACGGGATGGAATGGTGGGAGATTGACTTCACTTGGATGACAATTCAAGTTTTGGAAGCACTAGGTTTGGCTACTAAAGTGAAATTACCAGCAGCAAAATAGCAGCAATTCTGTCCTAGACGCAGAACCAATGTAGGGTGGGTACTTCGCACCTTACCGCTTCAGAAACCCGGTTCCTTTAAGAAACCGGGTTTTTTGGTTACTAATAACCTATGACTAATTAGCCCGTTTTTGCTCGCCCCGGCCGCGCAAATATTCCGCTAAAAACGCCAATCCTCCCGAACCTACTATCAACAGCACGCTGAGAGCATTAATATCAGGTTTCACCCCAGTCCGAATCCGGCTAAAAATTTCCATCGGCAGAGTTGTAGTCCCGCTACCTGCGGTAAAACTCGCAATCAAAAAATCGTCCATGCTGAGGACAAAAGACAGGAGACAACCCGAAACAATTCCGGGTATTAATTGAGGGAGCAAAACTTTAATAAAAGCTTCAACAGGCGTTGCACCCAAATCCAAGGCAGCCTCTTCTAAATACGGGTTTAAATCGGCCAATCTAGTAGAAACAGCTAGGGCGATGTAAGCCAGACAAAACACAACGTGAGCGGCGACAATCGTCCACAAACTCAGAGGAATCGCCAGCGCTGCTAAAAATACCAGAGTAGCAACTGCGGTAGCAATATCTGGAATAATAATCGGCAAGTAGGAGACTCCCTGATATAAACTCTTGCCTGGAAAGCGGTAGCGGGCTAAACCAACCGCCATCAAAGTGCCGAGTACCGCCGAGATTGCCACTGCACAAACAGCCACTGTTAAACTGTTTCTCAGGGCAATTAAAATCCGCGTATCGCTAAATAATTTAACGTACCAATCTAAGGTAAATCCTTCCCAGCCGGCGCTAAAACGCGATTTGTTAAAGCTGTAAAAGGTGAGTACCAGGATGGGCAGGTACATATAAAAAAACATCACAACGGCAAATATTACCTGCCAAGAAACCTTAAATTTAGGTTTTAAGTACATATCGGCTTGTATGTCCTCCTGTGTATTTTCGGGGGTATTTTCCATTTCTCGGTAATCGGTAATTGGTAATTAATTGGTAATTGGTAATTGGTAATCGGTTGTTGTCAGTTGTTATTTGTGAGTAGCTACCAATAACCAGTAACCAATAACTAATGACTAATAACTACTGACTAATGACTTCTTTAAATTGCATTACGATCGCCATATTTGAGCAAAAGGGCAATTCCGATACTCACTGCAAAGATTAATACCATACTCAGAGCCGAACCCAGACCCCAATTTTGAGTCGCCCCCAAAAATTGATTGTAAATTAAACGAGCCGCCGTCATGCTCGAAGCTCCACCGAGCAACTCTGGATCGACAAAATCGCCCAAACAGCTAATAAATACTAGCAAAGAACCCGCAGCAATTCCGGGCATCGTCTGAGGTACTGTCACTTTCCAGAAAGTTTCCACTGGGTTCGCACCCAAATCCTGAGATGCTTCTAGCAACCTGCGGTCTAACTTTTCCAAAGAAGCGTAGAGAATTGTCACGATATAAGGCAAATAACTGTAAGCCATGCCGATTAAAACTGCGGAGCTTTGATTAAGCAATTCTAGAGGAGGAATGCCTACAAGTGCCAGCAGCGAGTTGAGAACCCCCGTAGGACGCAGAATTGTAATCCAAGCATACGATCGCAACAGCGAAGAAGTCCACAGCGGCAACACAAAGCCTAACAAAGTTAAATTCCGCCACTTTTTCGACACATTGAGGGCGATCCAGTAAGCGACGGGAAATCCCAGCAGCAAACACAGAATAGTAGTCCCCGTTGCGAAAAAGAGCGATCGACCCATCACCTGTAAATTCAGCGGCTCAAACACTCGCAGGTAATTGCCGATTCCCGAAGGATTCACCAAATCTCCTGGCTTAATATTCGGAACCAAACTAAGCTGAAAAATCACCAAAGTTGGTATGACTAATAATAAAAGCAGCAACAAGCCAGAAGGGCCCAGCAATGCCAGTGGCCCAGCCCACGCCGACCAGCGAGAAACAGTTTCAGCCTTCGAGGGAGAACCGGGAGGAAGAGGAGGGGGAGCTTGAGTGGAAACAGCCATAAATAAATAGTTTTGAGTTTTGAGTTTTGATTTGTAGGGGCGGGTTTCACCTACAATAATCGCCTAAAATAAACAATCTCATAAACCCGCCCCCACCCCACGGTAAATCGAAATGTAATGTAGGGGCGGGTTCACCTACAATCATCGCCTAAAATAAACAATCTCATAAACCCGCCCCCACCCCACGGTAAATCGAAATCTACATGAAATTTATGGCAATAAATAAGATTAGCCGCTGGTTAATTGAGTCCAATAGCGATCGTACACGTCTATAAATTTTCCTACCGGCGCAACACCTTCGCAATTTTTCAAAGTTGCCTCAGAAGGGAAAAGAATTTCATTTTCGCGGACTTCCGGCGTCAGCAAACTAAAAGCATCTTCCGAAGGAGTTGAGAAACTGAGCCGTTCTACTAAAGAAGCAGCGACATCCGCTTGCAGCATAAAGTTAATCCACTTATAAGCTGCTTCTGGATTGGGAGCACCTTTAGGAATTACTAAAGTGTCAGTCCACAGAGAAGAACCGCTTTTTGGCACAACATAGCGCAATTTGTCATTATCTGGAATTACCTCATTAGCATCAGAAGAATAACACATAGCTACCTTCAAATCCCCCGTCAGCATTTGTGGCCGCCAAGCATCAGTGGTAAAAGATGCGATCGCCGGTTTGAGTTCAACCAACTTTTCATAAGCTTGTTTCACTTGCTCTGGGTTCGTAGAATTGAGAGAATAGCCCAACATTCGCAACGCAGCACCCATAACTTCTCGAACATCATTTGCCAGCGTCATTCGCCTTGCTAACTCCTGTTTGTGCTTCCACAAATAGTCCCAATCTTCAGGAGCTTCTTTGAGCTGTTCGCTGTTGTAAATTAAGCCTGTGGTTCCCCAACTCACAGGGACGCTGTAGCGGTTTCCTGGGTCATAGACGGGGTTTTGGAACTGTTTTTTTAGCCGATCGAGTCCGCCCAAAATCGAGTGGTCTAATTGGCTCAACAGCCCCAGTTCCGTCATCTGAATCACCATGTAGTCAGACGGGTAAATGATGCTGTAGGCGCGGGCGCCACCGGCTTGAACTCTCGCCAGCATCGACTCATTGGAGTCGAATACATCTGCGATGACGCGGATGCCTGTTTTTTCGGCAAAGCGATCGAGCAAAGCGTTATCGGTATAGCCGGCCCAAGTATAGATGAAAAGTTGGTCGGCAGAACCTTGGACGGGAGGAGCAGATTGCACGTCTGCAAGTCGCCAGCCGCAACTCGAAACAGCTAACCCGGAAATTGTCGCCGCCGAATTTTTTAGGAACTGACGGCGTGTAGAATTAGCCGGGAAAATCCTGGTAATTGGTAAGTTAGTCGGAGGCACAGTTCGATTTTAGATTTTAGATTTTAGATTTTAGATTTGGAGATTGAAGATTGAAGATTGGGGAATTGGGAATTGGGAATTGGGAATTGTTCTATGTTATTTGTTAGGATAACCAACCACCAACAAATAACCAATGACTAATGACTGATACCAACTACCAACGGCCAACTGACTAATTCCGATCGCCCAAAGCGAGACAATCAGTAGTTCCCCAGTAAGCGTAAATCGGCGTGTGCGGGTCTGGGAAAGAACCGCCAGTATTTGGCTGGCGCACTGTAATTTTATCGCCCGAAGCCAACTCAACGACGTAATGAACGTGCGTGCCCATGTACATAGTATTTTTGAGCCGCCCTTCAAAACAGTTGACCGACACTTCCGGCTGGTAGAGATTCAAATATACTTTTTCCGGCCGAACGCTGACAACAACCGAGTCGCCTGTGACACCATTCCACATATCCGACTGCTGAACGATGATTTTCAGATTGGCTGATGTGCGAACTGTGATAGTCGATCGGTCGATCGATTCTACCGTACCCGCAAACAAATTCGTATCGCCAATAAAATCCGCCACAAAAGCCGTCTGCGGACACTCATAAATTTCTTCAGGAGAGCCAATTTGCTCAATCCTGCCCTCGTGCATCACCGCAATCCGGTCAGACAGACTCATCGCCTCTTCTTGGTCGTGAGTCACCATCACAAAAGTCAAACCCAATTCTTGATGCAAATTCGACAGTTCCAACTGCATCTGCTTCCGCAACTTCAAATCCAGAGCACCCAGAGGTTCGTCCAACAGCAAAACCGCCGGTCGATTTACCAGAGCTCTCGCCAAAGCCACCCGCTGCTGCTGGCCGCCCGACATTTGACCGGGAAACCTGTTGGCGAAAGATTCCATTTTCACCAATTGCAAAACTTCCCGTACCCGTTCTTCAATTTCCGCTTTCCCCAGCTTTTTGATCCGCAATCCAAAAGCGATATTGTCCCAGACATTCATGTGTCCGAACAAAGCATAGCTTTGAAACACAGTATTTACCGGACGGCGGTAAGCTGGAGTGTTGGTCATCGACTGGCCGCGAATCATCAATTCGCCCGCCGAGGGAGTCTCGAACCCAGCGATTAAGCGCAGTGTCGTAGTCTTGCCGCAGCCACTGGGCCCGAGGATGCTAAAAAATTCTCCTTGGCGGATGTTGAGGTCAACTCCGCGGACTGCGGTTTCGCCGTTAAATACCTTAAAGACCTTGCGGAGTTCAACGTCAAGCGCTGTATCCGTTGCTGTCGTACCTTGGTTGAGTGCTGTCTGAAACATATTCGCCCTTTCCTGGGGGTAATGCACGCCACTTAAATACAGTTTAAGTTTAGACTTTTCTGTATTTTAGGTGAGGAATGTTGGATGTAACAGGTTTTGGGATTTGTTCTTTAAATTCTATCCCAGAGCGCACCATTGTCAGCAACAGGCAAGATGCCTGTTCCACAAAGAGTAAATTTTATTGTGGAACAGGCATCTTGCCTGTTCATAAAAGCCTTATTGAGAATGGTGCAACATCTCAGATCAACTGGGCATCTATTTATTCTCAGGACTTGGCGTGGGAGAGGGTTTTTGCGGTTTCTCTGTTTTGGGTGCTTCTGCTTTTTTCCACTCTGACAAAGGTCGTTGGACGGCATTTTTAAAGTCAAAAGGCACTAGCAGCACGGGCAAATTTTGGGCGGAATTTTGAGGGGGCGCTTCCGGCGGATTGGCTTGAGCGTACAAGAAGCGGCCGCTAAAGTCTGTTTTGCCTAAAACTAGGCGGTGAGTTTCCTGGTTGTCCAGTTTTACTGTGACTGTAGCTTGGGGTTGGTCTAGACCGAATTCTGGCAGTTGAGCAGCAGTAGTATTAATCGTGCGATCGCTCTTTCCTGTTGCCAGCCTGTCTAGCAAAAAATCCACCGATGCCTGACTCGCGTGTGCTTGCACTGGCAATTTCATTTCCCAGCTAGACTTGCCTCCTTTTGTAGCATAAACTCGCTCAAAAGTCAATATTTTTTCGGGAGTTTTGACTGTAAAGAATTGTACGCGATCGGAGTTAAAAGCAAAAATTTTCTGTTGTTCTTCCTTAGCAGCTTCCTGTTTAGGAGCCACTTGCATCTCGAACAAAGCAACCAACCCAGTCATGCTAAGTGCGACGGCTATCAATACAAATGTATTTTTCTGCAATTTCATAGTAACTGGGAATTGGGCATTGGGAATTGGGCATTGGGCATCGGGAATTGGGAATTGGGCATTGGGGAGTCTGTTATTAATAACAACTGACAACTGACAACTGTCAACTGACAACTGTCAACTGTCAACTAACTTATCTTCTCTTCCACCAGATAGCGCCCCCAATTCCCAGTCCGAGTAAAGGCCAAATTAGCCAAGCTAAAACCAGCAATCCTACTTGGATAGCCGTCATGTTAATGCGACGGTTAGTAGCTTTTTTCGGACTGATAGAAAAGCTTTGCTGGTCTGGTTTACTCAACCAACTGACTGAATTGAGAAACACGTCGCTATTGAGTTGTTGGTCAAACCAACCGTTAGTCACAAATTGAGATGTGCCAATTACTACCATTCGCGATGTTTTTCTAGGAGTTGAAGGCGCAGAAGGAGTTGCGGTTGGACTGGGAGATGCTGTGGGAGATGCTGTGGGAGATGCTGCTGGTGTTGGCGAAGTCGTCGGTAATGCTGGAGGCGTTGCTTCTTGCGAGACAATCACCGAATAGCTGATTGGGGAAGCTGTTGGCGAAGTTGTCGGCGATGGTGAATCTGTCGGCGATGGGGAATCTGTCGGCGATGGGGAAATTGTCGGTGAGGGTGAATCTATCGGTGAGGGTGAATCTGTCGGCGATGGTGAATCTATCGGCGATGGTAAATCTGTCGGCGATGGTGAATCTGTCGGCGATGGGGAAATTGTCGGTGAGGGTGAATCTATCGGTGAGGGTGAATCTGTCGGCGATGGGGAAATTGTCGGTGAGGGTGAATCTATCGGCGATGGGGAATCTGTCGGTGATGCTTGGGGTGAAGGCGAGGGTGAAGTAGGTGTTGGTGAAGGTGAGGGCTTTGAGGGAGTGCTGTCAGTGGTCGATCGAACTAAAGCTACACCTAATAATAGCGGGCCTTGTTTATCGGTCTTCTGATCGAACTCCAATTTCTTAGTCGTTAAATCGCTTTCCGCCCAACTTTCCTGACTCGTCCAAATCAGCGGTTTTGCCTCTATCCCTTCTACTGGCGAGTTTTCCAAAGCACGCGCAAACGGATAAAATGAAATGCCGTTGCCAAAACTTTGAGTAATCGGATGTTCGCCGTAGCGCCTGACTGTGGGAACCGTGGGGCCCAGCCCAAATCTTTGACCAGTGCCCGAAGCATCGATGGCCAAACGGGCGTCTAGTTTTACGCCCCATTCTTCCAGCAATTTGCCCAATCCCGTATCAATTGCCGGGTCTACCATTAACAATAAACTGCCGCCGCGATCGAGATAAGCTCTTAGTGCTTTAATTTCTGTATCGGAAAACGGTTTGTCCTGGCCGGGAACGATTAAAGCATCTGCATCTTCTGGCACTTCTTTGCGTTCGGTCAAATTCAGGGTTTGGACGTTGTAGTATTTATCTTTCAAAGCTTTTTCAGCTTGCTGAATTCCGCCTTGACCTTCCTGTAGCGGGCGGGCTCCTTTGCCTTGCAAAAAGTAAACTCTAGCAACGCGAGTGCTCAGGATTTCTTCTAAGCCATTGGTAAGTTTTATCTCTGAAAGACCTTGATTTGGGTCGCTACCAAAAGCGGTGCCACCTTTTTGCAGTACCTGTTTTCTGTCGCCGGATTGCAGGTAAACTTCTCCGATGCTAGTAATACTAAATTCCCGCGCTTTTCCAGGTTGGGTCTGCGGGTCAACAAACTCGAATTGGAACTTTTCGCCTCCCTCGCGTTTGTAGCTTTGCAGCAATTCTTTAATTTGGGGATTTTGGATGGGGTCAAATACCCAAACTTTGACTGTTTGTTGCAGGTTTCGCAGTATTTGTTGAGTCTGCGGCGCAAGGGTAAATTGTTGGCTTTCGGTTAAGTCGATGCGGACGGGATAGCGAACGGCTATGAAGTTAATTACTCCGAGTATCACAAAGACGGCGAGGGTAGCAATCAGGGCGTTGGTGCTGGCTTGGGTGGAACGCTGCCCCCAAAAGCTTTGTTCGTAACTCAAATATAGCAGCCAAAGGGCGATCGTCACTGCTCCGGCAATAACTAAACCGACTGTCAGCGGGTCCCATACTCCAGATACAAGTGCTGCTGTTACACCCGCTGCGATGAGGAGGGGGCCCAGCAAAAAAACGTATTTCCAATTTGTTTTCCTAATTTTCATAATGTAAATATTGAGTGACAAAATTATGGTTGAAGGATGTTATTCTATATCGCATTAGCCTGCAACCATGCTGTTAAATCGGATGGCTTGTTGAAATCGATCACGGCATCTCCTAGTTCTTCTAATTCCTGTATACCTAATTGACGGATGCTGTTTTCAGTTTCCGGTTGTATTGTGCCTAATCGCTTCACTAGCTGACGCAATATTAACGAGAGTTGAGCGGCTTTTGTCACCTGTTCTCTTGCTACATCTATGGCAATCTGCTGGTCTAGAATCCACAGTTCTTGCTTCTGCAATTCATTTAATTCTTCCTGAGTGAAGTTTGCCTCGCTGGCAATTCTAAAAGCTTTCTGAATTTCGGGAACTGCACTGAGTGTTTCTGGTACTGTCTCCAGAGTGCTGGTCTTTTCGAGAAAGTAAATCCATTGATCTGCCGTTGTTTCTAATTCTGCTAATTCCTTGCTAAATTTTGGCAGTTCGATAAATACTAATTCTATTTGAGTATCTGGACACTCAAACTGTTGCTCTTTTTCTTTGAAAACAAACCGTGACATAAATTCCGGCTGATTTTCAAACATTTCAAAGTCGGCAATTTTTAAGGAAATTACTGTTTTTAGTCTTTCGTAGCGCTCTTTTCCTGTTAATTGTTGGCTGTAGCTTTTGGCAGCGTTGTACAAAACTCTGTTCCCAAAGGAAGGCACGTTGATCAGTTGAATTTCAACTAGGGCGATTCTGCCGCCGTTAATTGTGGCTTTGACATCTAGGTGTGTGTCTTGGGTTGCGAGAGTTTGAGGTTCTGGTTGGGATTCGATTATTTCTAAGTCTTCGATGACCGGCTGTGCTTCATAAAGGATGGCGTTTAAAAAATTAATCAGGATGTCTTTGCTGTCGCTGGAACCGAATATTTTTTTGAACGCAAAGTCGATTTTGGGATTGATAAATCTCATTGTTTGAGGTATTTTGTAGAATGATTAACAGGGAAAAATAACCTTCCCTTTGCTCTTTACTTCTCTTTACTTTGGCAAAAATAACCTTCTCTGTCTCTGCCTTGTCTAGTGTTTTTAAGAACGCTGATATCGCAAGGCATCGATGGATTGGGCGGTCAGAAATACTCCTAAAATGATGTAACTGGCAAACATAATTAAACTGCTGGTATCGAAAACTCCCTTGACAAGATTGGTGTAATTTGTTAGGAGCGACAAATGTCCTAATGCTGTTCCGAAGGGGCCACCGATACTGACGGCGACTGCATCGATCACCCAGAGAAATAATACTAGAGTGAAGGTGAGGATGGCTGATAAAATTGTGCTGTCGGTGAGGGAGGAAATAAACATTCCGAGGGACAATACTCCTGCTGCTAGTAAGATTAAGCCGCCGTGTCCTAGCAGAAGAACTCCGGGGGGTACGGGTGGGGTTGAGGAACTGAGGGCGATCGCCTCGCAGAACAGCAGGGGCAGCAACATTGTGGTATAAAATGTTAAAACTCCCAGGAGTTTGCCGGTAGCAACTGCCCAGTTTGTTAAGGGCGATGTGGCTAATAGTTCTAAGGTTCCACGTTTGCGTTCTTCTGCGTAAAGTCCCATTGAGAGTACGGGTAGTACGAACAAGGAAAGGGAACCCATGATTCGCAGGAAGAGTTGCAGGAATTCGTAGGCTACGTCGATGGGAGGTTCGGTAATTCCCATTTGGTCTCGCTGGCCGATTTGGGGAATTAACCCGTCGGGGGCGAGGAGGATGGCTATTAAAAAGTAGCCGGTGATTAGCCAAAAGACTGCTGCGATGGCATAGGCTAATGGCGATGCAAAATAGCTTTGTAGTTCTTTGCGGTAAATTGCGACAATATTACTAATCATTACTAACATTTAGGAATTGGGAATGGGTAATTGGGCATTGGTAATTGGTTCATTCTGAGTCGCCTGCGGGTGGTGTTTCACTGCTGTCGCTATCCTGTTTTTTTCTTTCTATTGGTCGCTTTTTGGTAACAGGTGGCTGTTCGGGCGGAGAATCGCTACTCGGTTGTGGCTTTTTTTTAATTGGCCGATTTTTTACAACTGGTTGGGATTCTGGTTGAGAACGTTCGATCGACTTTGGTGCATCTAAAATCGGTTCAGGTTCTAGTGGAGAAAGTTCGATCGACTTTGGTGCATCTACAATCGGTTCAGGTTCTAGTGGAGAAAGCTCGATCGACTTTGGTGCATCTACAATCGGTTCTGATTCTGGCTGAGAAAGCTCGATCGACTTTGGTGCATCTAAAATCGGTTCTGATTCTGGCTGAGAAAGCTCGATCGACTCTACTGTTTCTACAATGAGTAGATTTTCGACTATCGGTTCTGACTGAGAAAGTTCGATCGACTCTTGTTTTTCTACAATTTCCAGAAAATCTGCCACTGGTTGCATTTCTGGTTCTAAATCGCTTATTTCCTCTGGTGTTTCTGCAACTGCTTGGGATTCTGGTTGAGAAGGTTGGCTCGACTCTACGGTTTCTACAACTTGCAGATTTTCGACTATCGGTTCTGGTTGAGAAGGTTGGCTCGACTCTACGGTTTCTACAATAAGTAGATTTTCGACTATCGGTTCTGGTTCATGATGCTCGATCGACTCTACGGTTTCTACAATAAGTAGATTTTCGACTATCGGTTCTGGTTGAGGATGCTCGATCGACTCTACGGTTTCTACAACTGGTTCGGATTCTGGTTCATGATGCTCGATCGACTCTACGGTTTCTACAACTTGCAGATTTTCGACAACCGGTTCTGGTTGAGGATGCTCGATCGACTCTACTGTTTCTACAACTTGCAGATTTTCGACTATCGGTTCTGGTTCATGATGCTCTATCGACTCTACGGTTTCGACAACTGGTTCGGATTCTGGTTCATGATGCTCGATCGACTCTACGGTTTCTACAACTTGCAGATTTTCGACTATCGGTTCTGGTTGAGAATGCTCGATCGACTCTACGGTTTCTACAATAAGTAGATTTTCGACAACCGGTTCTGGTTGAGAAGGTTGGATCGACTCTACGGTTTCTACAACTTGCAGATTTTCGACAACCGGTTCTGGTTCATGATGCTCGATCGACTCTACGGTTTCGACAACTGGTTCGGATTCTGGTTCATGATGCTCGATCGACTCTACTGTTTCTGAAACAACGGGCAGATTTTCGACTATCGGTTCTGGTTCATGATGCTCGATCGACTCTACGGTTTCTGAAACTTCTAGATTTTCGACAACTGGTGCTGGTGGAGAAGGTTCTATCGGGAGTTTCTCACTTTTATAAAAAACATTTTTTACAAAAGTGAGCATCCTGCTTGCTTGTTTAGATATCTGTAGCGAGTAAGATCCTCGGGTTTCTGTGACACCCAAACGGTGATGCTTCGCTTCACTCAAATCTACGGTTTCTGCAACTGGTTCAGATTCTGGTTGAGGATGTTCAATCAACTCTGCGGTTTCTGCAACTGATTCTAATTCTGGTGGAGAAAGTTCTATCAGCTCTACGGTTTCTGCAACTGATTCTAATTCTGGTGGAGAAAGTTCTATCGGCTCTACGGTTTCTGCAACTGATTCTAATTCTGGTGGAGAAAGTTCTATCGGCTCTACGGTTTCTGCAACCGGTTCCGATGCGGAATGAGAATCAGAAAGTAACTCTTCAGCTTCTGCAACTGGTTCCGATGCTGAATGAGAATCATAGAGAGACTCTGGTTTATTTGAAACGGGCAGATTGTCCGGGATGATCGTCGGTTGCGATTCAGATTGATGAGAATCGGCGATCGAGTTTTGAATTTCTGCTGCTTGTTGCAGATTTTGATCGACCTCCGGTTCGCTGTGAACCAGATTTTCTTCTGGTTTCTTTTCAGCCGCTGTCAGCCTTAAAAAGACATCTTCGAGAGTAGCGCGAGAGCGACGCATTTCGCACAGTCCAAATCCAGAGGCGACGATAGCTGTAGCAATTTCTCGTCCGGGTTCTCTTTCCGATTCGCACAATGCCCGCAGGCGGTAGCGATTCACTAAATATTGCTGGCTTGGAATCAATTCCACCGATCGAACTCCCGGCACATTTTCCAAAGAAGGCAACAGCAGACTGTTTACCAAATCCGCCTCCCCTTCCACTTCGAGTTCGTAACCCTCTCCTACAGCCAACTCTCCCATCAAATTTTCGGGACTACCCGCAGCGACGATTTTACCGCGATTGATGATGGTGACGCGGTTGCAAGTCATGCTGACTTCCGGCAGAATGTGCGTGGAAAGGATGATTGTGTGCTGGCCACCCAGACTTTTGATTAAATTGCGGACTTCGATGATTTGTCGGGGGTCGAGGCCGACGGTTGGTTCGTCTAAGATAATGACCGGTGGATCGTGGACGATCGCCTGCGCGATACCGACGCGCTGGCGAAATCCTTTAGAAAGTTTGCGGATTAAAACTTTGCGTTTATCAACCAGGCCGCAGCGTTCGATCGCGGAGGTAACTCGTCGCGCGCGATCGCCCGCAGGCACTTGCTTAATCCGGGCGACAAAAAACAGAAACCCTTCCACAGTCATTTCTGGATACAGTGGCGGGTTTTCCGGCAGATAACCGATGCGCTGTCTGACTGCCATCGAGTTTTCGTGAACATCCATGCCGGCGATGCGGGCCGTACCGCTGGATGCCGGCAAATATCCCGACAAAATCCGCATGGTTGTGGTTTTACCAGCGCCGTTTGGCCCCAAAAAACCGAGAATTTCTCCTGATTCGACCGAGAAGGACACGTCCGCGATCGCTGCGGTCGAACCGTAAGTTTTGCTTAACTCATCTACTTCAATCATTTTCCAATACTTTCAGCCTCTAAGTACCTGATTTCTATCAACACTCTAGCAAAACAGCCATTTTAGAGGCTTTTTGGGCCTTGTTTTTGCCTGTTCACCTGTCCCAGTGTCCCTTATCCAGTAGTCACTTACAAGCGAGCTCTTCTATCAATCTTCTACCGACCCGTTAGCGGTATTTGCGATTAAGCAAGCGTGCCTCAGAACAAAACTGGGTTTTATGTTAATTGCTATTTTAGATTTTGGATTTTGGATTTAAGCAAAAAACCCGTTACCTCTAGCAGCGCTAACGGGTTGAGTAAAATAATTCATTTTCAAGTTTTGTCCTTACCGACACCACACTGTGTTTGCACGGGAACCTAGTGGCCGTAAATTCTCGTTACCCTTATCGATCACTTCTTTCCACCATGTCCTACCGTACCTATCCCGTAGGGAATCGCCGTAGTGCATTTTATCGAGCTGGTAGGCAGTAAAACCGCGCACTATCATACCCGACCGAGTGACTACCTCGCTCCAATAGGCGGGTTTTGTTGGCGACGGGGCAGGATCAGGAATCTGTTCGTTCTTCGACCACCCCTTCCCTTCCAACATCTAAAGATTGTCGGTTTTGGTCAGGGGTGGATCTCTTCACTCACGCGCATTCCTTCCGACGCTCACGCCCTGCGGTAGAGCGCGGGACTCCTGCTGTCTAGTTGAAGCAAAATGCTAGGTAGTAGGGTGCGGCGCGGGGAAATGATTAGCCGATGTACATCGAATCCCTACCAACCGACGCACCCTACCAGTAGGTTCTGTGCCTAACCAAACCCTCAACTAGCTGCCTTCGATGTTGTTAGGCGCTGTTTCTAGGTTGATATCGGCATTAAAAACAATCACAAATTGAGCCTTGGGGATTAACTGCCGGACGATCCGCAGATAGCCGTCAGCATCGGAATGCCTGAAAAAGTGGGCCACAGTGATTCGCTGCATATTGGGAAGCAGGCGAACAACCAACCACCTGTTAAGGCGCTGTTTGTAGGGCATAATTAAGTTTGTCTCCATTCAGTGTTGGAGCCAAAGCCAGTTCAATGCTTGTCTAGGGCGGGGACTGGCTTTTGACTTTTGTTAGACTTTGTGTCTATCTCTAGGTTAGGACACCAACTACATATAGTCAACTGAATAAATAGAATCAACTGAACTAAGTACGGGATAGATAATGACGCTGGGGCAAAAGCTAAGAGAAAGACGTGAAAGTCTAGGTTTGACTCGAATACAAGTGGCAAGAGCGTGTAATGTGGTGGAATCCACAGTAATCAACTGGGAAACCGACAGACACGTCCCCAAGCTATACCCAGCACAGATGAAAGCCCTGTGCGACTTATTGAAATTCTCGATCGAAGATTTAGTAGTGTAGCTTGGGGAGTTAAGATCGAGTAGGTTGGACAATCGCGCTTTTTTGCAGAGAGGGCGATCGCTTTCTATTTGGATTACTGCTGCTGAAATTGAGCCAACAACCAAGCCCCTACCTGTGCTTGATCTTCAGTGCGACTCCGCCGCAAAGCCTCTTCCAACACAGCAATAGTTAATCCCGGCAAAACTTCCGATCGCACAAGCCGCCGACTGCCATTATCAGCAATAATAGCAAAGGCAATAATTTGAGATTTCTGCACGTCTACTACCCAATATTCAGCAACTTTTAACTCTTCGTAAAGCAACCGTTTTTCACCAATATCATCAGCCAAAGTTGAGTCAGCAACTTCTATGACCAAATCTGGCGGTGGGGTAACGTCAAGACTTGCGATCGAACTTCCCCTCGGTGCTAATTGCGCTCTTTCTCCAATATAGTATGATACATCCGGTTGACACTCTCGCACTCCTGTTTTCCGGTAGCTACAGTTATCCAATCCGTTAAGAGAAATACCTTTGATAGTACAAAATAGGTTAATTGCGAAAAGTGCGATCGCATTATCTCGTGAATGATCAGGCCCTACTGACATAGTTTCAATCCTCATTTGTCCGTTGCGGTAATAGCATTTGGCTTTACTGTAAGCTGGGTCATCTGCCATCGCGATGAATTCTTCCCATGTCGCTACCACCCAGATATCAGTTGGCAATTTAGTCTTTAGTCCACTCATTTTTTTATCCCAAATATCTCGATCGTATAACACCACTCAATCAAATGCAAACCCTGTTCTCTCTACTCTTCCTCTGCGCCCTCTGCGCCCTCTGCGGTTAAATAAAAAAAATCTCAACTCCTTTTCCAAATCTTAATTTCCCCCAACCAACCCGCACTAACAATAGTCTTCCCATCGCTGCTAATAGCCACAGCACTAACATAGCCAGAATGCCCGCTCAAATTACCTCTCAAATCCCCCGATCGCACATCCCAAAGTCTCACACTCTTATCCCAACTCCCAGTAACCAGCGTAGTGCCATCCCGACTAAAAGCCACCGACCAAACCCCGTCAGTATGCCCGCTCAAACGCCGAATTAACAGCCCGTTGACCGCATTCCACAACCCAACAGTGCCATTGCTGTTTCCCGCAGCTAAACTTTTGCCGTCGGGAGTAAAAGCTAGCGACAAAACAGCCAAGTTTTTGCCGCTAATCGTGCGAATTGCTTGACCTGTAACTAAATTCCACAACCTAATTGAACCGTCTTTACCGCCACTAGCTAAAGTTTTGTTGTCAGGACTGATTGCAACAGCATTCACCAACCCAGAATGCCCACTCAAAGTCCGCAGCAACTCTCCTGTTTTTGGGTTCCAAATCTTAATCGTTTTGTCCCAACTACCGCTGGCTACAAATTGACCATCAGGACTAACGGCAACGCTCGAAACAGCATTGGAATGCCCGCTCAAAGTCCGTACAACCGCGCCCGTTTCTAAATTCCAAATTTTCACAGTTTTGTCGTCGCTGCCGCTAGCTAACACCTTGCCATCCGCACTCGCAGCCAGTGCGTTTACGGCTTCCGTGTGTCCTTGCAGGGTAGTTTTTAATTGCCCGCTGGGAAAATTCCAAACAGAGATTGTGCCGTTGCTATTTCCTGTAGTAAAATAAGCTGAAGCTAGGGCAAGGGAACTGACAACTTCCGAAGGCCCTTTGAGGGTATTTGTGGCAGCAAAGGCGATCGCACTTGCGGGCGTGCGGGGCGCATTATTCGCCGGAGTTTTCGGGTTTCCGGCAGTAGGAGATTGGGGAACTACTGGCAGGGAAATAGTCGATCGCCATTTCATGAAAGTATTAATTTCTATCCCCGCCGCCACGATTTTATCGGAGTTTTCCTCTAACCTAACAATGCCGTTAATTGCGACAACTCGCCCCGCGTCATCGAGCACCGGCCCCCCACTCATGCCCGCTCTCACTAAGTTGTTGTAGACCAAAGTATAGCCGTTCCAGGGAGTTTGGCGGCCGGTAAGCTGGCCTTCCGTGGCGAGGAAAATCGGCTGTCTCAGAGAACCGCCGGATATCGGCCAGCCCGCCACATAAGCCTTGTTTCCCTTAGTTGCTGCGGAATTAGCTAATTGAGCCAGGGGGTAGCTTTGAGTGCTGCTGAAGGGGACGATCGCCAAATCCGCACCGGGCATTCGCCGCACGAGGCTGTATGATACAGAGTGAGCTTTGCCGTCGGGAGTTACGACCTCGTAATCGCCAGCTTTATCGACAACGTGCCAGTTTGTGAGAATATAGTATGTGCTGCCCTGCTTCTCTAAAATTACTCCTGAACCGCCTTTTGGCCCCTGGATGCGAACAGTAATTTGTTGGGCAACGGTTTTAACTTTGTCGGCGGTTAATGCGAGGGCGATTTGAGGTGATGTCAGTGGGATGAGGGCGATCGAACTCAGGGCGATCGTAGCACTCAAAATAGCCGGAATTGTTCTGCTGTAATTCATTTTTTTTTTCAACTTAACATAAACTTCTTCAGTCCTCTTGAGAGGACTTCAGCTTTGAGCAAGGGACTTAAGTCCCTTGCGGACTGTAACCGCAGGTGCAAAATATCAATACTAAGGCATCTGCACTTGACAAAACCAAACGCTTGGGTTATTATATGTAATATATATAAAATTTTTTAAAATTAACGATAAAATTATGCCCAAAGTTATAGAAGACATCAAGAACAATTTATTTGTTTACATATATACTAACGACCATATCCCCGCTCATGTCCACGTCTTTAAAGGTAGAAAAAATGACGCTAACCAGATGGAACTCAAGATTAATATTGGCAGTGAGGAAGCACCTCCTACTTTAGTTTATGCTCACGATCTAATAAAGAATAAAGACATCGTGAATGCACTTAAACTTATAGCGACCAATCAAGAAATGCTGTTAAGTAAATGGGAGGAAATACATGGCATTTAAAAACTGGGACAAAGAATTAACCGAGGAAAATCTCCGAGAGCAAATAGCCAAAGCCAAAGAAGCATGGAAACAAGCCGAGGCGACAGAACCCCGCGCCGAATCCGTGCATTACAATCAGTCGGAAGATTTAATTGCGATCAAACTAAAAAACGGTGCTATTTTTTCTTTTCCGCCAAAGCTGGCACAAGGCTTAGAAGGTGCTTCACCAGAACAACTTGCTGATGTTTGGCTACCTCCTTCCGGTAGCAGCGTCCACTGGGAAAGCTTAGATGTTGATTTTGGTATTCCCGAACTTATCGCAGGTATTTTTGGGACAAAATCTTGGATGGCTGAATTAGGTAGAAAGGGAGGACAGGCAACTTCAAGCTCTAAATCAGCAGCAGCACGGAAAAATGGCAAGAAAGGCGGACGACCTAAAAAGAATATTTCTGTTAATTCTTGAAATCCTTTTGATGTGTCAGATACCAGCGAATTAAATCCCCGAATTCTTGGATAATTCGGGGATTTCGCATTCAATTTTATGCTAAATCAAACAGCAAAAATTCCGCATCTTCCGCCGCTTCAATCGCCAACTCAGACTCGCCACTAACCGCCGCAGCGTCGCCATTTTCCAAAGTCAAACCGTTCAGCAAAACCGAGCCGCGAGCAACTTGCACCCAAGCATGGCGATTCGGCTGCAAAGCATGAGAAACCCGCGAATCTTTATCCAAAACAGCCGCATACAAATCCACATCTTGATGCACTTTCACAGCACCATCTCTGGCATCTCGCGCCGCCACTAACCGCAGTTTTCCGTGCCTTTCTGCTAGGGGAAATTCGCGCTGCTCGTAACTCGGCTGCAAGCCTTTTGTATCGGGTAACAGCCAGATTTGCAGCAAATGAACCGGGTCTGTTTGCGAGTTATTGAACTCGCTGTGCTGGATACCCGTACCTGCACTCATCCGCTGCACTTCACCGGGTTTAATCACTGCACCAGTACCCAAACTATCCTTGTGTTCTAAGGCTCCTTCTAATACATAAGTAATGATTTCCATGTCGCTGTGTCCGTGAGTGCCGAAACCTCTGCCGGGGCTAACGACATCCTCATTAATTACCCGCAAAGAGCGAAAATTCATATAATTTGGATCGTAATAGCCGGCAAAAGAAAATGTGTGGTAACTGTCCAGCCAACCATGATTAGCGTGTCCTCTTGCTTCACTTTTTCTAACGGTAATCATCTTCTCCTCCTAATTTAAAAATCATGAAAATTGTGGTGTTTGTTTAGCAGCCCTGGACGTAGAAACCGGTTTCTTTTAGGATAGTAGTGCATCGCAGCTTTAATATCGGTGAAAAACCGGGTTTCTTTGGTATTGATGCCTAAGTCCTATTTAGTTGTCAAATGAAACCAAAAGCGGTTGATGCACGATTGGTTTCTCCTTGATTATTGCTGCCTTTAAAGTTTGCTATGAGCGCCGTCGCAAAATGGAGAATTTGCGGTAGACTTGCAGTTGCACATCGCCACAGTTTTTTTCTCAGTTACTTCAAAAGCTAGCGGCACAAATTCGCTACCTTTATGGGAACCGTCACAAAAAGGCTGATTCTTAGCTTGACCGCAGGTGCACCAGTAGTAAGTACCGGGTTCAAGTTCCATAACGGCGGGTTTGTTATCAGCAATCACAGGTTGGCTCATCGTGTTCTCCTTTTTGATTGATGCCAGATGCAGGAATATATTTATTGGTTTAGTTTGTTTGATTTCTGCGATGTTTCTACTTTAAACCGAGTCAAGCTATTATGGGAAGTACGCACTTAAAAGTAGGGTAGTTACCAAAAGGATACTATGCAAGTCCAAGAAGTAAAAGTCGATCGAGCAAATTGCCCTGTAGAACGCACTCTAGAGGTGATAGGCGGGCGCTGGAAAGTCTTGATTCTGCGGGAGTTGTTTCCAGGAGTGAAGCGCTTTAACGAGCTGCAACGAGCTGTCAACGGCATTACTCAGAAGATGCTGACGCAGCAACTGCGGGAAATGGAATCAGACGGGATCGTGCACCGGGAAATTTACCTGCAAGTGCCGCCAAAAGTTGAATATTCGCTAACGCCTTTGGGCGAAAGTCTCAAACCGATTATTAATGCCATGCACGAATGGGGAATTCAGCATATTAGCGAAGATGGAAAATGAGCGGTTTCTAGATGGTTTTTTCCGTCTTCCGACAGATTTCAAATTTTCCAGCTAGTTCAAGAATAATAATATGAACAACATAGAGCGTCTCGCCACCCTCAACCGCATCCGCAAACTCAGCCGCTTGATGGATACCGCCATTGGCATCCCCGGCACTAAATTTCGCATTGGTTTAGACCCCATTATCGGTTTAGTTCCGGGTGCTGGGGATATCGTAGATACCGCGTTTTCCGCCTACCTAATTTATTTAGCAACTCGATTCAATATTCCCCAAAAAACTCTAGGGAAAATGGTTTACAATATCGGTCTAGAAGCCGTGGTTGGTTCCGTACCTTTAGTCGGAGATATCTTCGATGCTTTTTATAAATCAAACATGAGAAATCTGGCGCTTTTAGAAGCACATCTCGAAGAAGTTGAACCAGAACTAGCCGCAGTTGCAGAACCTATTCCTGAACCTATTAAATTGTAGGGCGGGTTTCACAAACAATAATTGTAAATAACCAAAAATCTCTCAAACCCGCCCCCACCCAACGAGAAATGCCGCGCCTATTTTTCGCATTAAAAATGTAGGGGCGGGTTCACCAACAATAATTGTAAATAACAAACAATCTCTCAAACCCGCCCCCACCCAACGAGAAATCCCCGCGCCTATTTTTGCATTTAATATAAATCAAGGTTGATGTGGATTATTTGTTAGGTGGGGGCGGGTTTCTTAGATTGTTCATAGCTGGCCGATATTATTCGTAAAACCCGCCCCTACATTTTAATCATTGATGTCGTTTAACCGCTTCCACGAAAGCAATAACATCCGCTTCCAAAGTATTAAAAGCCGTTACCAGTCTAACAGTACATTCATCCCACCGATAAAACAGAAAACCCTCAGCTAAAACCGCTGTAATTACCGATTCTGGAAGTTGAATAAAAATCTCGTTGACTTCAACCCGATGGAAAAACTTCGTTCCCTCAACTCCCGCTAAACCTTCGGCTAATTTTGCTGCCATATTATTTGCATGAGCCGCATTCTTTAGCCACAAATCATCCGTTATATACGCTTCCAACTGTGCCGACAAAAACCGCATTTTCGAGAAAAGATGCCCGCTGCGCTTGCGGTAAAAAGGGAAAGTCTTTGCTAATTCTTGATTAAAAAAAACCACCGCTTCCGCAGCCATTGCGCCGTTTTTTGTCGCTCCAAACGAGAGAATATCCACACCAGCCCGCCAAGTGACATCCGCAGGAGAACAGCCAAGACTCGCAACAGAATTGGCAAAGCGAGCTCCATCCATGTGCAGGTGCAAATTGTGAGCGCGAACTACTTCCGAAATGTGGGAAATTTCTGCTGGATGGTAGACTGTGCCGGCCTCCGTTGCTTGAGTGATGCTGACGGCTGCGGGCTGTACGTGATGGACGACACCTGCACCAGCGCGATCGAGTATTTTTCCTAAAGTCTCTGCCTCTATTTTACCATGATTTCCTGTTACTGTAACTAACTTGGCACCGCCTGTAAAAAACTCCGGCGCGCCGCATTCATCTACATTAATATGAGATGCCCCGTGACAGTAAACAGCGCCGTAAGGAGGAGTAACAACCGCCAGGGCTAGAGCATTAGCAGCAGAACCGGTTGCTACAGGAAAAACAGTCACAGATGTCTCGAACAAATCCGAAAATTTAACTTGCAAACGCTGCGTATATTCATCATCTCCGTAAGACATCACAGCACCGCAATTAGCCGCTGCAATCGCCGCCATAATTTCCGGCGAAACCCCGGTTGCATTGTCGCTACAAAAATTCATTAGAATAATTGGTAAATAGAATCTATAATATAACTCAACACTCAACCGTCAACAGTAAAGCATTAAACCAAGAGGCAGAATTATGGCAGAATACCGCCAAATAGAATACCGCATCGGCAAAGACGGCAAAATTACCGAAACCGTCCTCAACGCCACCGGTTCGAGTTGCACCGAAACCACCGCCGGAATTGAAAAAGCCCTCGGAAAAGTAGAATCTCAAGACTTGCTGCCAGAATACTACGAAGGCGAAGAAAATTTGGTCGTTGAACAAACCCAGACTTTAAAACAAGTTTAGAAGAGTTAAAGATGTTTGATATCCTGGGTGCAACAGTTGATGTAACAACACTGCCTGCCTTCAGCTTCGCCCTAGCTGTCGGGGGCATTTTTCTAATTTTAGTCTATCTTTATGCTGCATCTGAGGCGGGAGATGCGATCGAGTTTAAGTACGATACAATTCTGCGGGAACGCATGAATCAGCTAGACATTCTCGATTGGCAAGACTTAGGCGAAAAAGCAGGCTTAAGTCGCTTTGGGGTGCGCTTAGTGCGGCAGGGAGACGTGGGAAAACTCACGCTAGACCAACTGAGGCGGCTGGCAACAGTGCTGAATTTGAATTTTCAAGAGTTCGATCGCACTTTGAGCGCGCTGCCAATGTCGGCTACAATCACAAATAATCCCAGCGAAATTGAAGAATTGAGGCAGCAGTGTTTCCGGCTGCGAGAAGAATTGCAGCAGCAAAAAGCTCAACTAACTGCCGATTTCCGCCGCGCTACCTTTGAACAGTTGCAAACTTTGTTAACCAACTATCCCGCCGCCCGCAAAATGGCTGAAGCCAAGCCGGATATGCCAGCCAAAAATCTCTCAGCTTTGTTTACTCCCTTAGAAAACCTGTTATCAAGCTGGGATTTTCAAACAATCGGTTCTGCTTGGGAACAAACTGCTTACAATCCGCAGTTGCACCAGCCGGATGTTGAGGATATAACCGAAGGAGAATTAGTTTATATTCGGTTTGTCGGCTATCGGGAGGGAGAGCAAATTCTTACTCCTGCTAAAGTTAGTCGTACCCTTCCAGCGGGAATGAAAAATTAAATCTAAAATCTAAAATCACTATGACTACACTTGCCAATGAAAAATAAAATCTAAAATCTAAAATCTAAAATCTAAAATCTAAAATCTAAAATCTAAAATCACCATGACTACAGTTGCCATTGACTTCGGTACCAGCAACACGGTTGTCTGCATTCTTAACCCGGATACGCAAACACCAGAAACTTTGAGATTGGGCGAGATGTCCCGCATTTTTAAAACGAATAATTCGGGCGGAGATGTTCGAGAAATCTCTGTAGTGCCGACTTTAGTATTTGTGAAAAATGCCGAAGAGTTGGTGCTGGGAGAAAAAGTGCGATCGCAGCGTTTGGGGCAATCCCAACCAGACCGTTTTTTCAAAGCTTTTAAACGCAATTTAGCCGCTGACTTTCAGCCCCCACCCCGTAATATCGACGGCGAAACCTACACATCCGAATCAGTAGCCGAACAGTTTATCACAAGTATTTGGAAACAATTATATTTACAAAATATACAGGCAGAAAAAGTAATCTTTACAGTACCAGTCGGAGCATTTGAGCGATATCTAGATTGGTTTCGCGACTTAGGAGAAAGTTTGGGAGTTGCGGAAGTTCAGGTAATAGATGAATCCACAGCCGCCGCCCTGGGATATGCAGTACAACGCCCCGGTTCTCTAGTTTTAGTAGTTGATTTTGGCGGCGGAACTTTAGATTTAAGTTTAGTTCGCACTGCTCTAACCCCCCCCTTACCCCCCCTTACTAAGGGGGAGAGAAATCTCGCTTCCCCCCTTAGCAACGCGGGGACAAATCTCGCTTCCCCCCTTAGCAACGCGGGGACAAATCTCGCTTCCCCCCTTAGCAACGCGGGGACAAATCTCGCTT
>NZ_JAUBUY010000001.1:197259-299430 GCF_036705565.1 Microcoleus sp. AT8-B5
CCCCCCTTAGCAACGCGGGGACAAATCTTGCTCCCCCCCTTACCAAGGGGGGGCTGGGGGGGGTACGTGCCGAAGTATTGGCAAAATCCGATGCTTATGTCGGCGGCGAAGATATTGACATCTGGATTGTCGAAGATTATTTGCGGCAAATTGGTTCGTCGCGGGCAGAAGTCGGCCCCGTTGGCTGGCAAAATTTATTAGAAATAGCGGAAAAATTAAAAATTCAAGTTTCTCAAGTTAATGAGGCGAAGGAAAGCTGGTTTGACGATGAAAATTTTATGTCTTACGACTTGCAGCTAAACCGAGACAAGCTTGAGGAAATTCTGGAATCTAGGCAGTTGTTAGAACAGTTGCGGGAAGCTTTAGATGAAGTGCTGAGTATTGCACTGGGAAAAGGTATCGGCAAAGCAGATATCGAACAGGTTTTGCTGGTAGGAGGAACTTCTTTAATCCCGGCTGTATCTAATTTAGTGGTTTCGTATTTTGGGCGGCAAAAAGTCCAAAGAGACAAGCCTTTTGAAGCAGTGGCGCACGGTGCTTTAGCCTTGACACAATTAGCGAGTGTTGACGATTATTTGCGCCACAGCTATGCAATTCGCCTCTGGGAACCTTATGCTAAAGCTTATGCTTATTCGCCGATATTTAGCAAGGAAATGAAGTATCCCTGTCAAAGTTCCGAAGAGTTGACGCTGCAAGTGGCAATTGAAGGACAAAGGGAAATTCGGTTAGATATTGGGGAAGTTGCGGAGGTATCGCAAGCGGAGGTTATTTTTAACGAAAAAGGGCAAATGACGAGCAGTTGGCTCAACAAACAGACGGATTTTCGCTCTCTGGAAAGCCACCACCAGGAGGTTTGCGTGGCGCATTTGAATCCGCCCGGGGTATTGGGAATTGACAGGGTTTCGGTGAGTTTTGAGGTGGATGAGAGGCGGGTTTTGTTGGCGACGGTGCGGGATTTGGTGACTGGTAAGGTGTTGGTGGAAAAAGGGGCGATCGCCAAACTGCAATAATGATAAAATTTTAGATAACATTCGGATCTTGAAATCGGTACTACACAAACTCTCGTCCGGATGGTGCGCGGACTGAAAAATATCGATTAAAATCAAATTTATGCCGCCATGAAAAAGCAACAAAATAAATTCAGCCACCTGACGGCAATCGAAAGAATTTATCTGTCATTTCCAGCCAGATTTTTATTAGATAAAAACTTGCTGCAAGGGAAAATCTTAGATTTTGGGTGCGGCTTCGGCAGCGATGTGAGATTGTTGCAGCAAAAAGGCTTAGATATTGCGGGTTATGACCCTTATTATTTCCCGGAATTACCCAAAGATAAATTCGACACAATCATTTGCTTTTATGTTTTGAATGTTTTGTTTCCTGAAGAACAAGCTAATGTCCTGATGGAAGTGTCGCACCTGTTGAAACCGGGAGGGAATGCGTATTTTGCGGTGAGAAGGGATATCAAAAAAGAAGGCTTTCGAGAACATTATGTTCACAAAAAACCTACATATCAGTGCATTGTCAAACTTCCATTTAAGCCAGTTCACCTAGATGAGTATTGCGAAATTTACAAATACGTGCATTACAATCACCAAAGAAATTCTACTAATAACTGCATATTTTGCAATCCTTACAAAAACCTAATTTTGCTAACTGAATCAGCAACAGCTTATGCGATGTTTGACGGTTATCCAGCCAGCAAAGGTCATGTTTTAATCATCCCAAAACGTCATGTCGCCAATTATTTTGAACTGCCGTTTCGAGAGCAATCGGCTTGCTGGTTTATGGCTAACAAGGTACAAGAGATGTTAAGTAAAGAGTTTCAGCCAGACGGTTTTAATGTGGGAATCAATATTAATAAACAGGCTGGTCAAAGTCGCAGTCACGCTGCTATTCATGTTATCCCGCGTTACAAGGGCGATGCGGCTGGGAATAAAGGGGGAATTAGGTATGTGATTCCGAAGAGTGAAAAATAAAAGTTAGCCAATTGTGAAAGGAATTCTTTTTTACCGCAGAGGCGCAGAGAACACAGAGGAATAGAGAAGAGAGGGATTCATAATTTTTGTAATGATTGTTATATTTGAGCAAACGGCGAGCAAAATAGAGTTAAAATGTGTTTGCAAGGTCTAAAACTACACATTAGCAGTAATTTGGTGTTCTGTTTATGTCTAAGCGCAAAAAGCAAGAATGGCTCAAGGAAACTCTAGAGCTCAAAGAAAACCACAATTGGAAGTCAAAGCCTGGAACTCGAATTTTTGTAGCAGGAAGAGGTGCAGTCCGCTTTGATGTCCCGGAAGATTGGCATTTTGAACCGGATACTAAGTCGTTCCGATTTACGGATAAAAAGCCGCCGGATGATGATTGTTGTTTGGAGGTTTCGTTTAATTTGCTACCACCTGGTAACTGGGCAGATTTTCCGCTGGTGCCGCTATTACAGAAGGTGGTTGAAGATGAGACGCGAAATCCGATCGCTTTTGGGGAAATTATCCAATTGAAGCGGCAAACTGCCCGCGTTGTTTGGACGGAATTTAAGTTTATCGACCCTCCAGAACAGCGGGAAGCTTATTCGCGAATCTGTATTGGGTTGGGTTCTAATGTTCAGTGTTTGATTACTTTTGATTACTGGGTTGATGATGCTGAACGTTTGACTCCTGTCTGGGATACGGTGATGGATTCGTTAGTTCTGGGTTTGTTTATTAGCGACCCTCGAACGGGGTTCGCACGTCCAGACTAGACCGATTTTCTGGGAAACTTTCAATAACTAATTTTGCTAAGTGTTGAATTGGCAAGCCACCTGTCAGTAAATTTAGAACCAACATTAAACTTTACAACCGCTTTGCCATGAAAATATCTGGCTTGCCAATTCCGTTGGCGTCGGGCATCACTCCCACGATCGCAAAACCCATTTTTTGATAAAATTCGTAGGGATGACCGCGCAAATTTCTAATTTTGGCGATGTGTTCCCAAACGTTAGGATAAAGATCGATGCCTGAAAGAGTTGTTTGATTGTCTTCGTCGTCTGTACCTACCCACAGCACGATCCCTCCCCGGTTTTTAGCTTCTGTTGCTAAATCAGCTACGAGCGATCGACCAATTCCTTGTCCCCGAAATTCTGTTCTCACTACCAGCGGGTGCAGTTCCCAAACATTACCGTATTTTAGGACTTTAAACTGTATCCCCACTACTTGCTTGAGGCATCGCTTCAATCAGTGCCCGAAGCACCTTGTTGACTGCCTCTGGTGTTGAGAAAATCCGGGCAATATCCTCATCCAAAACAACGACTGTCATTTGTTGCTTTCCACTACGATTTGCAAAACGGTTGGGTTTGGCTTTTTTGTAGTCGAAGCGGTACTCTGACAAAAGGTCATCTTCCGAGTTTGAAGATTCATTAAAAGGCGTTTTCTTCATAGTCTTCACGCTCCTTTCTAGTGGCTATACGGGCACTAATGATACGGATTGTATTTGCACGTTCAGTATAGCTGACTAGCAGCAACTGATTGTTTTGAGAGTGACCGATGATAATTTCACGGCGCTCATTTTGTGAATGTTTTTCATCATCAAAAATTACGGCAAGCGGATTGTAGAAAACTGTCTTTGCTTCTTCAAAATTTACACCGTGTTTGTTGAGATTGATAGCTGCTTTGATTTCGTCCCATTCAAATTCCATACCCTGATTGTATGTTTTATATATTTTCGCGCTTTTGCTATCTAACGCTGCTTTTATTGTAATCGTACTCCACCTGAGTGCGACTCAACTTCCCCGCTGACTCGACGAAATAAGTTCGATCGCGCGTTTTCAGTATTTTCCCAAACGGAAAAGTTATCATTGATAACTTCCGTGAAGCGAAGCTATCCCGCAGGGAATCGCCCGTTAGTGAAGCTTGCAGCTATTCGATCGCCAATTCCCCGCAAAATACTAACACAAGTGCCCTACAATTATCCCACCATCCGGCATCAACCAACCTGCTAACCCCATGCTTTGCGATTACCTAGTACAAATCCTCACCGCCCGCGTCTACGATGTTGCTCAAGAAACACCCCTCGAAGTAGCCCCCAATCTATCAGCACGGCTCAACAATAAACTTTTGCTGAAGCGAGAGGATATGCAGTCGGTGTTTTCCTTCAAACTGCGAGGTGCGTACAACAAAATGGCGCAACTGTCGCCGGATTTGCTAGCACAAGGTGTCATTGCAGCTTCCGCCGGGAACCACGCCCAAGGAGTCGCCCTCGCCGCCCGCCACCTAGGAACTCGCGCGATCATAGTCATGCCCGTAACGACGCCGCAGGTGAAGGTAAATGCGGTGATAGCCCGTGGTGGAGAGGTAGTCTTGCATGGGGATACCTACGATGATGCTTACGCTTTTGCGCGTCAATTAGAGGGCGAAAAAGGTATGACTTTTATTCACCCTTTTGATGATCCCTACGTAATTGCTGGACAGGGTACGATCGGCATGGAAATTCTGCGGCAACATCAAAAACCAATTCACGCGATTTTTGTGGCAATTGGGGGCGGTGGATTGATTTCGGGAATTGGGGCTTATGTCAAGCGGTTGCGGCCGGAAATTAAGATTATTGGCGTCGAACCAGTGGATTCCGATGCAATGAATCAATCGCTGAAAGCGGGTAAACGGGTGCGTTTGTCGCAGGTGGGTTTATTTGCTGACGGCGTTGCTGTGCGGGAAGTGGGGGAGGAAACTTTTCGGTTGTGTCAGGAGTATGTGGATGAGATTATTTTGGTGCATACGGATGATGTTTGCGCGGCGATTAAGGATGTTTTTGAAGATACGCGATCGATCTTAGAACCTGCAGGCGCTTTGGCGATCGCAGGTGCGAAAGCTTACGTCGAACGCGAACAAATCGCAGGAGAAACATTAATTGCTGTTGCTTGCGGCGCGAACATGAATTTCGATCGCCTGCGTTTTGTAGCAGAAAGAGCCGAGTTTGGCGAACACCGCGAAGCCATTTTTGCAGTCACAATTCCCGAACAAGCTGGCAGTCTCCGCAGGTTTTGCGAATGTCTGGGCAAACGCAATTTAACTGAATTTAGCTATCGAATTGCGGATGAAAAAGAAGCACATATTTTTATCGGCGTGCAAATTGAAAACCGTGCCGATGCGGTGAAGATAGCCGCAAGTTTTGAAGATTGTGGCTTCAAGACTTTGGATTTAACTGATGATGAATTAACGAAATTGCACGTGCGGCATATGGTGGGCGGGCGTTCGATGCTGGCCAATCATGAATTGTTTTATCGCTTTGAATTTCCCGAACGTCCGGGTGCGTTGATGAAGTTTGTCGGTTCGATGAGTCCTAACTGGAATATCAGTGTTTTTCACTATCGAAATAACGGCGCAGATTACGGGCGAATTGTGGTGGGAATTCAGGTGCCGCCCGATGAGATGCAGGAATGGCAGGCTTTTTTGGATACGCTGGGCTATCAGTATGGGGATGAGAGTCAAAATCCGGCTTATAAGTTGTTTTTGAGGTAGGGTTTTTTGGGAAAGCTGGTCGAGTTCTGACAGATGTACTCAACACCTATAGCATTAGCCAAAACAAATTGGCGATCGCAATGGGTGTGCGAAGTTCTGTTGTCTATCGTTGGTTTAATGAGTTGATAGATCCAACGGTCAACACGCTTGTGAAGATGGTTGTGGCGTTAAAGTTGCTCGATATAGATGCAGCGCGGGAGTTTGTGCAGTGCTATTTGGGTGAGATTTTGGAGGGTGAGGGTGAGGGTGAGGTCGATCGGTCTACAAACATAGAATAGACTTAATGATAAAATTATGGCAGAGTGGCAATGACACCGAATTCAAAGCGATGACAGCAGCACTTCCCATTTCTCTCACTCTCGAAGCTTTCCTCAAACTACCGGAAACTCAACCTGCGAGTGAATTTATTAACGGACGCATTCACCAAAAGAGTATGCCTCAAGGCAAACATTCTCGTTTGCAACTCAAGTTTTGCAACGCTGTTAATCTAGTTGCGGAAACAGAACGAATTGCTCTTGCTTTTCCCGAATTGCGCTGTACTTTTGGCGGGCGTTCTATTGTACCTGATGCTACAGTATTTGCTTGGGATAGAATCACTTTTGAAGCGGATGGCGAAGTTCCGAATTCCTTTGAAATTCATCCCGACTGGACAGTAGAAATTTTATCCCCTGACCAGAAAGCAACTAAGGTGATTAGTAATATTTTACACTGTTTGAAATACGGGACTGAGCTCGGATGGTTAATCGATCCAGAGGAACGGTTTATTTTAGCATTTATTCCCGGACGAGAACCAGTTGAGTTAACGGGACAAGATCGGTTGCCCGTGCCCAGTTTTTTAACATTAGATTTGACAGTGGAGCAGGTTTTTGGGTGGCTGAAAGCAGGTGGATAACTTGGCTCTAATTTCGAGCAGATCGCAAATTCCGCACATCCTCAATAGTGAGTCCGGTTGTTTGACCGATCGTTGCATCATCCAGGCGATCGAGCAATTGCCGCGCCATCGCATTTTAGTAGCGATCGCGCGGCGGTATGATATTCCTAATGTTGAAAGGATTTGGTAGTTGCGGGCGATCGCACTTTTGTCTGGTAAGGGCGATCGTGCAAAACATACAAAGCTCAAAAACTGCTATAATCAGGAATCTTAGAAACTTAACACGCTTAGGCTGAGGTTAAAGTCGTGACAATAACTTCACAAGAAACGGATGTACAAATTCAACAATTCCCGATTATTCTGGGACAGGGAGGGGAAATTACCATTCCCCAGTTATTACAAGATTCTCTGAATGTTAATCAGGGAGATACGCTGGTGCTACTCCAAATAGGTAATCTGATTTTTCTTGCTCCCAAACAACCTCAAGTTCCCCAACTAATCGATCGTATTGTCACGATTATGGAAAATGAAAATGTAAGTTTGAGTAATTTATTGGCTGGTTTAGAAGCGGAGAGAGAGGCGATTTGGCAGGAAAAACAGTCTTGATGCGTAGGATATTTGCAGACTCTAGCGTATTAATTGCGGGATGTGGATCTCGAACAGGAGCTAGTCGTGCTGTGCTGACAATGGCTGAGATTGGTCTGTTCAAGTTAGTTGTATCGCAGCAAGTTTTGGAGGAATGCAAAAGATATTAGTTTACAAAACATTGCCAAGAGTAGGGATCGCGCTCATTACTAGGTCGTGCATAGGCATTTTGATTTTTATACTGGAATCGACAAGCATTATCCATTGAGAGACTTACTAGATCTTGCCTGATCCGACAACGCCATCCCCAGGCAGTATTCTCAACCAACTCTGATTTTGACCCCTCACCAAAACGATCCCGACAGTATTTATCAACATCAATACCACCTATAAGACGCTGTGCCTGTGCTGTCATAGGAAACAGAATTGAACTGGTCGCTAAAGCAGCCACCAAAATCAATGCTTTGGAAGTTTTCATTTTTATTATTCGCGATCTATTGTAATGACTTAGCGATCTTTAAGCATTTATGATAAACCGATCGCACAAAAAATGTAAAGTAAAAAAAGTTGGAAAAAGTTGGAACTTCCTAAAATTAGGATGCGAAGCTCAAAAAGTTGGAAAAAGTTGGAAAAAGTTTGGTATAGTAACCATACCTATCTCACCATCCCACCTATGGACAGTCCTCAGATATTGCAATTTGTCGATGAAGCTGTCTGCGCCAAGACAGGCAAACATCTAAACAACTTGCAGCGGAAGATTATCGCGGGAATACTGAAAAATAAAAAATATGCTGACGTTGCAGAAACTTATGGTTATAGCTCCCAGCACGTTAAAAAGGCTAGTCACGAACTTTTACAAATGTTATCTGAAGTGTTTGGCGAACAAGTAAAAAAAAGTAATCTTGAATCCGTGTTAGAAAGGCATATAAATCTGAATATAAGTTTTGGCAATAAAAACACTATTAATAAAAATCTTATTGGTATTGGCTGCATAAATAATTGCCCTGAACCCTCTACTCCTACGCCCGATAAAAGTCAGCCTAAAAATCCCGACTCGCAGCAGAAAACCAAAAATCAAACTAAGATTGAAACAATTGATAAATTACGGCAGTTTGGCTTGAGCGACGAACAAATTGCAGAAGCGCTAGATATACCTTTAGAGCAGGTTAAACAGGTGGACTTGGAGGAGTAAAGTCTCCTACAGTAATGAAAAGGTAAGTTTTGAAAAGAAATTAGGAGAATCAATTGAAAATCAAAATTATTATTCACGAAGCAGAATAAGGCGGATACTGGGCAGAAGTTCCTGCTATTCCTGGCTGTGCAACAGAGGGAGAAACTTTTGAGGAATTGCTGCAAAATCTCTAGGTCGCGATCGAAGGTTGCCTTGTTGAAGTAAGATAAAATATCCCCAGATTTTTTCAGCTATGAACACAAAACTCATTGAATCGTTGGTACAAATCATCCAGACACTCTCAGAAGAAGAGCAATTGCTAATCAAAGCAAAACTATTTAGTAACATCCCCTATCCTTCTACTGCGGAAATAGCCCAGTTAGCCCAAAGCGGACGAGCATTTCAATTCCTGCACGACGAACCTGATATTTACACCCTTGAAGATGGAGAGCCAATTTAGTGAAGCTAAAAAAAGGAGATATTGTTTTAGCTGAATTTCCCTTTACAGATTTGAGTCAGAAAAAGTTACGTCCGGCTTTAGTGCTGTGGGCAAGTTCAACCATAGATGAAATTACGATCTGCTTCATTTCTTCGCAAAATGTCACTAGCCTAAGTTTAGATGAATTTGCTTTAAATGCTTCAGATCCCGAATTTCCCAGCACGGGATTAAAAGTATCTTCTAAAGTTAGAGTGACTCGGATTGTCAGTCTTGAACAGAGATTAATACTGAGACGATTGGGCGAGTTAGGAAGTCAGCAAATGCAGGAATTGAATGCAACTATCATACAAGCATTTCAATTAGTATAGCCTTGTTTACTCTCGCGTACTTGCCGGAAACGATCGCAAATCCCTGCAATAAAAGTTTCGCCATCAATCGGTGGAGTATGTTCGGACATGGCAACAGCAGCATCTATCTTAACTCGTACAGCATCGAGCCACTGGCGATCGGCGCGATCGTATTCATCTAACAATCGCAAGGCAACTTCCAGCACTTCTTCAGCAGAGCCATATTTACCAGTTTGCAGTTTAGTTTGGATGAATAGTTCTTGGGTTTTCGTCAGAGTAATGCTCATAGTATTGATTTACTCGTTTGCTTCAATTATATCGCGTCGATCGATCTTTGAAACCAGCGATCGGGAAAATTGGGATTTTGCGATCTTAGCATACCTAATTATTTCACACCATCACCGGACGACTTCTCAGTGGCACGAGAATTTCATGCAAAACACTAGGCTTCGCATTCAGATACACTTCACGACAATTAGCATCATTATATCCGACAACAATTGCACCGATCGCACTACCGATTTCAGGATACATCTCTTCACTCATCTCTCCGTTATCCAAAAAGTCTGGAATTTTAATCAAACCTTTGACAGCATCTTCACCAATATTAACAAACACTCCAAATGGAGCATGATATTCAACTTTACCAAGCAAAAATTGCCCCAATCTGTACTTTAACTTAATTTGTTCCCAGCTTTGACTATCCATAATATTCAATGTGGTTTGAGGACTCGTGGAAATTGGTTGAGTATGGCAAACAAGCGTTGAGGTACAATTACCTCAATTCGCTCGTAACCGTCTTTCTCATCATAGCGATATTCCAGCGACTTGAAATACTGCTCATAACTTGACTTATCAATTGAAACCTCCAGTATCCCTTCTTTATAGCTTTGATTATACTCTTCTGCAATACTTCGATCTTGGGGGCCGGCAAAATAGCAATTTCCATCGACATAAGGAGGATTGTAGGGAAAATCGACGGTTTGAAATCCCTCTTTCAGTAATTTCTGACCTTTGCCTTTTTGAGGTGCTTTGTAAATCGTAATGATTTGGGGGGGTAGTAACTGACTAGGTTCCATGCAGAATGCTTTAAATTTCCTTACACTTTCCCTCACTAAATGCTTGTTCGGCTTGTCGAATCAAGGCGTCAAATTTGCCTGCTTTCATATCCTCTTCAATTTGCTTATCCCAAAGTGCTTCTTGGAACTCATCAAGCCCTTCGAGAAACTCTGCGAGCTCATTTTGTGAAAGTTCCGTTACAGCAGTCTTGAGTTCTGTAATGTTCATGGGTAACTATCTTTTTTTCCTAAAATTAGTTTACCAGTTTGGTATAATTAGATCGCGTCGATCGCATTATACAAAATTCCCTCTTCATTACCCCTGTTCTCGGAGTCCGTTTGACAAGATTTCAATCGCCGAGTGACTGACAAATCAGCAGCATGGAAAGAGGAATCTGCGTCTGTGGATGTGTCGGCTCCTTGAATTCACATACCCTCCAGCCAGATTCCGACACTTGTTGAAACCACGAACTAACTGTGCGAAAATACCACGGCATCGGCTCTCGAAAAGCTCCGCCGAAGTTGTCGAAAGTCTCGGTTTTCCATCCATCAACATAGGGCTGTTCCTGACACGCTGTGAATGGATGAACTGTCTGGATAAACAGATGTCCGTCTGAGACTATTGCTTTGCGTAACGATCGCAATAAATCTCCAATTTCCTCACCCAGTAGCGAGAAATTACAGACAATTCCATCGTATGGTTGACCGAGTATCGCTGGATCGGCAATAATCTCATCGTAGCCGATCGCCCGAAAGCAACCGCCTCCTTTCTCACAAGCTCGATCGACCAAAACAGCGCAACCATCAACTCCGACAACCTCAACACCGCGCTTTGCTAGGGCGCGCGTCAGCCAACCTTCACCGCATCCGACATCCAAAACTCGCCGAGGCTTATAGCGCAGCACAGCTTGCAGAATAGCCTCGTCGGTTGCTGCGCGGCGACTTTCGATTGTGTTGTATTGGATCGCCTGTATCCATGCGTCAGCATTAGCCTCCCAACTTTGTTGAATTTGTTGTTCAGGGCGATCGAATTTCATAGTGATTCTCCTATTGGTACTAGGACTTACGAAAAAATCTAATTTTAACCCGATTCTGCGTAAGTCCTGAGTCCATAAAAACGAGTTCAACAAGCCCAATTATTAAACCCATCTACCCACTACAACTCTCAGCGTTCCATCTGCCAAAGTTTCCTCTTCTTCAACATGAAAACCCTCTGACTGCACCGCCGCCATCAAACTTTTGCGCGCGTATTTTTGACTAATTGAATTGACAAATTCCTGCTGATTAATTCGAGCGCCCCAAAAATCCGCTACCAATTCGTAATCCTCTCCGTTGCGGCGAAAACCCAAATCGTAACCATTGGATTGCCGAATCACGTACTCGGCATTAGTTTTGTCACCCCGATAACCCCGTACCTGCACATTGGACTCTACTTGATAACCCAACTCTTCCAACACTTGATGCAGCAGTTCGCCGTTCTTGATCTGAACCTTGATCGTTGTGAAGTGTGACATATCACTTTCGGATTTTTGTGTGAAACGCTGATTTGATTATAATACTATAAACTGCAACAGTCAATAAGTTAGAACTTGCGATCTTAAACGAGGTTTGAGCGTCACCGAAAGCAGCCAGGTTACAAGCCCCCGGATTCATCTGTGCAGAAATTCACAACAGAGTATCCGATAACAATTCCCCCGATTTATCCGTGAGTTCGCTTTTTTCAATCCTCCAATTCTTCAATCTAAAATCTAAAATCGTATGATAGCCGATAATTGTAAGCAACCTAAACAATACGATATATCCGACAACAATTCCCCCGATTGATCCGTGAGTTCGCTTTCTTCAATCCTCCAATTCTTCAAATCTAAAATCCAAAATCTAAAATCTAAAATCGTATGATGCCCGACAATTCTAACCAACCCAGAGAATATGATGCCGTCCTCGGCGGCCAAAGTCAAATCCCGATCGCCGCCGCTGTTTTGGGAGGCATCGCCGGGGTCAAGCAGCGCTTCACCAGTCCTAGTATTGAGTCGCGGATTGCCGCTGTTAAAGATGCTCCTAAATACGGAGGCGCTGGTTTAGATTTAGCAATTGAGGCGCTGCTTGACCCCGCAGCAGAAGTGCAGCGAGTTGCTTATTTAATTTTGCGATCGAGGACAGAACCTCTAGTCCGCCAAGCTTTAAAAGAATTCGTGCCTTACAAGCTTTTTGACTGCATCCGCACTGTGAAAACTGGGACAAATGTTGCGATTAGTCCCGGAGGATCTTGCACGGCTAGTTTGCACGGCAAAATAATTAGAATTTGCGATGTAGAGACAGGAGAAATACTCTATACTGTTGACAAGTATCCCCGCGCTCAAGAAACTTTTGTCCTTTGCCAAGAAAGTGAAGTTTTTGTGAGAAGCAGAAATACTCCGAAACATCGTGCGATCGAAATTTGGCAGGGAGGAGAATTGCAGCATACTTCCCTCGGACATGAAGCGGAAATTAGCGCAATTGTTATCAGTCCCGACAGTCAAGTTATCGCCAGCGGTTCGGCAGATACTACTATTAAAATTTGGAATTTAGAGACGGGAAAGTTAATCTGTACTTTTGGCAGTCTTTTAACTTGGGGAGCTCATAAAGCAGGAATTGTTAGTCTTGCTTTTAGCCCGATCGCACAAACTCTCGCTAGCAGCAGTTCTGACGGTACAATTAAACTGTGGAACCTCCGCAGCAGAGAATGCTTTCAAACAATTAAAGGTTACGCGAATTGTCTGGCTTTCAGCCCAGACGGGCAGACTTTGGCTACTGGCGGCTGGGACAGAAACATTCAACTGCGGCAGCTATCGAATCCAGATACTTCAATCACTTTGGCCGGGCATTTTAACTCGATAAATGCGATCGCCTTTAGTCCCGACGGACTCACTGTTGTCAGTGCTAGTGCCGATGGTAATATCAAATTTTGGAATGCCAGTACCGGCGAACATATTCATACTCTCAGCGGACATCAAAACTCTGTTACTTGTCTTACTTTTAGCAGCGATGGTGAAACTATTATCAGTGGCAGTATCGACAAAACTGTCAAAATTTGGGGAATTAATTGAAGGAAGTTCGGCAACGGATTATGTAGCGCATGGAAGAAAGAGGGAAGAGGGAAAAAGGAAGAAGGCAGAAAGAAGAAGGAAGAAGGCAGAGGCGATACGCATGGGACAAGTGCAATTAAGGAATGAGAATTAAATAACTTCCACAAGTTTGTGGGATGGGCGTCCCGCCCATCCCACAATAACAATTAAAATTGTAAGTTATTTAATTCGCGATCCTAAGCGCGTCCTAACGGTCGGGCGCGCTGGCTATATTTCTAAATTCCAGATTCCAGATTCCTCGGTGCGTGAATCTACGCAAACAAATATAATAAATTTACAATCCCAGTTATTGTGCAAGCCGAGAATTGCGGAATTTATTTTTGCAATACTACAAATAGTTACCGTAAGAATACTGAGTTACAGGCATTATTCAGCTTATTATCAATTTGTGAACTGTTGCCAGAAAGCCTGAGCAAGGAGCATTTTCTGAATCCTTTAAACTAGCTTTAATATATCGCATCTTGGTTGGATGAGTATTCCTGCTAATTGTAATATTTGACTTAAAAAGTTTATGCTTAAAAGATAGGCTGGGGTTAAATATACAGTGCGCCCTAGAGTAACCATGTCACACTGCAACCAATCCATCTGTCGTTCCCGCAATCTCGTAGAAATGTGCGATACGGCTGCCAGTTGGCAGCAAAAAGCCGATCGACTAACGGTAGAATTAAACAGCACGCGCGATCGGCTTCACGCAGAAATCGATCGGCTAAAACTTGCCAACGAAACCCTTCACGCCGCTGTCAGTTGTGCCCCAATTTTCCTGTGGGCAACAGACAGAGAAGGCAAGTTAACTCTGGCAGCGGGGAAAGGATTAGAAAATTTGGGACTCAAACCAGGTGCAACTGTCGGGCGATCGATTTTTGAAGTTTACAGCAGCCAGCCAGATATCTTAGAAAATATTGCCGAGGTATTAGCAGGAAACGATCGCAATTGGAATGCCCGACCGGGGCATTGTATTCACGAAATTCGATCGGCAGCCCTGCGAGATGGAAACGGCGAAGTTGTCGGCGCCGTCGGTGTTTCTACTGAAATTACCGAGCGCGAGCAGTCCATCGCCAGTCTGAAAACGGCAAATCAAGAATTAGAAGACAGACTTCAGCAGCAAACGGCAGTCTTCAATGCAGCACTTGCCGAAAGCGAAAAAAAGTACCGCAACCTCGTAGAAACCTCCCAAGAATTGATTTGGTCGATCGATATTGAAGGCCTCTTGACTTTTGTCAATTCCGCCGCCAAACGCATCTACGGTTACGAACCGCCAGAAATGATCGGACGGCGCTTCACCGATTTTTTAGTTCCCGGTCAAGAAAATAGACCAAGAGAAATATTTGCCCAACTTTTAGCGAGAACCAAAATTCAGCCACAAAGCGCTAATTCTCCTTACGAAACAGTGCACCTTCGCAAAGACGGTACTCCCGTCCACCTGCGCGTCAACAGCATCGTCAACCAAGCTGAAAACGGCGCTATTTTAGGGTTGTGCGGAACGGCGACAGATATTAGCGATCGCAAGCGATCGGAAGAAGCACTCAAAGAAGCTACAGACCAACTTCGCGCCGTTTTGGATGCCGTACCCGGACTGATTTCTTGGATCAGTTCCGATTTGCGGTATATCGGAGTCAACCAGCACTTAGCAACCTCATTCAACCTGTCTCCTGAAAGCTTTGTCGGTCAAGAAATCAACTTTCTCGACAAAGGCTCGACTTTCGGAGAACTGATACGAATTTTTTTTAACAGTTCATCTCAGCAAACCTGCCAAGAAATAGAAATAGAAATTAACGGTTTCGTCCGCAACTATTTGATAGTAGCTCAGAAATATCATCAGGGAACCGCAGCAGTTTCTGTAGGAATAGACATTACCGATCGCAAGCGTGCGGAAGCTCTCAAAAACCAATTGATCTGCTCGTTGCAAGAATCAGAACACAAATTTCGCAGCCTTTATGAAGCCACCAGCGACGCAGTAATGTTGCTTGACGAACATGAGTTTTTTGACTGCAACCCCGCCACCTTAAAAATATTTGGCTGTAGCAACAAACAAGAATTTTACGGCAAGCATCCGAGGGAATTTTCCCCGCCATTTCAGCCTAACGGACAAGATTCAGCCAGTTTAGCTGCACAGAAAATGAACATAGCAATGCTCATAGGTAGCTGTCGATTTGACTGGGTACACCAACGACTCGACGGTTCAGAATTTTCTGCCGAAGTTTTGTTAAACGCAATGGAAATTAACGGACAAAAATTTCTCCAAGCTGTAGTACGCGACATTACAGACCGCAAACGGGATGAGGATCAAATCAAAGCCTCCCTCGCCGAAAAAGAAGTCCTTCTCCAAGAAATTCACCACCGCGTCAAAAACAACCTCCAAGTTATTTCTAGCCTGCTGAAACTTCAGTCTCGCTACATTCAAGACAGCCGCGTTAGTGAAATGTTAAAAGAAAGTCAAAACCGAGTCAGATCAATGGCCCTGGTTCACGAACAATTGTATCAATCCAAAGACTTGTCAAACATTGACTTTGCTGAATACATCCAAAATCTCGCCCACAATTTATTCCAAGCTTATGAAAATCATGCAGAAGGCGTCAACTTGCAAACAAATATTGCGCCGTGTTCTCTCAATATTGATACGGCAGTTCCTTGCGGGTTAATTATCAACGAGCTTGTGACAAACGCCCTCAAATATGCCTTTAAAGGACAACTTAAAGGTAAAATTAACATAGATTTCACTTTAGATAATAACAGATTTTGCGTGCTAACCGTGAGTGACAACGGAATTGGTTTTCCTCAAGACTTAGATTATCGCACAGCCCGAACATTGGGTTTGCGACTTGTGGGGTCTTTAGTCAAGCAAATCCGGGGGGGAATAGAACTGTTGGAAACTGCTGGCACGACTTTTAGAATAACCTTTTATCAGCCCAAATTGCACTCTAAGGAGAAAATTTAGTGTCCAACAAAAAAATTCTGATAGTTGAAGACGAGAGCATCATTGCGGAAGACATTTCCGACAGTTTGATATCTCTAGGATATAGAATAACTGGGATGGTATATTCGGGAGAAGAAGCGATTGAATCGGCCGCCAAGTTGCGCCCGGATTTAGTTTTAATGGATGTTAACCTCCAAGGAGAAATCGACGGCATTACAGCAGCGGAAGAAATTCGCTTGCGATTTCAAATCCCGGTAGTTTATCTGACAGCCTATGCCGATGAAACTACTTTGCGACGAGTCAATAGTACAAAACCGTTTGGCTATATTGTCAAGCCATTTGAAGAAAAAAACTTGCATACAACTATTCAACTGGCACTCTACCGACATCAGTATGACAGCTTGACAAACCTGCCGAATCGTTCATTTTTGCGAGAAAAGTTAAGTCGAGTATTAGAGGGTCAAAAAGAATTGTCAGGAGTCGTTCCAGTTATCACGCTTAGCTTAGATAAAATCAACCGCATTAACACTACCTGGGGACACGATATCGGCGACTCAGTGCTTTGCACCATCGCCCAGCGGCTAACTAACTGCATGGAAAACATTAATATTGTTGCTCGTTTGGAAGCGGCAGAATTCGCGCTGATTCTTAAACCAGTGGCCGAAAAACAGGATGTGGCTAAAATTGCTCAAAACATTTTAGATATTGTATCCCAATCTATGATTGTCAAAGATTGCGAAGTCTATGTCACTGCTAGTATCGGGATCTGCTTGTATCCCGGAGACGGCACCGACGGAGATGAAATGCTGAAAAATGCTTATATAGCAATGTATGAATCTCAGCAGAAAGGCGGCAATAATTATCATTTTTATAATCCCACAAATGCTAATTATTTCATCAATACAATTCTTCAAGAAACTTCCCTGCGCCATGCGTTAAAAAGCTCAGAATTTGAAATTTACTATCAGCCTAAAATAGCAATTAAAACAGGTAAAATCATTGGTGCTGAAGCTTTGGTGCGCTGGAATCATCCTGAACGGGGGCGAGTTTCTCCGGGGGAATTTATTCCAATGGCTGAAGAGATGGGCTTGATTGCGCCGTTGGGTGAATGGGTATTAGAGACTGCTTGCAGGCAAACTAAAACATGGCAAATAGCAGGTTTACCGCCCCTGCGAGTCGCAGTTAACGTGTCAGCCCGTCAATTCGAGCGCAAAAATTTCACGGAAAGAGTCAGGGAGATATTAACAGAAACCGCTCTCGATCCCAAGTGTTTGGAATTAGAACTGACGGAAAGTCTGGTTTTGCAAGACGAAATTGCAGCAGCTAAAGCTTTTACGGTGTGGAAAGAGCAGGGGATTAGGATAGCAATTGATGATTTTGGAACGGGATATTCTTCTTTGAGTTATCCAAAACGCTTTCCGTTTGATGCGATCAAAATTGACAAGAGTTTTATTCGCGATATTGCAGACGATCGCCAAAATGCAGCGATCACAATAGCGATTATTCAAATGGCACACTGCATGAACATGACGGTGGTGGCTGAGGGGGTAGAAAATAAGCAAGAACTTGATTTTTTGTGCGAGTACGAATGCGACGAAATTCAAGGCCATCTTTTCAGCCCAGCTTTGCCAAGCGCTGAGTTTGAAGCGCTGCTGAAAAGCGATAAGTGCTGGGATTTACATCAATTCCGGTTGCAATCCTCATGACAGTTAACTGTTAACTGTTGACTGTTAACTGTTGACTGTTAACTGATTTAAAAGATACGATCGCCCAACCAGCTTCCCAGCCACAGCCCAAAACCGGAAGTAGCCACCAACAGGATAACCGTATAAAGCCCGTTGCCGTTGTGGATCAACCTTTCAGCAGCTACCATCCGCGCCACAACTCCAGCAATAATGCCGATCGCAGCCCAAGCCCCATAAACAGCCTTAGATCCGGCGATAGCCAAAGCTTGGACGAGATCCCCCGAACCCGCCCCAGCAAAAACCCCCGCCCACGCCCCAATCCCCAGCCCGATCGCACCTCGGAGCCCGACGGGGCCGCCAGAATTGACGCCTAGTTCCGTCGCCAGCCCGCACATCAAGCCGACAAGCGCCCAACACACGGCCGCCACCAACGCCTTAACCCAATTCCCAGAAACCGTTCCCGCCATCAATCCCACCACTGCCACCACTCCCCCTACAGCCAAAACAGCAGCCACAGCCCGATACTGGGCCTCGGAACTGGCGATCGCCCCCAAACCAGCCCCAACTGCCCCCCAAGCAGCCCCTGTTACCATTCCTCCCGCCTGAAAACCAGCGATCGACCCCCCCACCGCCCCAGCCAAAACTAACGCCGCCAGCCACACTCTAGGCGTTGCCGAACCCTCCGCCAGCAAAATCGCGGCCCACAGCCAATCTGCACCGCAGATTAAAGCCCACATCCACAGCGGGGCGGCTGATTTCGTCAAAATCCAACCGGTCAAAGCGTAACTCACCACGGCGATTGCCAGCGGCCACCAAGGGAAGCTTGAATACTGTTGAGATGGGCGCACTTCCCTCGGCGGGATTCGTGGTTTTGAGTATTGAGTTGAAAATTCTGTTTTCCTTCTCGAAGTAAGCTTTCGATAGTTTTGAGATCGCCCTGCTTTCCTCGCAACGCTTCGCCCTGGTTGCTTTGTGCCCCGCCACCCTGGGCGACTGTGAGTGGTAAATCGTTTCTTGCTTGAAGAGTTTTTTTGAGTGAGAAATTTTTTGGAGGCGGCTTTTGGGCGGGTTTGACGGCGCTCTTGACCAGGCCTGGCGGCTGATTTTGCAGAACGCCTTCTCAGGGGTTTTTCCGGCGCAGGCGGTGGTGGCTGCTGAAACTGTTGTTCGATCGACCTCGATTCAGGCTGACTCAGAAACAACACCAACTCCTGGTAAGCTTCATTAATTTCTGTTAATCTTTGGTGAGCTTTTTGTTGCAGGCGATCGTTGTGGGCAAATCGATCGGGATGCCACACAAACGCTAAATCCCTGTAAGCGCGCTTAATTTCTTCTAAGGAAGTTCCAGGCTCAATTTCGAGGATTTCGTAGCATCGATTAATGTCAGCCATAGGCTTCGGGCAGGTGTTGGTAAATTCGCGTGAAGCGAAGCTATCCCGTAGGGAATCGTACTTAACATCTTCTACTATTCTCAGCCAAGCTGCACATTAAGCCGAGATCCGATCGAGTGTCAATCGATTGCGCGATTTTAGATTTTAGATTTTAGATTGACTTGCGCGAGATAAATGCGGGGGACGCAAGGATTTTCGATTTTCGATTCTGGATTGATTCCACGGAGCAATCACGTGGCGGGTACCACATGAAGAAATTCTTGGTCAAGCGTTCTCAAGTCTGTCGGTCATCCTTCCGGTCGATCAATGCAGGCGGACAACTGAGTACAATGAGAAAATCCTTTCGTGCGATCGGTATTTGTGTCTGTGTCGGCAAATCAAGCTCCCATCTTCATCTTAGTTGACGGCCACTCCCTGGCCTTTCGCTCCTACTTCGCCTTCGCCAAAAGTCGAGACGGAGGCTTGCGAACTACGACAGGCATTCCCACCAGCGTCTGTTTTGGCTTTCTCAAGTCCCTGCTGGAAGTCATGGCGGCCCACGACCCCCAGTACATGGCGATCGCCTTTGACCTCGCCACACCCACATTTCGCCACGAAGCAGACGAAACTTACAAAGCCGGTCGTGCGGAAACTCCCGAAGATTTTATTCCCGATATCAAAAACCTGCAAGAACTCCTCACCTATTTGAATTTACCAGCAATAACTGCTCCCGGCTTTGAGGCGGACGATGTTTTGGGAACTTTGGCAAACAAAGCCAGCGCGGCGGGTTATCAGGTCAAAATCCTCACGGGCGATCGAGATTTGTTTCAATTAGTAGAAACCGAAAAACAAATCAGCGTATTATATTTGAGTACCGATGAACTCAGGCGATCGGGCAAAGGCAAATCCCAAGAATACGGCCCGGAAGCAGTCAAAGAAAAACTCGGTATTTTGCCCGAACAAGTAATAGATTACAAAGCCTTGTGCGGCGACAAATCAGATAACATTCCCGGAGTCAAAGGCATCGGCGACAAAACCGCCCTGCAATTGCTGGCAGCTTACAATTCCCTGGATGGCATTTATGCAGCCATCGACGAGATTAAAGGAGCAACTAAGAAAAAGCTAGAAGAAGGCAAAGAAGCTGCTTATCATTCTCAACGCATGGCAACAATTGTCCAAGACGTGCCATTAGAAATCAACTTAGAAGATTGCCAGCTTATAGGTTTTGACGAATCAGCATTGATTCCCATGCTGGAAAAGTTGGAATTTAAAACATTTTTAAGCAAAGTAAAACAAATTCAAAAGCGTTTTGGTGGCGTTGAAGAGAAGGAAAAACCCGAAGAATCCTCGTTCCCAGGCTCTGCCCGGGAACACATATCCAGAGGCTCTGCCTCGTCGGAAAACACCCTAGAACAGCCATTGGAGGGTGTAGAAAAGCCCTTGGAACAGGGCGGGCAAGATGCCCACCCCACAATAGATAAGTCACCTCCAACTTCTGAAATTTCAGAAGAAAATGCCTTATGGTTTTGGACTTATGCTGATACCCTAGCCGCTCAGGAAGCAAAAAAATTACCAATTAAACCCCGAATAATTCAAACAACCGAACAGTTAAACGAATTAGTCCAACGGCTACAAACCTTCACCGACAAAACTACACCCGTGGCGTGGGATACCGAAACCACCGCCATCGAACCGCGAGACGCTGAATTAGTCGGAATTGGCTGCTGTTGGGGAACCGGTGAACAAGATGTAGCTTACATTCCCACCGGACACAAAACGGGCAAAAACTTGGACAAAGCCACAGTTTTAACTGCTTTGCGTCCGATTTTGGAAAGCGAGAATTATCCCAAGGCGCTGCAAAATGCTAAGTTCGATCGATCGATCCTGCGCTGTCAGGGAATCAAACTAGCAGGAGTCGTCTTCGACACCATGCTAGCCAGTTACGTACTCAATCCAGAAAATAGCCACAGCCTCAGCGAATTGTCAAAGAAATACTTAGTCGAGTCAGAAGACAATCACAGTGTCAGCGAATCGTTAAGGGAATACTTACGCAATAATCCCAAAAGTTATAATAAATTAGTATCGAAAAACCAAACAATTGCTGACATCAGCATTCGAGAAGTAGCCGACTACTGCGGCATGGATGTTTACACTACATTTCACTTGGTTGGGGCACTTAAAGCCAAATTGAAGGAAGCTGATGAATCTAGCTTTCCAGATAAGTCTTTGCAGAAGTTGCTGCTGGAAGTAGAACAGCCCCTAGAACCAGTTTTAGCAGAAATGGAATATCAGGGGGTTCGCATAGACCTAGGACATCTTAAAGAACTCTCCAATCAACTGGAACCGCAATTAGCAGCAATTGAGCAGGAAATTTATAACGCCATACCTCTTGAGGATTTCAAGGCTTATATAGCCGAAAAAATCGAACATATCGAACCCACTTTAGGGACGGTTCCTCAGAAAGTGTACGAAGCCGTACCTAGTGCAATTTTAAAGCCTTATCTCAAGAAAATATTGCCAAAAAATAACCTTAATTTGGCAGAAATTAAGCAGAAAGTTGAAAACACAGCACCGAGTGAACTTTTAAAGTTGAACTCACCATCCCAGTTGAGCGAACTTCTGTTTGACATACTCAAGCTAAACACCAAAAAGTCTCGTAAAACCGCGACAGGCTTTTACTCCACCGATGCTTCTTTCCTAGAAAATTTGCAAGGAGACCATAAGGTTGTCGATGCTATCTTAGATTACCGTACCCTGCAAAAGCTTTACTCTACCTATGTAGATGCTATACCGAAGCGGGTGCGTCCCGATACTCAGCGATTGCATACTGATTTCAATCAAACTGTTACAGACACAGGTCGTCTGTCTTCTTCTAATCCTAATTTGCAGAATATTCCAATCGGTACGGAATTTTCTAAGCAAATTCGCAAGGCTTTTGTACCCGAAGCAGGTTGGCTGATGGTGTCGGCTGACTATTCTCAAATTGAACTGCGAATTTTGGCTCATTTGAGTCAAGAACCTGTGTTAATTGAAGCTTATCAAAATAACCGAGATGTGCATACCGTGACGGCTCAACTTTTATTTGAAAAGGAAGAAATAACTCCCGACGAGCGCAGGTTTGGCAAAACGATTAATTTTGGGGTAGTTTACGGTATGGGGGCGATCAAGTTTGGGCGATCGATGGGCAAGACTTCCAAAGATGGCAAGGAGTTTATTGCTAAATTTAACGCTCGCTATAGTAAAGTTTTTGAATATTTGGAGAAAGTAAAAAAAGAGGCGATCGCCCTCGGATACGTTACCACAATTTTAGGCCGCCGCCGTTACTTAAACTTCGAGAGCGAAAGCCTCCGCGACTTAATAGGCCGCAATCCCCAAGACATTCACTCCGATCGACTTAAATCTCTCAGCAGAGATGACGCCCAATCTTTGCGGGCCGCAGCCAACGCTCCCATTCAAGGTTCCAGTGCTGATATCATTAAACTTGCCATGATTGAGGTACACAAAATTTTGCAAAACTATCAGGCGCGGCTGCTGCTGCAAGTTCACGATGAATTAATCTTTGAAGTCCCTCCCGATGAATGGGAAGAATTGCAACCAAAAATTAGAAGTGCGATGGAAAGTGCTCCGACAATTATAAGTGCGATGGAAAATGCTCTGCCGAAAAATACAAGTGCAATGGAAAATGCGCCCGGTATGGTACCGCTGATAGTTGACATCCACGCTGGGCAAAATTGGATGGAAACTAAATAAAACACAGAAATATGAGCCAACTTAAAATCGCCATTTTCCCAAAAATAAAAACCTTAAGTGCAGTTGCTCTGCTATTGCTACTATTCGGGTGTCCACAAAAGTTAGCGCCCAACAACTATGCTGTCAAGCGAGTCAGCGACGGCGACACCCTTGTCGCCAGCGATGCCGCCGGGAAAGATATAAAAGTGCGTTTTGCCTGCATAGATGCACCGGAAGTCGCCCACACAAATGCTGAAAAAAATAGCAAAGCAGCAGCAAAAAAAAATCAATTTAAGTGGGGAAATCTAGCGCACCAAAGAATGCAGCAGCTTGTCAATCAAGGGGGCGGCCGCGTTGTTTTGACCGTCACCGATACTGACCGCTACGGCCGCAAAGTGAGCGAAGTTCGCTTGCCAAACGGCACATTTGCCCAAGAAGTTTTGACCCGCGAAGGATTAGCAATGGTTTACCGTCCTTACTTGAAAAATTGTCCGAGTGCAAGTATTCTGGAACAAGCGGAAGCAGAAGCTAAGAAAAATCGCCGCGGCGTTTGGGGAGATTCTAAATTTGTTCCCGCGTGGGATTTTCGCAAGAAATGATTTAGTCATTGGTTATTGGTTATTGGTGGTTGACAGTTGACTGTTAACTGTTACCAGTTCTCCATGCCCCATGCCCCACGCCCAATTCTCCATGCCCTATGCCCTATGCCCAATTCCCAATTCCCCAACAAATGTGATAGGCTCCAGATAAACTAATAGACTGCTGACAAAAGCGGTCTATTGCAATCACCCAAAATTAACTTTACCGGACATCAATGAATATCAAACATCTGGTTATTTCCGGCATGGCCCTGCTCCTCGGTACTACAATCGTAGGAAATGCTATTGCTCAAGGACTGACGGACGACCAAAAAACGGTTGTTTGTCGCTTGAAAACTGAATTTGATCAGCGGAAAGGCAACGGTCAAAAATTAGTATTTGTGCCGTTGCTGGGCCAAGTTCGCAAGCAAGTTTCATCTCCTTTTAGAGCCACGCTGCATCCTAATGTGGAGTATGTTTTTGTTGCCACTTGCGATGGAAATTGCCAGGATTTAAACTTATCTCTCAAGGATGCAAGCGGTCAGGAAGTCGCTGTGAGTCAAAAAACAGGCGAACTGGCGTCAATCTCTTTTACTCCCCCATCCCAAGGCGAATATCAAATCAGTGCTAAGCCTGGGGAATGCACGACGGCAGAGGGTTGCAGTTACGGCCTGGGAATCTTCGTTCCAGCAAGTGCTAGCGTACCTAATGCTTCAAGAATTCCTGCTGAGATAGCACAATTTCGACTTTGCCAGTAGGGGAACAAGGATAGAGTTGTAGGTTGCCAGGAGAGTAGAGTTTTTAATCAGAAATCTAACTCATAACTTGCAACTTATAACTCGCAACTTATCTCGCAACCACGCCCGACGGTGAGTAGGTTCTTAATCACTCAAACCCTCCCTTTGACTGTTTCTTCCTTCTTTCTTCTTCCTTCTGCTATAATTTGTTACGCATAACTCATCCAAACTGTCAAGCCGATCGAGCTGTGGAACCCTGCAAAGGCCCAATAACTGCCGAAAGCTGGCTTGAAGCCAGAACTTTATTTACCCTCAGACAGGCATCAATTAGAATATAGATGGTGCCTCTCAAAGGTGACGAGTACATTGCCCATGTCTTTAACCTTAGCTTTGAAAAATCAACTGCAGAACCGTCCTCAAATAGGGTTGAAAAGTCTGTTGGGCCGCTTGGGTATCAGGCAGAAAATCGGCTGCGGATACGCATTGGTCATTGGTATTGCCGTTTTGGGTGCTGTGGCGGGACGGGGAGTAGAATCCTATCACAAACAGCAAGTTAGAGAAAAACTAGCGATCGACCGAGACAAAGCGGAAATCTTAACAAACCTCAATCACACGGTGCAGGAAGTCAGAATTCAGCAGCAAGAGCTCGCGAGTCTGACGGCCAAACCGCAAATTTTCGATCGCGAACGATCGGAATTCCTGACTCGCGTTGCTCAGATGAGCGGCATCCTCGAACAACTGCAAACTCTACCGCCGACGAAGAATCCCGATGTTGCCAAAGACTACCAACAGCTTCAACAGTTCGCTCAAGCCAACGGCAAAACCGTAGAATCATACTTTCAACAAGTACAAAAATTGTTGGCTGCTGCCAAATTATCTGCTTTGAATCCGCAACAGCAGCAGGCTTTCGGGCGGAACTTGAACAATTTTGTGGCCGGCGAAACTGCTTTGAAACTCAAACAGTTTTCCGAGGATTCAGCCCAACTGGCCGTCAACTTTCGCGAGAAAGCAGACGAGGCATTGAGAACCTACGAAAATGCCGAAAAACTCGGAACTCTCATTCTCGTAGGCTCTCTCTTGATATCAGGTGCGATCGCAGCAATTCTAGCAGCATACACCAGCGGGGCGATCGCTCGCTCCTTAGAAGCCACAACCCTCATCGCTCAGCGAGTGACAGAAGAATCTAACTTTGACTTGCAAGTACCCGTCACTACTTCCGACGAAGTGGGAATGCTAGCAATTTCCCTCAACGAACTAATCCAAAGAGTAGCGGAATACACAGAAGAATTGCACGAAGCAAAAGTAGCAGCCGAAGCTGCCAACCGCTCGAAAAGTGCATTTCTCGCCAACATGAGCCACGAACTACGCACCCCCCTCAACGCCATCATTAACTACAGCGAAATGCTGCAAGAAGATGCTCAAGATTCGGGTTCAGAAGACTTTCTGCCAGACTTAGAAAAAATTCAAACCGCCGGCAAACACCTGCTGGATATGATTAGCGACATCCTCGACATTTCCAAAATAGAAGCCGGTCACGTCACCCTTTATTTGGAAAACTTCGACGTGGCGACCATGATTGAAGAAGTGATGACTACGGCTCAACCGCTAGTAGAAAAAAAAGGCAATTCTTTAGCACTGAAAACCAAAGGCGAACTCGGTACAATGTACGCCGACCAACCGAAAGTGCGGCAAATTCTCCTTAATTTGCTCAGCAATGCTGCCAAGTTTACCGAAAAAGGCGTCATTACTATCGGCGTCGAAAGAATGAAAATAGAAAAATCAAGACCGACCAAACAAAATAAAAATAATGATATTCACTCTGGTTCAAGCTACACTTCTCAAGTTTTAATGTTTCGAGTCAGCGACACCGGCATCGGCATGACAAACGAGCAATTAGAGCAGATATTTAAACCTTTTACCCAAGCTGATGCTTCGACTACCCGCAAATACGGAGGGACGGGTTTGGGATTGACAATTAGCCAGCGTTTGTGTCAAATTCTCGGCGGCGAAATTAGCGTTGAAAGCGAAGACGGGAAAGGTTCTACTTTTATTGTCAGTCTCCCGGAACGGGTTGTGATGCAGGCATGAAGTCAATCGATTTTAGATTTTAGATTTTAGATTTTAGATTAAAGAATTGAAGCATTGACCCTACGGATCGATTCGGGGGGCAAGTTTCTCGGATACAGGTTTTTTATTTCTGGACGAATGAATCCGGGGGCTTGTATCCTGGATGCTTGATTGTCAGGCAAGATATGGATTTGGACGCGGATACACGGATTAATGATTGAGCATTTGTCATATCATGTCCGGTCAATTAACCATAATTCCTGTAGGGGCGGGTTCGCCAAGATATTGAATAGAAACGGGAAAATCTGTAAACCCGCCCCGGCATTTAATCGCGCTCAATCATCGGACATGATATCAATAGTCAGGAGGCAGATATTCCAGGAAAAAGAAAGAGGGAGGAAGGAAGAGGAAAATTTTAAAATGTATTGATATATCAATTATCACAATAAAGAATAATTAACAACCCGGACTTACGCACAGGCTCTATCTGTAGGTGCGCGTTGTGCACCTTACAGATAGGGGTTCTGCGTAATTTTTGATAATTCCCAGGTCAAAACCTGGGAATATAGCAAGCCTAAAGAAGAAAGCCTTGTACAACAGTAGTTTTCAAGACTCCTTCAAAAGTGCGTTCTGTCTTGTCCACCAGCACAACGACATTGCGCCGGTTCGGAGACAAACGAACTTCTCGGATTGAATAAGAGAACACCCAATCTTGAAAATTGTTTAGCGATCCGAGGACACGCTGCCGACCGTTATGATTAATTACAAGACGCATGGCGGCGCTTTCTCTGCCAGCAGAAGCATTTTTTTGCCGCTGTTCTAGGCGAATTTGTAAAGGCTTTGCTGTATTGACTCTGACGGCGACTGTCTCGCTTCCATTAGCTCCGGGAGTACGAGAAATAATGTTGAGTTTAGTTCCAGCGTGAGGAGGAGTTAACTTCAAAGTTTGCCTGCTATTCCAAGTTTTTTTAAGCAAGTCATCTTCTGCCATTTTAGTGCTTTTATTGGAGTCTGGTTCGCCATATTTAGTTTCGATACACCCATTTCTGATGCAGGAATTTGCAGCAACTTGGACAATTTGCAATTCTGCTTTGGGAATTCCCGCTCCTGTATCTCTGGAACTTTCTAGGTACAAGTAGTAATTGCTGTCGGCGGAAAAACCAGACATCCGGTGTGCGGCACGCCAGGTACTTGCCAAAGCTTCAGGGGCTAGTGCGATCGCGGCACTTGCTATAATACCTAACGAAATTAAAGGTAAAATTTTCATAGCTATCTTTTCCAGGTGTGAGAGTTATAGCGGCTGTTATTGATGAGTAAAACAATAACGCTTCGGGTTTCGCTATAGGACTGTGACGGTTCTCAAGTCCTCTCTCCTATTTACATGAGTGTTTCTGCATTTTCCGCAGCAGGAGACTGTTTAAGAATGTGCCGTTTTTTCAAGTGGCACTAAAAAGCATTTTTAATGTGATATTTGGCCTTATCTCACATCTTGCACTATTCTCAAGAACAGGCTTTTCGGCCTGTTCCACAAAAAGTGAATTTTATTCTTGTGGAACAGGCCGAAAAGCCTGTTCATAAAAAGCTTATTGACAATGGTGCAACATCTCAGTCTTATCCAAGAGTCCAACTTTTAGGCGCGAAAGTTTGCTTTTCCTTGCGAGAGACTGCTACACAGGACGGAAATACCTATCTCAAGATAGGGGAACACCGATCCGCCCCCCCCTCCGCAACTCCCTACAATGACAATTGTACGGGCGATCGAGCAATTGCCTCTACAGCAATCATCATTTTTAATGCAGGGAATTAAAATTTATGCAACCAAATAATCCAAACCAATTTACCGAAAAAGCCTGGGAAGCCCTCGCCCGCACCCCCGAAATCGTCAAAGCAGGTCAGCAGCAGCAGCTAGAAAGCGAACATTTGATGAAAGCTTTGCTGGAACAAGAATCGGGACTTGCTAGCAGCTTATTTAACAAAGCTGGAGTTTCTGTAGCAAAATTGCGCGATCGCACTGATGAGTTTATCCGTCGTCAGCCCCGAATCACTGGCAGCGGCGGCAACGTTTATCTCGGTCGTTCTCTCGACACTTTACTCGATCGCGCCGAAACTTATCGCAAAGAGTACGGCGATGAATTTATTTCGATCGAGCATTTGATACTAGGTTACGTTAAGGACGATCGCTTTGGCAAAAATTTACTACAAGAATTTAAACTAGATGAAGCCAAGCTCAAAGATATTATTGCCCAAGTCCGGGGGAACAACAAAGTGACAGATCAAAATCCAGAAGGCAAATACGAAGCGCTGGAAAAATACGGCCGAGATTTGACTGAAGCCGCGCGTCAAGGCAAACTCGATCCGGTAATCGGACGGGATGACGAAATCCGCCGCACGATTCAAATTTTGAGCCGTCGCACCAAAAACAACCCCGTACTAATTGGGGAACCGGGAGTCGGAAAAACTGCGATCGCCGAAGGACTCGCCCAGCGAATTATCACCGGAGATGTCCCCCAATCTCTCAAAGACCGACAATTAATTAGCTTAGATATGGGCGCTTTAATTGCAGGTGCAAAATTCCGGGGAGAATTTGAAGAACGCTTGAAAGCGGTGCTCAAAGAAGTGATGGACAGCAACGGCAAAGTCATCTTATTTATCGATGAAATTCACACCGTTGTCGGTGCGGGTGCGACGCAAGGATCGATGGATGCCGGCAACTTGCTAAAACCGATGTTAGCGAGGGGAGAATTGCGCTGTATCGGCGCTACAACTCTCGACGAATACCGCAAGTACCTCGAAAAAGATGCGGCGCTAGAACGCCGTTTTCAACAAGTTTATGTTGACCAACCGACAGTTGAAGATACTGTCTCGATTTTGCGGGGCTTGAAAGAACGGTACGAAGTTCACCACGGGGTAAAAATTTCCGACAGCGCCCTAGTGGCGGCGGCTACTTTGTCTACTCGATATATTAGCGATCGCTTCCTTCCAGACAAAGCCATTGACTTAGTGGACGAAGCAGCCGCTAAACTCAAAATGGAAATTACCTCCAAACCGGAAGAACTAGACGAAATCGACCGCAGGATTTTGCAGCTAGAAATGGAAAGACTGTCGCTGCAAAAAGAAAGTAATGCTGCGTCTATCGAACGTTTGGAAAGACTGGAAAAAGACTTAGCAAACCTCAAGGAACAGCAAAGCGCTTTGAATGCCCAGTGGCAATCGGAAAAAGGTGTCATCGGCAACATTCAAAAGATTAAAGAACAGATTGATAAGGTGAATATTGAAATTCAGCAAGCTGAATTAAAATATGACCTAAACCGCGCGGCTGAGTTGAAATATAGCAAGTTAACTGAACTGCAAAAACAATTGCAAGAAGCAGAAGCTCAACTTTCAGCAACTCAAACCACAGGTAAAACTTTGCTGCGGGAAGAAGTTACAGAAGGTGACATTGCGGAGATTATTTCCAAGTGGACGGGAATTCCGATCAGCAAGTTAGTTGAATCGGAAATGCAGAAACTTCTGCACTTGGAAGATGAACTGCACAAGCGGGTAATTGGACAGGATGAAGCGGTGACTGCGGTTGCAGATGCAATTCAGCGATCGCGCGCAGGTTTAGCCGACCCAAATCGTCCGGTTGCGAGTTTTATCTTCCTCGGCCCCACGGGTGTTGGTAAAACCGAATTAGCTAAAGCCTTAGCGTCTTATCTGTTCGATACTGAAGAGGCGATCGTGCGAATTGATATGTCGGAATACATGGAGAAACACGCGGTTTCGCGGTTAATTGGTGCGCCTCCGGGATACGTTGGCTACGATGAAGGCGGACAATTAACTGAGGCTGTGCGCCGCCGTCCTTACTCAGTGATTCTATTCGATGAAATCGAGAAAGCGCACCCGGATGTCTTCAACATCATGCTGCAAATTCTGGATGACGGCCGCGTTACCGATGCTCAAGGTCACACGGTAGACTTTAAGAATTCTGTGATTATTATGACATCGAATGTCGGCTCTCAATACATCTTAGATGTGGCGGGAGATAACGAACAAATGCGGAGTCGGGTGATGGAAGCGATGCGGGGAACTTTCCGCCCGGAATTCTTGAACCGGATTGATGAGATGATTATCTTCCACGGTTTGAGTAAGACGGAACTGCGGCAGATTGTGCTGTTGCAAGTTAAGCGCTTGGAAAAACGGTTAGCCGATCGCAAAATGTCTCTGAAATTGTCGGAATCTGCGATCGACTTCTTAGCAGAAATTGGTTACGATCCGGTTTACGGTGCGCGGCCTTTGAAGCGGGGAATTCAACGCGAGTTGGAAACGCAAATGGCGAAGGGTATTTTGCGGGGAGATTTTGCTGACGGCGATACCATTTTTGTGGATATCGAGAATGAAAGGTTGGCGTTTAAGCGGCTGCCGGCACAGTTGGTGACTGCGAAATAATTTGAGTAGGGTGGGCTGCGGCCCACCTTATTTTTTTGAGGCGGTGGTTCTTTTTTTGACCGCAGATGTAGGCGGGTGGACGCGGATGGGATTGCGGGCGATCGTTCTTAAGGGCGATCGTTTTCTGATTTATCTTTTTTGAGCTCTTGGCGATCTCTGACTGCTTTAGCTGCGACATGGGAGAGAAGGTTTGCGAGGGTTCTATCTTCTTCTTCGGCCCATTCGGACAAGGCTTGATGAACGTCTTCTGGCAGTGTAACTGTAACTCGCATTCGTGAAGGCATAGGTGGGCACGGTTTTACTTCAATTGTCTTAAATTTTACACTGCAAACCCTTTCAGTATGGCGCCGTCTTCAACTCGGGCGATCGCTCCGGGATTGGTCCTTTTTCTGCTCTTGGCGCTCTCTAACAGATTTCGTCAGCAGGTAAGTTGTCAAACTGCTAACGGATCTGCTTTCTTCTTCTGCCCATTCTTCCAGAGCTTTTTGAATTTCCTCTGGTAGGTATGCGGTAACTCTTCCCCGTGAAGCCATTCGTTGCACTACAAAAAATCTCAATACAGTCCATCTTACGCTGTTTTGAGTTAAGACCGATAAAAATATTTCATTTTAAGTTGTTTTAACTTATTGTACGTCATTGTGTGTTATAATACCACCTGTAAACAGTCAAAAGCCAGCCCCTTACTGTCCAAGGTTCCGGGCTGGCTCTGGCTCCAACATTCAATGGAGACAAATTCTATGATGACATACAAAGAACGCTTGTGTTGTTGGGCGATCGCCCGTTTGTTACCCTCTGAGCAATGGATAATTGTTGCCCGCTTCCGCAGTCGTTCAGATGCAGACGGGCATTTTCAGTTTCTGCGTCAAACTATACCCCACGTTAAGTTCGAGGTTGTGTTCGATTCCAGTGGGGACAGTCACCGTTTATCGGCCTTGGGCCGCCCTTCCAATTCCGTCACCAGCGCGTTATAAATGGTAATTTTCGCGGCGGTTTCAGTTAATTAAACATTGGCGATTCCCTACGGGATAGCTTCGCTTCACGCACTTTTTTTGATAAGTGCGATCGTCCGTACCCTCTCAGCCAAATCAGAATTTACACTGGGGTGGCCTCAAGACTAAAATTCTCCGAACAGGAATTTATCAACCTTGGGCTGTGGTAAAATTATCGTATCCACAACACTTTCTCGTTACTTAAAAATATGCGATCGAAACTCGAAGAAATTACGCTTCAAGACAGAAATGCTGCTGAAATGGAAATTCGCGACAAGCAGAAGCAAATTAATTACGATACGAGAGACTATCCCCTCGAAATACTTGTTCAAAAATATATGGAAGGAATTAACGATGATACTAATAAGTTGTTTATTCCCGACTACCAACGCGAACTTGTTTGGGATTAAGCAAGGCAATCAAAGTTTATCGAATCGGTAATTTGGGGGCTGCCAATACCTTCTATATTCGTTGTTGATATCGGCCATGATGAAAATGATGAACCACGTTTAGAGATCGTATACGGTGCACAACGCATTCTTACCCTAACTAGATTTGTTAACAACGAATTAACCTTAATTGGACTCCAAAAAATAGAGCAGTTAAATGGATTTAAGTTTAGTGATTTACTCATGCCTCGCCAGAGGAACTTCAACCGAAAGACAGTTCGGACTATCCAATTAACTGAAGCTGCGAATGAGGAAGTCCGAAGAGATTTATTTGAACGGATACAATCCTTTTAATGGCAATGTAAATTCATTTTACCTACTGTACAAAACCCGAGGCAACCAGTTTAATAAATGTAGTGGCGCGTATTGAATATTTCCGCAATTAACTGCCATGTCACACTCATGAATACTGTATTTTTAGACTTTAATACACGCGCCAAAGAGGTGAACGATTACTTCATTTTTTTGGAAAGCTTGGAAAAACAGACAACGAAGTTAGCTTTATTCGATACTCGTGGCAAATACCAAATTCAAAGCCTCGATCCAGAGTTAGCAAAAACTCTCAAAGCTAATGCTTTTTTGTTGCTGTATAATTTAGTTGAATCCACTATGCGAAATGCGATTGAAGCCATATTTGAGGAGTTTAAAAATAAATCCATCTCCTTTGACCAACTCCAACCTGAAATTAAACTGATCGTCCTCCAAAATCTTAAAAATCGTTCTCCTAAGAAAATTTATTTAACAATTAATCAACTCTCTACTGATATCATCACAGCTACATTTGAACGTGAAGAACTGTTTTCGGGGAATGTGGATGCTAGGTTAATTAAAGAAATAGCAGACAAATACGGTTTTTCATATCAAACAGACTTTGCTAAGACAAAAAACGGGCAAAATCTTGTAGTGATTAAAAGTAATAGAAATGACTTAGCGCACGGCATTAAGTCTTTTGAGGAAGTTGGACGAGATAAGACAATTAAGCAACTATTAGAAATGATATCGTTTCCGGTTGTATCGGAATGATTTAACCGCAGAGGGCGCAGAGAACGCAGAGGGAGAGAATACAGAGAGGAATAATTCCGATGCTACCGGATTTGATATGAAGGAAGAAGTCGTAGAGTATTTGACGCAAATACTGGAAAATATCAGAGATTATCTTGACAATGAAGAGTATTTGGAAGTAACTACAGGTAATCCTTAATTTTAGGCTAAGAAACCGGGTTTCTCGGATGATTTAGGTAGGGTGGCGAGATATCTCAGAAGAAACCCGGTTTCTGGGGATGATGCGAAGGCTACTTCCGCACCATCACAGACTTAATTACAGCATTCGGGTGATACTTATTAGTCTGATAAAATCCCCCTTTACCAGCCCCGTAAACCCCCCCCAATTGTTTCCCATCAGCCTTGGGAACAAACATAATGTTTCTAGTGGGTTGCTTGGCAAAAACCACATTTTCTCTCATTTCATTATCCACGTTATAAGATAAAGTAGCCTTGCCGTAAATTGCCTCAGCTTGTTTCAGAGTCATTCCTGGCCCGACGCCCTGAACTGTTTTATAATTAGAATTCTCAGTCATCAAAAGTTCAATGACATCGGTATCTTTTAGCTTTGTACCCGCAGCGTAGATAATCCGATATTGCACTTTTCCCGATCGACTGACAGCCACAGAATCAAAGTCTACCATAAAAGGAGACTCTACCTTAAACTGCGCCGTGGAACCCAGAGCCTTTTTCAATTGTCCGAAAGTCATCCCCACCTTCGCCGCTCCAATTGTGCGATCGGAAATTGTTAAACTTGCAGAAGGTGTTTTTTGAGCAGTTTTTGCCGTTTCGCCTAGCTTATTTGCACCCCCAGGCGCAACAGCGGAACCCGGAACTGAAATTAAGGTGAGGTAACTGCCGATCGCCAATAAAACAGCTATCATTGATCCAGACAAAACTTTAACATTCAACATGACTAATTCTCCTAGATTTCAAATGCGACTATCTACCCGTATCTTTTTGACTATCCTGGGCCTCACCCTCCTAGTTTGGATTCTCAGAGGTGTTGGCCTCTTGACATTCATTCCCGGTGGTGTAATTTGGATACTGATTTTGTTGTCTTTTGTTGCGGGTATTCTCAGCACTTTACTCCGTCGGTAAGCCAGCATCCGGCAAATAACAAATAAGAATTAACAATTAAAACTTAACAAATTATTTTAATTTTGATTGTTTGATAGCCTTTCCCACTGTTACATTTAACTGAGCGCCGATCAGCATCACCAAAGAAGAAAGATCGAGCCACAGCAGCAACACAATAAAAGTTCCGATCGTGCCGTAAGTCCAAGTGTAATTGCCCAAGTGCAAAACATAAAACCGAAATAAAGCTGAAAAAAGCGCCCACAAAATAGCAGCAAAAACAGCTCCCGAAAAAATAGGAATATCTGGTTGACGGCGGCTAGGCCCGTAGCGGTAAACAAAAGCAAAGGCTAGTGATATAATTCCCAAAGAAATCGGCCACCGCCACAGCCGCCAAACACCTAACAGTTGCGACTCCAAAGGGCAATTGCCGGCGAGGAGCAAGCAATTTTGAACATCTTTTAAATCGCAATTGGCGACGGACTCCAGCAGGCAACTCTGGCGGGCAATAGCTTGTACAATTAAGTCGCTGACAAAGACTACTCCCGATGCTAGAATTAACAGCACAATTGTACCGATACTCAGCGCCAGAGAAATAAGTTTTGCTTTCCAAAATGGTCGAGTTCGATCGCTGGGGATGTCATGGATGCGATCGAGTGCAGCCATCGCCGCGCTCATTACTCCAGAAAATGCCCAAATCGCCCCAAGAAAGCTCACCGAAAACAGCCCTTTACTGCGAGTTAACAGAATTTCTTTGATTAAGCCGCCAATCAACTTCCGCACGTCATCGGGTATAACTTCGCCCAAAAGACGGGCGATTTGATACAGTGTTGACTGCAAAGGTTCAAAGAGGGCGATCGCAGATAAGATAGCCAACAGCCCCGGAAACAGCGCCAGCATAGAATTGTAGGCCATTTCCGCTGACAGCCCCGGCAAGCGCTGTTCTCCCGCCTTCGCGGCGACTTCCTTGAGTGTCCCCCAAGTCAAACACCGACAAAACAGCCAAAAACCACCAAATTTCCGTTTGAGAGCTCTCAGCAGCCTTAAAAGCGCCTTAAACAAAGCTAAAATCAGGTAGCGCAACCAGTAAAAAATGTTCATAGCGCACAGGCAATGGGGCGAAAGATGAGGTACACAAGTCGTTAATTAATTAATATCAAATCCGGTTGCATCGGAATTATTCCTCTCTGTATTCTCTCCCTCTGCGTTCTCTGCGCCCTCTGCGGTTAAATCATTCCGATGCAACCGGAAACGATATAAGCCATTATCAACTCGCAATTGCCAATTCCCAATTCCCCAATCTAAAATCTAAAATCTAAAATCTAAAATCAATATTATGGCTCAGGATGTCAGACAGTGGTTAGATGAAATCAAGCGGCTGCAACAGCAGTTAACAGAAGTTTCGCGCGATCGCGATGAGGCTGGTGAAAGTGCCGCTCAGTGGCGCCAACTCTACAATACTGAAGCCGAGCAGCGGCGGAATGATGCTAAATTAACTCAGCAAAGCATCGCTTCTCTGGAAGCACAAATACAGCAATTACAAAATTTTTCCCCCATTGTGCCCGAAGGCGACGATGCTGGAGTTGCTCGCCAGCAGGAAGTCGAACAACTGCAAACAGTTGGCGAACTTAAAGCTAAGTTAGCAGAAGTTCTCGAAGAGCGCGATCGGGCGATCGAACAAGTTAAACAACTCACTCAAGCCCTCAAACAAGAAGAAGCCCGTCACGCCGAAACTAGCAAAAATTTAACTAGCGCCCTCGGAGATGCCGTTGACTTGCTCACGAAAGCCCAAAATCCTGCCCCTGCAAAAACCGAGACAGTATATTCTTTAGAGATAGTACCTACTCGCACTGCAAATCCCGGCGAAACTGCTCTGGAAATCCGCCAAACTTCCGCCCCAGGCAAAAATCCCGCCCAACTTCCACCTTCTAAAAATCAGTTACTTGATTTACCGCCCTTTGGGAATTAGGAGTTACAAATTCAGGAATTGTCGTCATGGCGAGTCCCCTTACGATCGCGAATTAAATAACTTACAATTTTAATTGTTATTGTGGGATGGGCTCTTATAGCCCGTCATGAGTGGACGGGCGGGACGCCCATCCCACAAACTTGTGGAAGTTATTTAATTCTCATTCCTTAGCAGATGGGATTTAGTTACCGATGTGTTGTTTTTGCTTTTCCTGCAATTAACCGGCATTAATTCCTCAGCTTCTTGATGATATTCAATTCCGGTTCTATTGGAATGATTAAACCACAGAGGACGCAGAGGATACAGAGGAAGGGAAGAGAGATGAATCATTCCGATGAAGGGCTGAGTTGATATTATTCCGCATTTACGGATGGTCTACTAATCGATGTAAATGTACTACAGCACTTTCCAGGTAAGTGAAGTACAGAGAAACCGGGTTTCTTGAATAAAACCGGTTTCTGGCGAGAAATCCAGAAGAAACCCGGTTTCTGGGGTGTACTTTATAAACCTGGAATCCGCTGTATATCCCAACCTATAATCCGCATTCAAAATTTTGAGGACTGCCAAAAAATCTTCCTCGCGTCGTACCAACCTACAGTCTTTAGATAGAACTTAATCCAGCTAAATTCTACTACTATCGACAACGACTGATGCGCGAGGAAACTTCATGAAGGCAGAGATATCCATAGTCTGGAAAAAGATTCAGAGCATGATCGACGGCTTTCTGATCATGCTGCCTAATATTGTGCTGGCGTTAATTGTCTTTGCAATTTTTTACTTTGTGGGTAGGCAAATTAAGAGAGTGGTCAGGCGAGTTACCCGCAAGCACCACCAAGCTCGAAATTTGGGGCTGGTGTTAGGACGGTTAGCCCAGAGTCTGATCGTTCTAGTTGGTCTGTTTATTTCTCTTTCGATTATAATTCCCACATTGAAAGCTGGCGATTTGGTGCAACTGCTGGGAATTAGCGGGGTGGCGATTGGTTTTGCCTTTCGCGAGATATTGCAAAACTTCTTAGCAGGTATCCTAATTCTGTTGACGGAACCGTTCCGAATCGATGACCAAATTGTGTTTAAAAACTTTGAGGGAACGGTAGAAAATATTGAGACGCGCGCTACAACAATCGAAACCTATGATGGTCGGCGGATTGTCATTCCTAATGCCGAATTGTTTACGAATACGGTGACTGTGAATACTGCTTTCGATAAACGCCGCATGGAATACGATATTAGTATTGGTTACGGCGACGATATTGACCACGCCAAGCAGTTAATCCTGGAAGCAGTGTACAGCCTGAAGGAGGTTTTGAAAGCTCCTGCACCCGATGTGCTGGCGATGGAGTTAACAGAAAGTACCGTCAATATCCGCGTTCGGTGGTGGATTGCTCCGCCGCGCCGAATTGACGATTTGCGATCGCGCGACAAGGTAATTTGTGCTATTAAAAAAAAGCTATATGTGGAAAACGACCTCGATTTGCCTTATCCCACGCGGAACATTTTGTTCCACGATCGAACCGAAGAGACAGATGGCGATCGCTCCCAGCAGCGTGAAGGTAAAGTTCCGAAACCTCGTCGTATGCGCCGCTCTTTGCGAAAACTGGTCGAAAGGCGATCGCAACAAGACGACAACGGAAAATCTTAACAGCATCACAACTCATGCAAAATATCAAGCTGAGCAAACTTTGGGATTCGCTGCACTGCGATCGCACACCGGAATTAATCTCACTCGCCGAGCGATCGAAGGAGTAACAAACCAGGATTGATATGATACCTAACTTTCAAGCAAAAACCACAGTCCGATTGCCATAAACTAAAACACGATTTTGTAAATGATATCGCACCGCTCTTGCTAACACAACCCTTTCTAAATCTTTACCTTTGCGAATCAAATCAGACACTTCATCGCGGTGACTGACGCGCACAACATCTTGTTCGATAATCGGGCCAGCATCTAAATCCGGTGTAACATAGTGGGCTGTTGCACCGATAATTTTTACCCCTCTTTCATAAGCCCTTTCGTAGGGATTTGCACCCACAAACGCGGGTAAAAATGAATGGTGAATATTAATCACATTGGGAAAATTTATGATAAAGTCTTGACTCAAAATTTGCATATATTTAGCTAAAACTACTAAATCAATCTTATATTTCTTAAGAATTTCTAACTGTTGTGCTTCTTGAATAGCTTTATTGTCTTTAGTAATGGGAATATACTCAAAGTCGATACCGTATTGTGCGGCAATGGGCTTTAAATTTTCATGGTTGCTGATTATCAGCGGGATTTCAGCCCTAATTTCTTGCGATCGCTGTCGCCAAATCAAGTCTAATAAACAGTGATCTTGACGGCTGACCCAGATTGCGATGCGTCGAATTTTATGAGAGAAATGCAATTGCCAATTGGCTTGTAAGTCCTTGGCAATTTCACTAAAAGCAGGTGTTATTTGTTCGGTGGTTAAGTCAAAATCATCTAATTGCCATTCTAGCCGGCTCAGAAATAATCCGGCGGTAAAATCTGTATGGTGATCTGCGTGGATGATATTGCCGTTGTGGGATGCGATAAAATTGGCAAGTAAGGCGACAAGTCCTTTGCGATCGGGACAGGCAATTAACAGGGTTGCAGTAGGGCTAGTCATAAGATAATGACAAAATTGTTTCGCTGAGTTTATGGATAAAAAAGTGATATCACAGGAGTTTATTGATACTGAGATGTTGCACCATTCTCAATTAGCCTTTTATGAACAGGCTTTCCGGCCTGTTCCACAAGACAATTTATATTTTGTGGAACAGGCCGGAAAGCCTGTTTCTTTTATTGGTGCAAGATGTGAATTTAAACTGATATCTTACAACAATATCAATCGAGGACTTTCGCGCGGGGTGGGGGCGGGTTTTTTAGTCTTTTGGTATCCTTGAAAGCTATTGAGTAAGCAGTCCCTTGTATGTTAAAAGAGGTAGATTGCGATTTACTGTTGGGTGGGGGCGGGTTTATTCAGATTGTTGGTACTTGTTAGATATTGTTGGTGAACCCGCCCCTTGTATGTTAAAAGAGGTAGATTGCGATTTACTGTTGGGTGGGGGCGGGTTTATTCAGATTGTTGGTAATTGTTAGATATTGCTGGTGAACCCGCCCCTACAGGTTGTTGACCGCCGGTGCAATATCTTAGTTTAAAGGAACCACAGAGGACACAAAGAACACAACTGACAACTGACAACTGTCAACTAATTTCTTAAAATCCCATCGCCCCAGCTACTGCATCCAAAGTCGGAGCAATGCCACTTTTAAATTGATTGTTGCTGTGATTAATTGCGGTATCCGGGTCTTTCAAACCGTTACCAGTTAGCACGCAAACTACTGTCGCCCCAGTCGGAACTTGGTCTTTTACCTTCAGCAAACCGGCCACAGAAGCTGCACTCGCCGGTTCGCAGAAAATTCCTTCCTGCGATGCTAACAAACGGTAAGCGTCGAGAATTTCGGCGTCGGTGACTGCAGCAAAACTGCCGCGGCTGGCTTCGGAAGCTGCGATCGCCTGTTTCCAGCTAGCAGGGTTGCCGATCCGAATTGCTGTCGCCAGGGTTTCTGGGTGCGATACCGGTGAGCCCGTTACCAACGGTGCAGCCCCGGCGGCTTGAAATCCCATCATCTGCGGCAAGCGCGAACATTTTTTGGCTTGGTGGTATTGACAAAAACCCATCCAGTATGCTGTGATGTTTCCCGCATTTCCCACGGGAATGCACAGCCAGTCGGGGGCGTCGCCTAAAGCGTCCACCACTTCAAAAGCGCCGGTTTTCTGACCTTCCAAGCGGTAAGGATTGACGGAGTTGACCAATGTCACCGGATAATTGACAGCCATTTCGCGGACAATTTCTAAGGCGCGATCGAAATTTCCGCCAATCGAAATTACTTCCGCACCGTAAAGCAAAGCTTGCGCCAGCTTGCCCAAAGCCACGTAACCTTCGGGAATCAACACGAAAGCTCGCATTCCCCCGCGTCTGGCGTAGGCGGCGGCGGCGGCCGAAGTATTGCCGGTACTGGCGCAAATTACAGCTTCGGCACCAGCTTCCTTTGCCTTGGAAATCGCCATTGTCATCCCCCGGTCTTTGAAACTACCAGTGGGGTTGAGGCCGTCGTATTTGACCAAGACGCGCACGTCTCTACCGATGAGAGAGGCGATCGCAGGTGCTGGAATCAGAGGAGTATTGCCTTCTTGGAGAGTGACTACCGGCGTGGTTTCAGTCACCGGCAGGTAGGGGCGATAAGCTTCGATCAAGCCGGGCCAGCCGTAGCGTTTGGGCTCGGCGGCGCGGGCTGCAGAGTTAGGAGCAGAGTCAGTAGCAGGTAGAATCAGGGTCACGATGTCAATGGTTTTAGGCAATGGCTAAGGAATTTACACTAATTTTAGCTCGATCGGTTAATTTGATGTTTAATACGATCGGTTCAGGTTAAAGTAACTTAATGGTGTGAATGTGTAGATATGTCTACTCAATTACTAATGTCAAATAATTCATCCACTCTTTCCCGGCCTCAAGTCACCGCGAGCAATCCCGAAATGGCTAGTTCTTCTACCCTATCGACCACTTTTGCCCGCAAAGTAGATTTGGTAAAGTGCCCCTACCAAGCAGATCAGCAAGTTAAGTTCCTGCACTTGCAAGCAGAAATCGAATCCTTGCTGCTGGAAGTGCAAAGCCTCAAACAGCAACGGTCGATCGCTGGCTTGCCGGCTCAGGGCCCGATTTCTGGCAGCAAGAGCAATTAGCAGACAATAGCGCCTAATGCTAATTGTCCTGCCCCTGTGTTATAAAAACGAATGTTTTGCTACCCGCAGTGTTTTTTGCCAAAAGTGCTAGAAATTCCTAACTGCGGATAGCGATCGCTAGCATTTGCTAAAACGCGCTTGCCTACAGCTCAACTCGTCTGCTGCTTGCTGGCAACGAGCTGACATTTTACTGCGCTTTTTTATGCGCTAATTTTGTTAAGCCATCGTCATGGCATACGGAGAATCGAAATCAATTTATGACAGCATCGATCGAAAAACCACTAAATTTGACATCCGCAAGTGACACCTCCAACCTGCGCCTCAAAGATATTCTCAAAACCCTGCCGCGGGAAGTATTCGTCAAAAACCCCCGCAAAGCTTGGACAAAAGTAATCGTCAACGTTTTACTCGTTGCTGTTGGTTATTGGGGCTTAGCAGTATCGCCTTGGTATCTACTGCCCCTAATGTGGATTTTCACAGGCACCGGATTAACCGGTTTTTTTGTGATCGGCCATGACTGCGGGCACCGGTCATTTGCTAACCGCCGCTGGGTAAACGATTTAGTCGGACATATTGCTTTTCTGCCGTTAATTTATCCGTTTCACGCATGGCGGCACGGCCACAATTACCACCACAAGCACACCAATAAACTTGGTGAGGATAATGCTTGGCAGCCGATGACAGCAGAAGACTACGCTGCTGCTCCCAAGGCTTTACAAATAGCTTATAGTTTAATTTTCGGTCGGATGTGGTGGATCGGTTCGATCGCCCACTGGGCAAAAGTACACTTTATGTGGTGGCGGTTCAAAGGTCAACAGAAACAAGAACAAGTGCGGTTTTCAGTTTTTGTCGTTTTAATCGGTGCTGCGATCGGATTTCCGATTTTAATTGCAACCACAGGCATTTGGGGATTTGTCAAATTTTGGTTGATGCCCTGGCTGGTTTACCATTTCTGGATGAGCACTTTTACGATCGTCCACCACACAGCACCAGACATTTCATTTAAAGAACCCGAAGAATGGAACGAAGCCCAAGCGCAACTATCGGGAACAGTTCACTGCGATTATCCCCGCTGGGTAGAGTTTCTGTGCCACGACATTAACGTCCACGTTCCCCACCACCTTTCAACTGCTATTCCCTGGTACAATTTGCGCCTCGCCCACAGCAGCTTAAAGGAAAACTGGCAAGATCATCTCTACGAAACAGAATTTTCTTGGTCTTTAATGAAGCGGATTGCCGACAACTGTCACTTGTACAATCCCGCTGGTGGCTATCAAACATTGCAGGAATTTAACGCTCAAACCAAGTAAGTTTGAAACGCGATTAATCCCCTAAAAACCCGGTTTTTCAAACAAAACCGGGTTTTTCGATATTACAATCCGTAGCCTTTGTAAGGTGCGGAATGCGCGCCCTACTGTCAATCTCACAATCCCTACCATTATTAAATCAGTCATTCCCAATCTAAAATCTAAAATCTAAAATCTAAAATCGAATGACTTTCAATCCCAATAACTGTCGCAACGAAAGCGAAGTAGAAAGCAAACTCATTGTCAGCTATCTGCTACCAAAACTAGGCTATACCCCCGACACTTGGCACCAAGAAATAGCATTTGGGAATATTCGTCTAGACTTCCTCTCATTTGCCACCCAAGTTATCCCCATAGTTGTCGAGACAGACTCACCGATGAGTGTAGTCATGGAGGCTAAACATCCCAAGGAAAATTTAGACCGCCACCTGCGAAAACTCAATCGCTATTTAACAAGTTTGAGCATCCGCTACGGACTCATAACTAACGGTAAAGAAATTAGAATTTACCAAAGAGTCGCCGATGATATTCAGCTAGTCTTTAAGTGTGCTGGACAAGACCTTGAAAATAGAATTGATGAAATTATCGCTTTAATTGGCAGAAATACTTTAAAACCTATAAAAACTCCCGTTCATCTAGAACTGGAAGATAATAAAATTAATTTGGTTAGTCCTGAGTTAATTAGCGAAGTCCCAGTACAGCCCCACAATCCCGCCACCGCAAAAGCTCAGCCAAGTCAAATCTCTGAACCGGAACAAATACCTGAAAATAATCCAGTTAAGCCTCAAGTTAAATCCGATGTAACCGTTCCCCAAAAAACTCAAAATATTATGAAAATCATTGCAGTTTACCATAACAAAGGCGGCGTTGGCAAAACTACAACAGTAGTCAATTTAGCTGCGGCGCTGAGCAAGAAAGGTAAGAGAGTCTTGGTGATTGACTTAGATAGTCAAGCGAATACAACCTTTGCGACAGGTTTAGTTAAATTTGAGGATGAAGAACAAGACGATTTGAAAGATAATAATATTCTTCAAGTTTTGCAATCAGAAGACTTTTTCTCCATCGCAGAAGTAGCTCGCAAGTCTAATTTTTGCCATCCCGAAATAGATGTGATTCCTTCCCATATTGATTTAATGCAATATGAAACGGAACTAAATCAACTAGATTACAGCCGAATGATTTTAATTCAAAAACTAGCAGAAGTACAGGAGAAATATGATCTTGTACTGATCGATACGCCGCCCTCTTTGAATTTTTATGCTAGAGTTGCCCTAATTGCGGCGGATTATTTAATTATTCCTTCTGACTTAAAACCTTTTGCCAATCAAGGACTGATTAATGTCAAGGACTTTATCAAAAAAGTTAACGGATTCAAAAAACAAATTGGCAAGAAACCACTAGAAGTTTTAGGCGTCCTCCCTTGCAAAATTTCAACTAATGCTAAATTTGTACAGTACAGTTTGCCCAAGCGGAGGGAGGCAATTCCCAAACGCTACGGCTTTGAAATCATGGACAGCGTAATTTACGAGAGAGACGATTTAGCAAAGTGTGCAGAACAATTTCAAATCGTGGGAAATATGGAAATCGCCGATCCGATTTCAGTGCTAGACTTTAAGCCTGATTCTATCGCATCCCAAGAATTTGAAATGCTAGCACTCGAAGTTTTGGAAAAAATAGGTAAAAACTAATGAAAAAATTATCTCCGTCACTGGTTGCAGTTAAAAAAATTACATCCGCAGTGCCCCGTTCCAATTTTGCAGAGCCGGATTTGGAGAAACTGGCGCAACTGATTTTAGAATTAGGAGGATTGATCAACCCCATAATTGTCCGCCGCAACGGTATGGATGCCTACGAGATAGTAGACGGAGACTTTGAATACTACGCTGCTGCGAAAGCCAGGGAAATTCACCCTCAAAAAGGCGAGACAATCGGAGCATTTATTCTTGAACCAGAAAATGAAGGACTGCTTTTAGAGCAAGTTCAAGCGCTGAGGAAATCAGCCAAAACTGAAAATTTAGTTGAGAACCCAGAAACCGGGTTTTTGTACGAAAATACTTCGTCGCCGCCCGCAGATTCCATAAAAAACCCGGTTTCTTTGGTCGAAGTCCCTCATTTAGGTGAAAATGAAACTACCGAAGATTCATCTAGTTTAGAACAGCGACTAACGAATATTCAAGCCTTGTTTGCAATTCAAATCAATGAATTAAAAGCCGAATACGCCCGTGAACAACAAGTTTTAGCGCAGAGTATACAAGAAATTGAAAACCGAATCTTACAACAAGTACCTCTGTTAGTTGAATCTGGGTTAGCAAGCAGAATTAATGAGTTGAAAGCAGACTCGCCACCCGAAAAACTGGTGGTAGAGAGGATACCAGAATTTGCCAACGTAGCTTCCGAATCAATGTCGCTGTTGGAAGCACTCAATACTTTAGAGAAAAATCAACTGTCGGCTAATTTGAAAGATGCTGGATTGAAGCTTCCAGTAATCCAAATAATACTCAAAGAGCGAGATGCGCGGCCGTTTGTCTCATTTGCAAATGTGGTGGAACGTGTTAAAGGGTTAACCGACAAAACAATGATTAAAATAATTGACAAGTGGCAAAAATACTCATAACTCGCAAATCCTGCGGCTACTGGCAACTTTGACTCAGTGAGTCTCTACTCCAAAATAAGTAAAGATGAGTAAAGCAGTGGATCGTTGGTGTCCCACAGGCAGTTAAACTCATCACAGTCGCTTTTTTTAGGAATTGCAGTAACTTTTGCCGTAGCACGGGCGAGGGCCCGACGCCATCGTCAGGGATGTCACCCCACGGGAAGCCGCGTAGATATACATAAACACCCAAACACCAGATTTTAATGACAAAAGGGGACTTGTAACAAGATGGATCGATCGTCCGATCAAAACCGAATAGTTGAATATTTGCGGATTAAGCCCATTAGTCACAGTCAGATTTACACTTCCCAAATTGCAGTACCAGAGCCTCATCGGGGCGAAATTCCTCGCGAACGCCGCGAAGCTCTCAGGAGAAGTCTGATCGAGCAAGGCAGCAACTTGATTCCTTTAATTGTACGCCCTACAGAAGCTTACAGCAACGAAGAAGAATATGAAGTTGTCTGCGGCTCAGATTGGTGTATTGTTGCTAAAGAACTCGGCATCGAGCAAATGTGGGCGTGGGTATTTGAAATGACCGACGAGGAGGTAGCTGTTGCTCAAGCAGAAATGGAACATTTAGCTCCGCAACCGACTCAGAAAACTGCACAAATTGAGACTCTACTGCAACAATTAGAGCTATCATTTCAAAAAAAGGTAGATAGTCTAACAAAACAAATAGAACAATCTGTTAAAAAAAATGAAGACCTGCTAAAAAAACACGTAAAAGCTCTAACTGAGCAGAACTTTGAGCGTAACCAAATAGAACAGATTAAGCATTTGCTCGAACAAGTGGAAAAAGCATTTCATGAAAAGGTAGATAAAATGGCTAAAAAAGTTGAACAATCGAGCAGCAACCGTCCGCCAACATCGGCTGTTATTTCTGAGGTAAATCTTGAAGGTGCTTTGAGACAGTTGGATGAACTGGAAAAACTGCTGTCAACAAAATTAGAACGGACAGTCCAAACAATTAATCAGTTTGTCTCCGACGCCATTGAAGAGGTAGAAAATGACCTGAAAAATCAAATTGAAACGCTCCGCCGCCAACTGGGAGCCGCAGCGACTAACTCAGAGAGACAGCCAGATGCACCGCCGAAAAAGCAGTCAAAAACGCAGCAGAAAAAGCAGTCGAAAGCACAGCAAAAACCTCAGTTACCGCAGTTGCAGTTAGAGTTGCCGTTTCCGCCCCCGTCCCCAGAGGATGACTACGAAAGTCTTTCGCTGAGAGGCTTGAAGGCGATCGGCAAAGACCGGAAAGTGCGGGGCTACGCGCGCATGAAACGACCGGAAATTCTGGCGGCTCTCAGACAAACTGACGGTCAATAAAACGATAATTGCTAATAGTTAAAGACGAATTTTTTGGTGTTCGATCGCGCTTTTCGGCAAAAAGTGCGATCGGGCTTTCAGAATAGTCGGCAGAGATATGAAAACCTGTTTCCTGTATTGTAAGCTGGTTTAGGCGATCGCATATCCCGTATGTTGCCGAACATGATACGGATGAAACCCTAAAACTATCTTGTCTTTAGGCACTCCTAATTCTACAAGTTCTGGAGTAATTCCCGTTTCTATACCATCGTGTTGAATCCAGATTTTGCCGTCGATAATTTCCACATGAACGATACAATCGTGAATTCTTTTAGGCCCTTGCCAGCCATCGTGCATTAGTAAAAAATTGTTTTGTTCGCTGTCAACAATAACGCTGCTTTTAATTTCTCCGTGTCCGTAAGAAATCTGGGCATAACTATCTAAAACATTGCGAATAATTTGGCGATATTCATCTAGTCTATCCATCTGACAATTGTCTCCTTTAATGAATCAAAAACTATTAGTTTAAATCTCTTGTTCTCTAACAAAATCTGCCCGATAGGTTCAGAAAAAATTTGTGCATAAACTTCTGCACGAATTGCCAGATATATTATCCGTTCAGGTTCCGCTCGCTGTAGAATATCTTCGTAAACAATATACTGTCCAACAGCTTGTTCTAAGTCATGAACTGGTGAAGCACTCACGAAACTTTTGACTTCTACAGCAATTTTGCGACCTTGCTTTTCGGCAGCAAATAGTTTTTCTGCACCCAAATCGACGCTGAGAGTACGTTTGCCAATTTTTAAGGGTAGGGGATCTTTGGTTATCGTCCACCCATCTTTTTCTAGGGCTGTTCTGACATTATTGTGGTAGATGTCTTGGGCTGGCATATTCTATTCTAAGCTGAACCATCAAATGTCACCCTAATTATAGAATAACACAAGACTTTTGAAAACGGATAGCTCATCAATTCAAACTACTTACTGCCGCGTGTATCTGTGCTTCACCCCAATCGGAAAATACTCCGCATCGCCCGTCTCCGTTAATGTCACCACAGGTAACTGATATTCTGGCGGCACATAATTAGCAAATTCGCTGTTTAGCCGCCGCAATTGCGCGAGAATTGAAGATGCGATCGCCTCCTGCATCTCCGCGTCGCCCTCCACCCCCGGTGCTAATTCCACAACCACCGATAAAAACCGATTTTGATCCGAATCCTCCTTGACTTGCAGTACAAATTTTCCCGTCACCCATTCCCGAATCTTGGGAACTTCTAAACCTACGGTGACATTTTCCGGGTAAATGTTAGCACCGAAGTAGGAAACGGTAAAGTGCGTTAGCGAAGCCCTCGAAGAGGATCGCCCGAATACATAGACAAATGGCAAGCAGCGAATTCCTCTGGGGAAATCAGAAACTTTCATAGCTGCTGCTTGCTGCAAACGTGCCACAGGGTTAAATCCCCATTCAGCCAAAAAATTGAGCATTGCTTCGTAACAAATTAAACCGCCGTTATCGGAGATGTGATAGCGTATTAGCGGGATGCCGTTGTCGCCAGAAAATAATAGCGTGCCGTCATTATTCACTTCAAAAAAGCGGCTTTTCGGATCGTACTGCACCAGCGTTGGCAACCGCGATTCCCCGAATAAATTGCGGGAAGCTTCGGGATTGTTTGCTAAAAAGCGGCGGATGCAAATGCTCAGCGGTGTCTCGTTGCCCAAAACGCCCGCGTCTGCCGTACCGTAAAGGCTCGCCGAGTTGTAATATAGATTGTCAGAATTAGTGCGATCGCTCACCAAACTCCGCCATTCTTCGCTAAACACTTCCCCCGCAAACACCATCTTAATTCGATATTTTTGCAACTCCACACCCCCAGCAATTCCGCTATCAATCACATCCTTGATAAATGGCGGATATCCCAACAAAACTACTTGCTCAAAATGCTCCCCAAGTTCCTGCACAACTCGGAATATTTCAGTCTTATTATTCCCAGGTGTCACAACTGTAACTGGATAGCCCTTACTCGCTAGATAGCGGCAGCAATTTGCCGTGTACATTCCGCCTACCCAAGTTCCCAACGCAAAGCAAATGACAGCTAAAGTTGAGCGATTGTCGGCGTAAAAACTGTCGTGAAATATTTGTTCAAAACGAGCGGCAATTTGCAACTCGTCGCTGATAAAACGCGGCCAAAATGTCGGGTTTCCTGTGGAACCCGATGAAACAGCAATGAAATCGCAAGTTTCTAATTTGCCCTGGTAGCACAACTGAGGTAGCGGGTGACAGCGTAAATAATTCTCTTTGGTAATTAGCGGCAATTTTTGGAAGTCTTCAAAGGTTTGAATTGAGGCGGGATTGATGTTATGTTCAGTTAGGAAAGTCTGGTAAGCTGGTACTGTGGCCGCGACTCTTTGAAAAAGCGCGATCGCCCCGGATTCGGCAACTCGATTCTGCTGGTGTTTCAATCGTTCCTCAAGCGGCGCTCTCAAAAACTCTTCAAACGCCCCAATTGCTCGCTGACGCTGTTCTGGCTGCATGATTTGCTCCTTAAAATGCGTATTTTGCACCTCGATCGCTCAAAATTCAATTAGTAGCGCTAACACCCGATCGCACATTGGGCTCGACACTAAAAATTTGAACACACTTTGAGGTCGATCGAAATGCTGGCGCAGTCGATAAACTTCTATAGCAGGAAACCGCTTTTTTAACAATAACCGCAGGTGATGACCAAGCTGCCGATCGACTAATAAACACTGACACAGTATGTCAAGATTAATTCAGCGATCGCCCAAAACTCCCAGTCTCAGTCAAGCGTGAAAATCCGACGCAGCAAGTTCCCATGAACAATCCCATCTACCCCGGCATAACTCTCAACAACCACTACCGCATCGTCCGCGAATTGGGACACGGAGGCTTCGGGCGCACCTACCTCGCTGAAGACGCCCACCGATTTAACGAACCCTGCGTTTTAAAAGAATTTGCGCCCCAAGTACACGGAAGTTACGCTTTACAAAAATCCGAGGAACTGTTCGAGCGGGAAGCGGGAGTGCTCTACAAGCTGCAACACAATCAAATCCCCCGCTTTCGCGAACTCTTCCGCGTCAGTATCAGCGATCGAGGCTACCTATTTCTCGTCCAAGACTACGTGCCGGGCCAAACCTACCGCTTTCTGCTCGACGCCCGCAAGCGTCAGGGTTTGCGGTTCATAGAAGCAGAAATCAATCAATTGCTGCAGCAGATTTTGCCCGTACTCGAATACATTCACTCTCTAGGAGTGATTCACCGCGACATCTCCCCGGACAACCTGATTCTGCGGAGTTCTGACGGGATGCCCGTGCTGATCGACTTTGGGGGAGTAAAACAAGTCGCCGCCACCGTAGAGTCTCTTTTCGCTGAGGCTAACGGCACTCCCGCCCCCGCGACTCGCATCGGCAAGCTCGGCTATGCTCCCGTCGAACAGATGCAGATGGGCATCGTCTCTCCCCACAGCGATTTGTACGCTCTGGCGGCCACGGTTTTGGTGTTGCTGACGGGGAAGGAACCCCATCAGTTGCTCGACAGCCAGACGCTGAATTGGAATTGGCGATCGGAATGTTCTCTGTCTCCGAATTTGTCCCTGGTGCTGGATAAAATGCTTGCTCAACAGCCGAGCCAGCGTTACTCCTCGGCTCGCGAGGTAATGCTCGCTCTCTCGGGGAATCCGCCTTTACAGCCACCTTTGCCGCCAGCCCCGGATTTTGGGCTCGCGCAGCCGCCGGATCTCTCGCCTATACCCGTGCCCGCCCCCGTGCCAAAACTGCCGGGAACTCCGGTGCGAATTGCTGCTATTGGCAATCAGCAAAAGATGCCTGCTTGGAAAATGGTTTTGTTTGTGGTGGCGGTGCTCTCAAGTATGGGGGGAATTGGCTGGTTGGCGGGCAATTCTTTGTTAAATCTGAAATCAAAATTGCAGAACGTTTCCCAGCCTTCAAACCCGAAGCAGCAGCAAGAAGATGCTTTGCAAGATCGGTTTGTCAAGCTCAAAATTGACGATCGATTCTATAGCGGTTACGTCAACCTTGTGGACGAGACTTTCTATGCCAAATACCCGGAATTGGGGGGACGATTGTTAAAAGAAGGCGATGACGATCGCCAATGGCGCGAAAGGTGGCAGAAAATCGGCGACGAGTTGCTCGATAAGCTGGAAAATCTCAGCAGCGACGCTAGAGCACGGTTGGGCACTTACGACACCACTGATATCGATCGCTGGAAAACAGAGGTTAACAAGCTGAATTTGAGCAGTCGGGCTTTGTACGATTTGGCTGATGCGAGGTTCTTTTATTGGTTTCCACAACAGCCGCGCGATCGCAATCTCATCGGGAAGCCGATCGGACAAATTTGGCAAGCAATTACCGCCGACGAACTCGAAGCCTTACAAGCTGGATCAACTGTCGAAAGCGTCGAATTTGACCGCCTATCGAAGAGCAAAAGCCTCACAGGCAATCTCAAACCCGGAGAAGGGAAAGCTTACATTGCCAGGTTGGCTCAAAATCAAACTTTGCGCGTGAATTTGCAAGCCCCGCGCAAATCTACCCTACTGTCAATTTATACTCCAGGGCGGACAAAGGGCGCGCGAGCTTTGCTGGAAGATGCAGAAGGGCTGAGTTGGTCGGGATTGCTGGATGATACTGGTTTTTATGAATTTGTGGTAGTTTCTCAAGCATCTGAGCCGATCGCTTACGAGTTGAATCTGACGGCAGAATAACTGCTATTGACGATCGAGCATCCAGGATACAAGCTCCCGGATTCATCCGTCCAGAAATAAAACACCTGTATCCGATAAAGGATCCCCCGAATTGATCCGTGGGGTCGCCTCTAAAATCTAAAATCTAAAATCTAAAATCTAAAATCGATTGACGCTCTCTATCCACCCAGGCAATAATAAGGTAATACCAATCAGATAAGTTGTCGGGTTCAAACAAAGAATATGCTGAGATTCGCGATCGTAGCTTTAGTGACTTTGGGATTAGTATTGGTGACTGCACTAGGTTTACATCCGGCCAATGCGACAGTCAGCACTCCCGAATTTTATGCTTGGAACTTTGCCTCTGTAGGCAGTAGCGAGCTGGTTTGTAAAAAGACCAGGGTAGTTCCGCGAGACCTGATAATTCCGTCATCATCCATGCACGCTGTCAGTATCACTTCTGCAATTGTAGATGAAAAATTTTGCGCCAATTCCACTAAGCCTGTGAATTAAGGCCGTGGATAATAGGATTTCCGGTTATAGAACCATAGGAATGAGAATTAAATAACTTCCACTCTTGAAAGTGGGATGGGCTCTTATAGCCCGTCCAAAAAAGACGGGCTATAAGAGCCCATCCCACAATAACAATTAAAATTGTAAGTTATTTAATTCGCGATCCCTAGTTAAGTTATCCCTTTGTCGATTTTAGATTTTAGATTTTAGATTTACTTCACAGATGAATCTGGGAGATTGAACCTTAATCTAAAATTTTGATCTCTCCACGACTGTTGTCTGAAAGCAAGTATCTTTGTTTGGATGAATCAGGATGCAGCATCCTGTCCTGATTCATCCATTGAGAGAAAACTCTAGTTTGTCAGTAAAAACACGGGCTAATTATCAACAATTAACCGGACATCATATAAGTGATAGCCTGAGTAATTTCCGCCATCGGCGCACTGAAACTGTTCGCTAAATTTTTTTATGAGAAATATTGCTAATTTTGTCATAAAAGTTTATCAAAGGAGTCGGGTGCAGCCCTTTTCTGCTGTTGAAAGAGAGCGAGATATTCCCAATTTCGGCAGTTCTTTGATTGTGACTTAAGAACCGAGGGAAAATATTCAGCCATTTGGCTAATCATTTATTGGCTAATTGGCCCAATTACTAATTCCCTAGTTTGAGTATGCTAGAGTTAGTCAGGTTCAGATATATAGTGCCATCTGTTATCTAAGTATCATGCTCAAAATTTTGGTGATTGAAGACGACGAATTAATCCGGGAAACTCTTCTGCAACTCCTGGAATCTCACAGCTACCGGGTCATTGCGGCCGAGAACGGTCGAGTTGGAGTGCAGATGGCACTTTCGGAGATACCGGATTTAATTTTGTGCGATGTGCAGATGCCGGAACTCGACGGTTATGACGTGTTGCGGACTCTGCGGCAAAACTCGCTAGCTGCAACAATTCCATTTATTTTCCTCACGGCTCAAAGTGACAAAACCGATTTTCGTCGCGGGATGGAATTGGGAGCCGACGATTACCTGACAAAGCCGTTTACCAAGGCTGAATTGCTGGGAGCCATTGCTTCTCGCGTCTTGAAACGGCAAACTATTACTCAACCGCTGACAGTCGCGCTTAGCCAAGCAGAAGCCAGACTCAAAGATTTAGTTAACGACTCCACCAAGGTTACGACTCTCTCTCCTGAAAAGTTTGCTCTCGAAGCTTTGCTGCGCCACGCTTTGGCACAAGGCGAGTTTCAGGTATATTATCAGCCCCAGGTGAATATTGCGACAGGCCAAGTTATCGGCGCCGAAGCTTTAGTGCGCTGGCAAAATCCCGATCGAGGTATAATTTCTCCCTGCGAATTTATTCCCTTAGCAGAAGAAACAGGTTTAATTATTCAGATTGGCGAGTGGGTACTGCTTTCAGCTTGCGCTCAAGCCGCTAGTTGGCTGGCGGCGGGGTTTTCGCCCTTTACAATATCAGTAAACTTGTCGGCCCGGCAGTTGTCCGACCCGGAACTCAAGGCGCGAATCGTGCAAATATTGGAAACTACAGGTTTAGAGCCTGCTAATTTAGAATTAGAAATGACCGAAAGCGCTTTGGTGGAAAATGCGACAGTAGCAGGCGCTACTTTAAACCAACTAAAAGCTCTAGGAATTCGGATTGCTATTGACGACTTCGGCACCGGTTACGCTACTTTAGGATATCTTAAGCAATTTGCTTTTGACAGTTTAAAGATCGATCGAATTTTCGTCCGTAATGCCAACGAAGATCCTCAAAATGCTGCTATTACTACAGCAGTAATTTTACTGGGTCACAGTTTGAATATGACCGTAATTGCTGAGGGAGTGGAAACAGAAGCAGAACTAGATTTTTTGAAACAACATCAGTGCGATATCATGCAGGGGTATCTGTTCAGTCGCCCCGAACCAGCGGCGATAATTGAAAGTATGTTGGTTGCCGCCCCGAGTTTGTTCGGGCCGCCCTCAGCAGCACCTGGTCGCGTTGTCCCTTTTGTACCTGTGTCCGAACCAGAAAAATCTAAAAACCTTTCAATGTCGCGTCTAGGAATAGTATAAGTGTCACTAAGATTTCTGTTTAATAGGATAAAATTCTTTCTTTTACCTTCTATTTTCTGCAGAAAAGTGGACGCTTCCTCATAAAAATTTGTAGCTTTTGATGATAGGCGAGTCAAAGAAGGAGATTGTTCCCCATATTGCTCTACTGCTTCCCCTTTTATGCGCTAGGCGCCCCTAATCGGACGATTTGAGAAAGTGTGGCGTGTTGAAATTGCGAGCCTTTATCAAGTTGCAGGAGGTAAACTCAATTAAGTTCCTACTTTGGGACTGGCAGTTTCAAAAACTGTCCAACTGGAATTGGTGCAAGCCTGTCATGGAAAGAATATTAGTGGTGGACGACGAAGCAGACTGTCAAACAGTCTTAGCAATGTACCTGGAAAGTCAAGGATATCGGGTGGAATGCGCTAATTCAGGGGTGGAGGCGCTCTCGATTTTTGAAAATGCCCCCCCAGATTTGGTAATTTCAGATGTCATGATGCCGGAAATGGACGGGTTTGAGTTTTGTCGCCGTTTGAGAACTACCCGTTTGGGACAATTAGTCCCCTTTATATTTTTGTCGGGTCAAGGCGAGTTGGAGTCAAAAGTTGAAGGTCATGCGATCGGCGGTGACGATTATCTGGTAAAACCTTTTCAGTCTGAAGAAATCTTAGCCAAGGTAAAAGCGCAGTTAGAGCGCTCTCACCGGATTCACGCCGAAATTGTCCGACTGCTGCAAACTTCTAGCGGTAGGGCGGTGGAACCACAATTTGTGGCAGTATTGCCACCACCTGCACCTTTGCCTTTAACACCAGCCGAAGAAAGAGTTTTTTGGGAGGTTATCCAGGGTTATACTAACAAACAAATTAGCGATCGGCTGTTTATTAGCCCCCGGACTGTGCAAGCTCATTTAGGCAGCATTTTCAGCAAATTACAGTTAGAAAATCGTGCTCAGCTTGTGAGATTTGCCCTAGAAAGAGGATACAAACCACCTCAAACTTAGCTCGGATATCAACCTAGGGTGCGCCAGCCAGGGGATTTTAGATTTTAGATTTTAGATTTTAGATTTACTCTACAGATTCATCTGGGAGCTAAAACTAGAGTCTAAAATTTTTCTTCCACATTCAAAACACAATAAGGATAATTAGTTATCACACAAACCCCTGGCCCCAAATTCGTACCCCGGAAGTTTGCCCGTTCCAAATCACCCTGCCGCACATTATTCGCCGCATCAATATTTGTCCCGGCCAACTGAGCCCTCGGAAGCCGAGTATTTGACAAAAGAGCATTCTGCAAATTAGTATCCCGCACATCCGCGAAAGACATATCCGCTCCGCTTAAATTCGCACGATTCAAATTAACTCTAAACAGCAGCGAACGCCTCAAATCGGCATTCGACAAATTAGCTTGCAGCAAATAAGCTTCGCCCAGATTCGCATTAAAAAGTTTAGCACCGCGCAAATCCGCACTCGTCAGATTCGCTCGCCCCAAAAAAGCATTAGACAAATCCGCATTTCGCAGATTAGCACCATTCAATTCAGCCCCGTACATCTCCGCATTAACTAAGTTAGCATTGGCCAAATTAGCATCACTTAAATCCGCTTCCAGCAAATTAGCTTCATAGAGATTTGCTCCGCTTAAATCCGCTCCTCTTAAATTAGCTCTGTACAAGCTAGCCTTGAACAAATCAGCATTTCTCAAGTCACAGCCTTCGCACTCTTTAGTTTCCAGCAATTGCCTAACATGATCTGGATTTTGAGCTTGAACGGGAGCTGCCAGCCCAAACAAAGCTAAACTTGCCGCTACAGTTGCCAAGAGTTTAAGTTTCACAAACAAACCTCACTGCTACTTCAAACAAATTATACTAGCAAACTATAGACTTAAAACCGATATCCTTCTCTCTTTTCTCTTCCTCTGCGTTCTCTGCGCCCTCTGCGGTAAATATTCAAAAAAATGATTCGCAGCCAAAGATATAGACCTGCTTCCAGCAAGGCGGGCAAAGCCCGCCCTACTTAACTTAATTAAGCTTCATCTAAAGCAGCAACACCAGGCAATTCCTTACCTTCGAGCAGCTCCAAACTAGCACCGCCACCAGTAGAAATGTGGCTCATTTGTTCGCCTAAATTCAACTGTTCCACAGCCGCCACCGAGTCACCACCACCGATAATTGTGGTAGTACCAGTTTTAGTAAGTCCAGCCAAAGAATGAGCAATACCTTCAGTTCCCACAGCAAACTTCTCCATCTCAAACACGCCCATCGGCCCGTTCCAGATGACAGTTTTGCAATCGGCCAAAGCATCTTGGAAAGTTTTTACTGAATCCGGGCCGATATCCAAACCCATCCAACCGTCAGGGATGCTTTCAACAGGGACAGTTTGAGTGTTAGCATCAGCAGCAAACTTGTCAGCAACTACCACATCAGTAGGTAACAGAAAAGCAACTCCCCGTTCCTTCGCCTTAGCTTCCAAAGACTTAGCCAGTTCAAGCTTGTCATCTTCCACCAAAGACTTGCCCACGTTCAAGCCGCGAGCTTTGTAGAAGGTGAAAACCATGCCACCGCCCAACAGCAGTTTGTCGCACTTTTCGAGCAGTTTTTCAATGACTCCAATCTTGCTGGAAACCTTAGAACCGCCGATTATAGCAGCTAAAGGACGTTGCGGATTGTCGATCGCACTGCCGAGATATTGCAGTTCCTTCTCCATCAAAAACCCAGCCACAGAAGGACTCAGATACTTAGTAACGCCCTCAGTAGAAGCGTGAGCCCGGTGAGCAGTACCAAAAGCATCATTGACATACAAATCGGCCACAGAAGCTAACTTCTTAGCAAATTCTGGGTCGTTTGCCTCCTCCTCTGGGTAGAAGCGGACATTTTCTAGCAACAGCACATCGCCATCTTGCATCGCGGCGACTGTAGCAGCGACTTCATCACCGATGCAGTCGTCAGTCTTTTTGACCTCTTTGCCCAACAATTCCGACAGGCGCACAGCAACCGGCGTCAAGCGCAACTTCTCCGTCACACCCTTGGGACGGCCGAAGTGGCTGCACAAAATCACCTTAGCGCCCTTGGACGCTAAATCTTGAATTGTCGGCAGAGCCGCCCGGATGCGAGTATCATCGGTGATATTGCCGTTGTCGAGCGGCACGTTAAAGTCCGCCCGCACCAATACCCGTTTGCCCGATAAGTCCGATGCCGATAAATTTGCTACAGTTTTTTTTGTCACAGGATTAACCTCCTAATATGTGTGTTTTTGTCGAATTCCGTTGAAATGGCGGCACTGGTAACTTGCACCCCGGCCTCGGACGCATTCAACCGCGCCCGTACAAAAAACGGAAGATGGAACAAACGGCACTGATTGGCTTAACCTAAACATTTTATCGGAGTCCGTGTCCCGGAGATGTGCAGTATGTTCAAGACAGTCTTATTTCCTGTAGATCAAAGCCGAGAAGCCCGCGAAGCTGCCGAAAAGGTTGTCAATATTGTGAAAACCTACGGTGCTCGTTTAGTTATTCTGTCGGTAGTCGAACCCCCCGCCGAGGAGGGCGACGCCCCACCGTCAGAGGTGATGACTTCCCCCGAAGCAGTCGCCAAACTTCTTTCTGAGGCCCAATCGATGTTTTCCCAGCAGGGAATTGAAGCTGAAATCATCGAACGGGAAGGCAAACCTGCTTTCACGATTTGCGATGTGGCTGACGAAATTGGGGCCGATTTGATTGTGATGGGCTGTCGGGGGATGGGTTTAACCGATGATGGGGCGTCTGACAGCGTTACCAATCGGGTGATCAATCTGTCTCCTTGTGCAGTTTTGATTGTGCCTTAGTTATTAGTCATTAGTTATTAGTCATTAGTTATTAGTCATTAGTCACGTGTTATATCGTGTCCGACTAAATAAACCTAGATTCTGTAGGGGCGGGTTCACCCGTATCTATTATGTAAATCCAGGGTATGCGTAAACCCGCCCTGACACAGCGACTAATGGCTAATGACTGGTGGCTAATGACTGCTGACTAATGACTGGTGGCTAATGACTGCTGACTAATGACTGCTGACTAATGACTGCTGACTAATGACTAATAACTAATAACTAATGAAAATTCACTGGTATCCCGGTCACATTGCCAAAGCTGAACGGGCATTAAAAGAACAGCTAAAGCGGGTAGATGTGGTGCTCGAAGTCCGAGATGCCCGCATTCCCTTGGCTACTTATCACCCCCAAATGCCGAGTTGGGTGGGCGGCAAGCCGCGAGTATTGGTCGTCAACCGCATGGATATGATTACGCCTCGCGCGCGCGAGGCGTGGGAAACATGGTTTGAGTCCCAGGGGGAAACTGCATATTTTACTAATGCCGAGCACGGTCACGGAGTACATGATGTGGCGGATGCGGTGCAGAATGCTGGGGTGCAGCTAAATCAAAGAAGGTTCGATCGAGGTATGCTGCCCCGTCCAGTCAGGGCAGTGGTAATGGGATTTCCCAATGTCGGAAAATCGGCTTTAATTAATCGGTTGTTAGGGAAGAGAGTGGTGGACAGTGCCCGCAGAGCTGGAGTAACTAAATCGCTGCGATGGATTCGCATTTCTGACGAAATTGAATTATTAGACGCCCCCGGAGTGATCCCAACCCGAATTAACAATCAAGAAAATGCCATAAAATTAGCTATTTGCGAAGATATTGGCGAAGCAGCTTACGACAATCAGGTAGTAGCAGCAGCGATGGTAGATTTACTCCAAGGGCTGCAGGCGGCTGATGACACGTTGATATCACTATCTGGTTTCAAATCCAGGTATAAATTAGATGCAGCCTCTAGTAATGGTGAAGATTATTTGCACGAGGTCGCAAAAGACAAGTATAAAGGAGATGTCGAACGAACGGCGAGACAGATGTTAAACGATTTTAGAACTGGTGTTTTGGGTCAACTTACTTTGGAGTTGCCGCCGGCTTGAGCAGATTCGTAACCTACAACTAATCAGAAATGGTATTAAATAGGGATTTGCTGACGGTGATAATTTGAACTTCGTCTCCTATATGTAATATTTTTTCTGCTGGTTGAGGTGCGAGCCGCGTGTTAACTATCAGCCGACTAAAGTGATTTAAATGCCCTTTTTTTACCAAGTCAGGCATAATTTCCTTCTGCTTGGCTGTTAGTATATTTTTAAAATTTAGATCGCTTGCTTGCGCCGCATAATTTTGCGTAGATAGGATACAGGGATGACCGGGATTAATAGCTTCAAATATTACAGTCCCTATTTTAAACCTCACAATTTCATCGGCTTGTGGTAAAAGTTGGTCTTCCCAAAAAGCCGGGACATCTCCTATTTCAATATTAGCTCGCAAGCGATGGCGCATCTCGTTAACGCAGACTCTCGGAAACCAAGATGCAACTTCGGCAATTGTTTCGGTACTGATAATGCTTGGCCCTGGTGCAGCGGTATTGTCGGGAAAACCTGTCAGCAAGTTTTCAATTAATTTGACAGGGAAACCGAAGTAGCTGGTCAACCAAGATTCTATTGCCAAGCGTTCTCTATCTACATGAAAAAATATTTCTTGTTCGGTGCCTTGAATTTTCAGGCCGGCAATTCTCTTTTTGATGTCAAATGATAAGCGTAGAAAACGGACTCCGCTGTTGTGCTTAGTGTTAACCAATTCTCCTGCTGCATCGCAGATTGCAAAAGAGCGATCGCCTTCTAGAGCTCCGCTGGCTAGAATAGTTGCTTGACTGACTGCTATGCCGTCAAGGGACTTTACCGGATAGATATGAATGCTGGCGACGTAGGACATTTCGATCCATTGATAAATAATTGTCGTTTTAGATACATTCTAGCATCCCTGTCCGCAGAAGGATGACTGCCGTTGACTTTACTAAATAAAATATGAATGAAATAAAAATGGGCTACTTTTTTGAAGTTTATATTGTGCCGGAGCAGCTTGTAAAGAAAAATCAAAGAAGTCTGGCTGAGCTTGTGGTATATCTTAGGGTATAAATAGAAAAAATTGAACCGAGTTACAAACAATGAATGAAAGCGAAAGTAGAAGCATGATTTCGCGACGGAATTTAATGCTGAGGGCTGGTGCAGGGATGCTGGCGGCCAGCTTGGCACCTGCGTTTTTACAAGCCGAAGCAGCAAAGGCAGAGGCAATCTCTGACCTTACTCCTACTGACATTACTCCTAACAGTGCTCTTAAGAAATTGATGGAGGGTAATGAACGCTACATTGAGCAAAAACGGACATTTCCCGACCAAGCTCGATCGCGAGTTGTAGAAGTAGCACAGGGTCAACATCCGTTTGCAACCATCCTGGCTTGTTCTGATTCGCGCGTTGCTCCCGAAATTATTTTTGACCAAGGATTAGGCGACTTATTTGATATTCGAGTTGCTGGAAATTTTCTCGACGATGTGGTTCTCGGGAATATAGAATATGCCACCTTAGAATTAGGCGTGCCACTATTAGTAATTCTGGGTCACGAACGCTGCGGTGCTGTCAAAGCAGCTTTAGATGGTAAAGCTGTGCCTGGTCACATTAGCACTTTGGTGGCGGCGATTAAACCTGCAGTTGATTCGACCAAAGGTCAAACAGGCGATGCCTGGGATAACGCAGTCAGAGCTAATGTGAAAATGAATGTAAATAAGTTACAATCCTCGTCGCCTATTTTAGCGGAAGCAGTCAAAGCGGGCAAGCTTAAAGTTGTTGGGGGCCGCTACGATTTGGATAGCGGCAAAGTAGAGATAATTTCTTGATTTTGCTGGTAATTGTTACAGTTTGTAGGGGTAATGCCCCCGTGCTTACCCCGTCCGGTTCTAGGGGCAACCGGGCGTGGGATTGCCCCTACAAATTATTTGGTAAGGAATGAGAATTAAATAACTTCCACTCTTGAAAGTGGGATGGGCTCTTATAGCCCGTCATGAGTGGACGGGCGGGACGCCCATCCCACAATAACAATTGAAATTATAAGTTATTTAATTCGCGATCCTAACAAGTTTAGATCGAACCGATTTCTTGCAGTAATGCCCCCGTGCTTACCCCGTCCGGTTCTAGGGGCAACCGGGCGTGGGATTGCCCCTACAAATTATTTGGTAACAAGTTTAAAGTAAACCCATTTCTTGTAGTCCCCGGCGCAGGCGTTCTGCTTCAAAGGGGCGGCGCTGCTCGTGAAGGGCGATCGCTCTTTTGAATTCTGCTAAACTTTCTGGCATTTTGCCAATTTTCAGCAAGGCTACTGCCAAGTTTTGATGAGCTTCGGCGTGTTCGGGATCGATTTTTATCGCTTGTCGGTAATAGGCGATCGCATCTGCTAAATTTCCGGCTGCCTTCAGCGTCAATCCTAAATTGTAGTGACCTACTCCAAAATTAGGGTCAATTTTTAAAGCTGCTTTGTAAGCTTTTTCAGCAGATTTCAAATCTCCTTCATCTTTGAGCAAATTGCCCAAATTATTGTAAGCACCCAACTTGAGCGCGGGGAACACATCTGTATTAATTGCCGCTTGATAGTGTTCTTTTGCTTTAACAAATTGCTGCTGCTGGCGATATGCAATTCCCAAATGATAGTTGAGTTCGTAAAGAATAGAATCATTAATTGCCTCCGCAGTCAAGCCTTTAGTTAATAAATTAATTCCCCGCCCGATTTGCCCGCTTTCTACATAAAGCGCACCTAATTTGCTACAAGCATAAGCATCGTTTGGATAATAAGCGATATAGCGTTCCATTGCTGCTTGAGCTTTTTGGAATTTACTTTTGGCGGCGATCGCATCTTTTTGATAACCAGAGTGCCAAATCGCCACATCGGGGAGAGAAGCTATTTTCCAATTTGGTTCCCTGTGCAAAATCTCAGCCACGCTGTCGTCTACCATTGCGTGGTAAGGGCGAGAAAAGCGGATATCGAGGCGATTACGGAACAAGCGCGACACTAGGGAATAGGGAGATTGAGAGGCACCGATTTCTTGGCGGATGAGATTGATTAGCAGCAGCCGATCGCTCGCAATTGCCGGCTTTATTTGAGGTAGAATCTCCGGTACCAAAACCTCATCGGCATCTAATACCAAAATCCAGTCGCCCTGGGCGTGCTTGAGACACTCATTGCGCGCCGCTGCGAAGTCGTCGCACCATTCAAAGTCATAAACCCTCGCGCCATATCCTCGCGCAATTTCACGGGTGCGATCGCCCGATCCCGTATCCACCACCACCATTTCGTCAACAACACCCTTAACGCTGTCCAAAGTCCGCGACAGTGTTGCCTCTTCATTCTTCACAATCATGCACAGAGTCAGATCCATCGGGCGCAAACTTTCCTCATTTCACAGAAATATTGTAATTTTTTTAACCACCAAAACACAAAAAGTCCCAGAAAAGATTCTCCTATTTCCCTTTTGCTTTGAGCATAAGTACCTTTCTTCCCTCGAAAAAGTGGGTTAAGTCTTTTGAGATATTAAACAGCCTCAAACTCCGACGATTCATGAGAAATCCTACCACTTTCGGTTCATCCCTGCGGTAGAGGTAAGGGCGGGATAGGGGTTGTTATTCTTAGAACATAAGACAAGGCACAAGAAAAGTTTAAGTATTCAGGAGAAAGAGAAATGGGAATTATTGCTTGGATCGTTTTAGGATTGATTGCCGGTGCGCTAGCCAAAGCCATTTATCCGGGAACTCAAGGCGGTGGCTTTCTGGCAACAACAGGTTTAGGAATTTTGGGCGCCCTAGTGGGAGGTTATCTAGGTCAAGTCTTACTGGGGACGAGCGGGGGAGCATCCTTCGGAGCATTGACTCTACCCAGCATAGCTTTTGCAGTCGTAGGTGCGCTAGTTCTACTTTTCATCTGGGGATTGTTAACTCAGCGTGCTGCATAACAAATATTGCCAATTCCCAGTCGATCGACTTTTAGGGTATTCATAAACCCGGTTTCTTCGAGAAACCGGGTTTTTCAGTTGTTTCTAGATGCGTCAATCGATTGCGCGATTTTAGATTTTAGATTTTAGATTTTAGAGGCGACCCCACGGATAAATGCGGGGGCAATAAGTGATTTTCGATTTTCGATTTTGGATTGATTCCACGGATAAATCACGTGGCGGGTACCATCAAGAAATTCGCTTGTCAGCCTACTTTTACCAAATCCGGGTCAATCGATTGCGCGATTTTAGATTTTAGATTTTAGATTTTAGAGGCGACCCCACGGATAAATGCGGGGGCAATAAGTGATTTTCGATTTTCGATTTTGGATTGATTCCACGGATAAATCACGTGGCGGGTACCATCAAGAAATTCGCTTGTCAGCCTACTTTTACCAAATCCGGGTTAAAAACCCCGATCGGACTCAGCGCTTGCAACGGTTCAAGAGCAAAACTTTCGTCCGCACAGAGGGGGAGTGAAGAATAAAGGGGTAAAAATCCCGGATTTGGCATTAATTAATCAATCCGCAAATTGAAAGGCAAGCGAACGTAAATCCCCTGCGGGTCGTTCATCGACTTGATCGCAGCCAATTCCTCTTGCATTTTCTTAAATTCGGCAGTTAGCGGGTCGAGTTTGGCGGCTGGTTTCAAAACGTGAACGCCTGAAAGTCTTTCCAAAATTCGCTCCTCCAAAGTGCGGCGTTTTGGATATTCTTCCACCTTCCAATCGTCGCCTAGTTTAGCTTGCTTAGCAGCCTCTCTGACAGCATCTTCAAGACCGCCAATTTCATCCACTAAACCCAACTGTTTCGCGGCCGTACCAGACCACACCCTGCCTTGAGCAATTTCTTGTACCTGGTTTTTCGGCAGTTTGCGGGCGGTGGCGACTTTAGTAATAAATCGATCGTAAATGCTATCGACTCTCCTCTGAATATTCGCCAATTCTTGAGGATTTTTCGGGCGGGAAACCGTGTTAGTATCCGCAAAGCGGCCGGTTTTCACCACGTCCCAAGTTAGGCCGTTGTTAGCAGCCAACTTTTCGGCGTTGAAAAGCATTCCAAAAACGCCAATGGAACCGGTAATCGTATTGGGTTCGGCAAAAATGCGGTTGGAACCCATCGAAATCCAATAGCCGCCGGATGCTGCTAAATTGCCCATTGAAACAATAACTGGTTTCTTTTTCCCCGTCAGCATTACTTCGCGTGCAATTACTTCGGCCCCCGTCGCACTGCCTCCGGGACTGTTGACGCGCAAAACTACGGCTTTTACGTCGTCATCTTCTCGGATTTTCCGCATTGCTTGAGCGATGCGATCGCCTCCTACTTGAGTCGGGCCCCCTTCCCCGTCTACAATCTCTCCTTCAGCGTAAAGTATAGCAACTTGGTTTTTCTTGTCAGCGCGAGTTGAGTTTTTATTTTCAGCAATTCTCGCGTAGTTTTTCAAACTAATTTGCTTGAAAGATTTGTTTTCGCGATCGGTTCCTGTGAGTTTTTTGAGTTCGGTCGATATTTCGTCAAAGTATACAACTTTATCAACTAACTTACTTTTGAGAGCTTCGTCAGCCATCAAAATTCCGCGATTATCTGCAAGCGCTTGCAGTTGCGGAACAGTCACTTTGCGACTCGGGGCGACAGTTTTCAGGTATTCTCCCCACATATCTCCGAGCAACTTTTGAGTTTGCTGGCGATTTTCGGGGCTCATTTTTGTGAGCAAAAACGGCTCAACGGCTGACTTGTATTTGCCGACGCGAGTCACTTGCACTCCCACGCCGTATTTTTCCAAAGCACCAGTGAGAAACATTGCCTGACTGCTAAAACCGTTGATTTCCAAAGCGCCGTAAGGATTTACGGCAATTGTATTAGCAACGGAACCGAGGTAATAATCTCGCTCATTCCAGTCCATCTGGTAAGCAAAAATGGGTTTTTTGGCATCTCGGAAACGCTGCAAGGCCGATCGAACTTCTTTGAGATTGGCAAACCCGCTGCTGCTCGAATTTGAGCTGCCTTCAAGATAAAGGCCAACGATTTTCGGGTCTTTTTTCGCATATTCGATCGTGTCTAAAACAGTCCGCAGCGTCACTGTATCGCCGGAATCTTCCGAAAGCACTTCTTCAATCGCCGCGCTAGTGCTGCGGCTCGGTTTGCTGTCGGTAATATTTAAAGAAAGGTCTAATACCAATACAGACTTATCTTTAACTTGCGGGCCTGAATCTTTAGACGACGATGCCGCCAGAGCAATTAGTAGTACCAGTCCCCCCAATCCGATGCTGCCCAGCAGCAACAATCCTAGGAAGGTTCCCAGTAAACTTGCACAGGTATATTTTAGGAAATCTTTCATTAGATAATTGGTAATTAGTTATTAGTCAATAGTCAATAGTCATTAGTTAGAGTATATCCGGTGAGAGTGGAATGATACCGAGACGAGCGTCCCGCTCGCACTGCAATCGGAATGATATTTTTCCGATGCCAGCGGAAACGATATTATGGGTAATTCCTGCAACTAGGATTTAGCAATTATCCTCTGTCGTAGTTATTAGCTAATGACTTTTGACTGCTGACTAATGACTTTTGACTGCTGACTCACTTTTATCTTAACCTTTCCAAAACCCCAGAATGTTTTAGCTCATCCAAATTACCGCAGCCCGTACAGAACATCACGGTGGCGATTTCTGCAATTAAAACCTCAGCTAGAAGGGCTGCGGCGGATTCCGATTCCGCAGCAGCTTGTAGAAACGGCCGCGCCAGTCCCGCAATATCCGCGCCAAGGGCGAGAGCCTTCGCTGCATCCAACCCATTCTGCAAGCCTCCAGAGGCAATCAGAGGAACATCCGGCGCTACGGCGCGGGTGCTGACAATGCACTCGGCTGTCGGTATTCCCCAGTCGGCAAAGGTTGCGCCCAACCTGCGCTGCTTGCCATCTTTAGCTCGCTCTCCTTCTATTTTCGCCCAAGAAGTGCCTCCGGCCCCGGCAATGTCGATCGCACCTACCCCGGCGGCGAGCAATTTCTTTGCCATTTTTCCTGAAATACCGTTGCCGACTTCTTTAGCAATAACTGGTACTGGTAATTTATCGCACAATTTGGCAATTTTATCTAGCAGTCCTTTAAAGTTAGTATCGCCTTCGGTTTGGACGCACTCTTGCAGCGGATTGAGGTGCAAAATTAGGGCATCTGCTTCGAGAATATCAATGATTTTTTGGCACTGTTCCAAACCGTAATTGTAGTTTAATTGAACGGCTCCGATATTTGCAAATAACAGAATATCTGGAGCGCGGCGGCGGACGGCAAATGTAGGAGCGAGTTGAGGATTTTCTACAACAATTCGCTGGGAACCGACTCCCATTGCTAGTTTGTATTCTTGCGCGACATCGGCGAGGCGATAATTGATTGTCTGGGCTAATTCTGTGCCGCCGGTCATTGAGGAAATTAGCAGGGGAACGGCTAGTTTTTTGTTGAGAAATGTGGAGGTTAAATCTATTTCAGTGCGATCGAGTTCTGGCAAACAGCAGTGTTCAAAACGGTAGCGTTCGAGGCCACTGGTAGTTTCGCGAAATTGTACGTCTTCTTCGAGGCAAATCCGCAGGTGGTCTGCTTTGCGGGTTTCGGTTTGCGAGGGGGAGGTTAGCGGCAAGTTCACTGTGGCTATTTGGGGAAAGAGTTGTGATTTGGGAATATAGCAATTTTATTTCATTTTTGATTTTTTTTTATGAACCGCAGAGAGCGCAGAGGGCACAGAGGAGAAGAAAGGAGAGAGGTTCGCAAATCCTGTAAGGGTTGTTGTATTATCCAGGAACAGTCAGCGGCATTCCGTTATCTGAAGCTTTCAACTTGAGTAAAAAAGGAACTGCTTTTTGCACCCATGCTTTGACTGATGGGTAATTTGCCGCATCTTCTCCGAAACAAATGTCTAGCATATCGGTGTGAATTATCCCCGGATTCAAAGGAAATGCTGCCATACCTGCGGGCAATTCTTGAGCGAGCGATCGCGTAAGTCCTTCTATTGCCCACTTGGAAGCGCAATAGGGAGCGACTTCCGGCGAAGTTGACCTTCCCCAACCAGAACTAAAGTTGACAATTATGCCACTTTTTCGAGCAATCATTGCCGGGACAAAGTGACGAATTACATTAGCTGTACCTTTAATGTTAACATCAATTACCTGAGAAAATTCTTCGTTGCTGATATTCCAAAGAGGCGCGAGATGATTAGCTACGCCTGCATTATTAATTAACAAATCTGGGGGAGCATTTTTTGCCAGCATTTCTGTGGCCCAAGCTTTTACTCGATCGTCGTTGGTGACATCCAAACAAGTAAAATGGTGGGGCGCACTATATTTTTGTCGGAGTTTTTCCACCGCTTCGGAAGAACGGGCGCATCCCACAACTGTATGTCCCAATTCAATAAACTTTTCGGTCATGGCAAGACCTAGACCGCGACTGACTCCGGTAATTACAATTAATTTTGTCATAGATTTGCTCCAAGTTTGACATTAAGTAATACAATACATCTTGACCAAGAATTTCTTCATGTGGTACCCGCCACGTGATTTATCTCGCGCAAGTCAATCCAAAATCTAAAATCCTTGCGTCCCCCGAATTAATCTCGCGCAAGTCAATCCAAAATCTAAAATCTAAAATCTAAAATCGAATGACTGGTGAATTGACAAATCGATCGCAGGGAGAAAGCATGAAAGTAAAAGCAGCAGTTGCTCGCAGTGCCGGCAAACCTTTGAGCATTGAAACGGTTGATCTAGATGGGCCGAGGGCTGGAGAGGTGCTGGTGGAAATTAAAGCCACGGGTGTTTGTCACACTGACGCTTACACTCTTTCCGGTGCCGATCCAGAAGGCTTGTTTCCGGCTATTTTAGGCCACGAGGGAGCCGGGATTGTCGCAGAAGTTGGGCCGGGAGTCACGAGTGTCAAAGTGGGCGATCGGGTAATTCCTCTCTACATTCCCGAATGTCGCAACTGCGAATATTGTTTGAGCCGCAAAACTAACCTCTGTCAAGCAATTCGCCTGACTCAAGGCCAGGGAGTGATGCCCGACGGCACGAGCCGATTTTCCATAGATGGGCAGAAACTATACCATTACATGGGAACTTCTACCTTTGCTAATTATACAGTATTGCCAGAAATTGCGGTAGCCAAAATTCGCGAAGATGCTCCTTTTGATAAAGTTTGTTTAATCGGCTGCGGCGTAACAACTGGCATCGGCGCTGTCATCAATACTGCGAAAGTAGAGCCGGGATCTAATGTGGTAGTTTTCGGTTTGGGCGGCGTGGGTTTGAATGTAATTCAAGCAGCTCGCATGGTGGGAGCTAACATGATTGTCGGCGTAGACTTGAACCCCGACAAGCGAGAGATGGCGGAAAAATTCGGCATGACTCACTTTGTCAATCCCCGCGAAGTCGAAGGCGATTTAGTGCCTTATTTAGTAGATTTAACCAAAGGCGGCGCTGATTACAGTTTTGAATGTATCGGCAACATTAATGTGATGCGCCAAGCTTTAGAATGCTGCCACAAAGGTTGGGGCGTGAGCGTAATTGTCGGGGTAGCGGGAGCCGGTCAAGAAATTAGCACCCGCCCGTTTCAGCTAGTAACTGGTAGGGTTTGGAAAGGGACGGCTTTTGGTGGCGCAAAAGGCCGAACTGATGTGCCTAAGATTGTGGATTGGTACATGGACGGTAAAATTGATATTGACAGTCTGGTAACTCAGGTAATGCCGATCGACAAAATCAATGAAGCCTTTGATTTAATGCACAAAGGCGAAGTAATTCGCACAGTTTTGACATTTTGAAGGAAAAAGGAAGAAGGAAGAAGGAAGAAGGTACTCTTCCGCGCACCCAACATAACTTCTCTCTTCTCTCTTCCTCTGCGCCCTCTGCGCCCTCTGCGGTTAAAAAAAATCTAATTCAAAAATGAAATAGAATTAACATGATATCAGACTCCCTAAAACTGCACAAAGAACAGAAAAGTTTCCGTGGCAAACTCGGCTTTTACAGCCATCAATCCTCAACCTGCAACAGCGAGATGAAATTCGCAGTTTATCAGCCGCCGCAAGCTTTATCTCAACCCGTACCCGTCCTGTATTTTCTATCAGGTTTAACCTGCACAGAAGAGAACTTTATGGCAAAAGCGGGGGCGCAACAATTTGCGGCCAAATACGGGTTAATGCTGGTTGCGCCCGACACAAGCCCGCGCAATACAGGCATCCCTGGGGAAGATGACGATTGGGATTTAGGAAGTGGTGCAGGTTTTTATGTTGATGCGAAAGCCGCACCTTGGAATGCTCACTATCGAATGTACAGTTATGTGGTTGATGAATTGCCGAATTTAATCGCCGACAATTTTCCGGCGATACCGGAAAAACAAGGAATTTTCGGTCATTCGATGGGCGGACACGGGGCTTTAATTTGTGCGTTGAAAAATGGATCTCGCTATCTTTCAGTTTCCGCTTTTGCGCCGATTTCCGCGCCAATGCGCTGCCCTTGGGGACAAAAAGCTTTTGCAAACTACCTCGGCAGCGACAAAGAGATTTGGAGGGCTTGGGATGCTAGCGAATTGGTGCTTGAGGCGCAATACAACCGTCCGATTCTGATTGACTGCGGCACGGCTGATTCGTTTCTTGCTGATGGGCAGTTGTTGCCGGAAGTGTTCGCGGAAGCTTGTGCAAAAGCGGGACAGCCCCTGAATTTAAGGATGCAGGAAGGTTACGATCACAGCTATTATTTTATAGCTAGTTTTATCGAGGATCATATTCAATTTCACGCGGCTGCTTTGTGTGAGTGAACTTTAGTTTGTAGTAAGGACTTTAGTCCTTAAACCTAATTTCATTGTGCAGCGCACTCCAGGGGACTAAAAGCATATCAGCTATTTGCGATTGTCCTCTAGACCTGTAGATATCCATAGCTTTCTCAAAATCTTCAATTCCCCCCTGTAAATCTCCTGTTCCACTTCGAGCTGTAGCACGAATCATGTAAGCTTCTACAAAGTCAGGATTGAGATTTATTGCTTGAGTAAAAGCTGCAACTGCTTCCTCGTACAGCCCCCTGCGACCGAGGTCGAATCCTTGTTCGTAAAATTCTCGAGCTTCCATAGCATTTCTTAATTATCGATGTAGTTAATTCTGGAGCGTCGATATAGAAGTTTTTAAGCCGATGAAATAGAGCAGACGGGTGTAAGGACACGGCAGTCCCGTTGATGGTTTGTAGTGAGGAATTTAGTCCTTAAAAGAAGGACTGAACTCCTCACTACAAACGGTTAATTAAGATCAATCGGAAATACCCAGTCTTTATAATTGCTGTCGCGATTTTCGATAATCCCGGTTAGTTTGTCCAAAATCTTTTCGGTGATGGGTCGGTTTTTGGGCAAGTGATAGTTTTCTACTCGCTTAATTGGCGTAATTTTGGCTGCGGTTCCGCAGAGGAAAATTTCGTCTGCAATCAACAGTTCTGATCTATCAACGGGTCTTTCTATGACTTCAATTCCTAAGTCTCTGGCGATTGTGATTACGCTGTCTCTGGTAATTCCTTCGAGAATATCTTGCTCGAAACCGGGAGTAACTAATTTACCGTTTCTGGCGACAAATATGTTCATCCCTGAAGCTTCGCTGACTTTTCCCTGAGTGTTCATCATAATTGCTTCGTCGAAGCCGGATTCTACTGCTTCGGTTTTGGCTAAAGCTGAGGTGATGTAGGCGCCGCTAATTTTACCTCTTAAGGGCAAACTGCGGTCTTCTTGGCGGTACCAAGAGCTAATTCTACAGTTGACTCCTTCTTTGGGCAAATAGTCGGAAAGTTCTAATCCGTAGACAAAAAAGTCGGTTTCTACGTTGTGCAGTCGGGGGGCAATTCCTAAACTGGATGTGTAGATAAAAGGGCGGATATAAAATGATTTTGTTGGTTGGTTTTTCTGGACAAAATCAATAATTATTTGTTGGATTTTGCTGGCTGGTAAATCGCAGTTGAGGAAGCGGGCACTTTGACTTAATCTTTGACAGTGGCGGTCTAATCTAAATAGCAATATTCGATCGGCATTTTGGGGGTCTGGAATTCCCCGCAACCCGCCTAAAACTCCGGTTCCGTAGTGCAGTGCGTGGGTGGCTATGGAAATTTTGGCGTCGGTAAATGGGAGAAATTGGTTTTGAAAGTAGGCAATTGGTAGAAAACTATCCATGATTCAAGCTGGCGATGAGTTTGGCAGTCCGCGAGGAAAGCTGAATTTGGTTATATTACCATAAGTTATACCACTTTAGATTTTAGATTTTAGATTTTAGATTTACAAGGACTGATTTGATATCAGTTTGGCTCTGGTCAAAAGTTACCTTTTTTTGATTAAATGAGATGATTATTGTGTTATTCGAGGAATCGATAAAATAATATAAAGTGCGGTCATTTTGGTTGATAATTGTTTTGGGAAAAACTGCGATCAACTAAAAATAAAAATCAACCAAGGGGCAACTATGGCACGTAAATGTTTCATCATTGAGATGGGGATGGGTATAGACCAGCACGGGCAGGAACCGACTGTAGCCTGTGCAAGGGCTGTACGAAATGCGATCGCCCACAATGCTCTCCTAGGCGTCTGGGAAGTGGCTGGTTTGAGCGACCCGAATCAGATGATTGTTGAGGTAAAGGTGGCTGTTCCTTACCCGGAACAAGTGCGCGCCGAGGAGGTGTTGGCGGTGCTGCCTTTTGGCAGCAAAACTCTGATTGTGGAGCAAGGAGGCATGATTGTGCCAGGAAGGGCGATCGCCTCTCTGAATGATAAAAATGATGAAATGCTAATCGCTGTGGCGGCTGTGACTGTTTTTGTCGAAACTGAGGACTAATTAATTTGGTGTTCTTTGAATAAATCGCCAGATCGCACTTGCTTGTTTCCGCGATCGGGCGATCGAACGCCTGTGTGTAAAAAAATGATTAATTTAGGCTAAGTCTCGAATTAGGAAAAGTAGAGTGCGATCGGCTTTTAGGCGATCGGACTCTACCTCCTCTACCTGATATTACGGCTGACTGGTATCTGCCAACATTTGGTTAACCATTTGCAAGTGCGCCTGAAGGTTCGGCAACTTTTGGGTTGCCCAAGCCTTCAATTCGGGATCTTGTCCCTGTTGAGATTGAGCTTGAAACAAAGCAATAGCCTGATTGTGGCTGTCGATCATAGCCTGCTTATAAGCCCTGTCAAAACTTGTACCAGAGAGTCCCGAAAGTCGCTCCATCAAAGCTTTGTTCTGGGTACTCATTTCGGTTGGCAGTTTTACCTCTTTTTGCATTGCTAACTGCATCAATTCTTCATTAGCCTGGGTGTGTTCCTCAACCATTTCTTGCCCGTATTGTTTCACACTAGCACTAGAACCGCGCTCCACGGCTAACTTGCCGAGCTGCACTTCCATCATACCAATTTGACCTGCTTGCATGGCAAAGTTTTTGTCTTGGCTGCTGAGAGAATTAGGCGAAGTTTCGCTATAGCAATCCTAAATGAATTGTGTAATTTTTGTAGGGCAAACCCCCCGTGGTTGCCCCGATCCGTGGGGGGTAGGCACTCTTAGCACTACCCCTACATATTTGTACAACTGATGCGAGGATTGCTATATCGTGTCCGCTAACATAACCCCTATTAGCTGTGTAGTGAGGGCTTCATTCCTCAACTTTTGATGATAAGGAAGAATCCTCACTACCAACCAATTGCAGTGACGTTATTCTAGCGGGCATGATCTCATCAGTCATTAGCAATGTACTCATCACTTGTGATTAATGCTTTACGTTGATAGCTGTTGGAATCGCGGTGGTACACAAGTTAATCGAGCCTGTTAATCGGCTGGCGCATATCCCATTGCAATTCGGCTAAAACCAGCAAGCTAAATACCATTACGGTTCCCGTAAATAGGAAAGACCAACCGCCCGTGTAAGGCAAAATCAAAATTCCCACCAGGTGAAGTAAACTTGCGGCTAAAAGCGCGCGCGATCGCACTGCAAATCCAGTCCCCAAATACCCTATTCCGCTCATTCCCAACCACAGGGGACAGAGATTCGCCAATACTTTTCCCCAACTGAGAAAAATTGCTAAATCGGTCAGCAGCAATCCTAATAACATTAGTATTACCCAACCGTAAAGCACCCAAAGCAGGCGTTCTATTTTGACCCAAGAGTATGTCATGCTTACCATTGCGGCTGTACCTACGAGGCTGAGCGCTGACCACAAACCGGCTTGCAGCATCCAACTCACAGAAAAAAATTGTGCTGTGCCGAAGATGGGTATTAACAGCAAGCTCCACAGCAAGCAAGTTCGATCGAGACAACTATAAAATTGTGAATAAAATCGATCTTTGCTAAGGGGAAACTGAACCTGCCAAAGCCCTTCTAACTCCGGCACCTCGATGTTAAGCTGTTTCCAGCGCAGAGGCGGAACTGAATTATTAAAAAAGGTCATATCTGATACTATTAAAATTTACAATTATTTGCTTAGGTACTATCTCAGCAGCAATCGCTCTAATTGCAATCTGTCAATCGGATTAATCTAGTTAATTGGAGAATCTGCCTGCAGTAATAGTTATTCGATCGCACCAGGTAAAACAGGAAGAGATAGATTGCACAAGTTGATTAAATAGCTCTTGCGACAGATGGCTGGAATATTACTGATTCGATAATTTTAAAATAGTTAACTTTGTTACAGAATTTATGCTCACTTCATCGCATCCTCTCAAACAGGTATTCCACTGCCCGGAAGAATCGGATTTTTACGCGCACTGCTTGGAAAGTTTAGTGTTAAATGCTAGTGACAATTATCGATTTATCGTAGAGTTTGGTTCAGGAGAGGGAAGTCCGGTTATTAAGTCTTTGCTGAGAAGTGATTTTGATGGGACGATACAGGGATTTGAGCTAAATAATGTAGCTTGGAAAATTGCTCAGTCTCAAATTAAGGAATATGAACTGAGCGAACAATACAAGGTCAACAATTGCTCTTTTTTTGATTCGCCTTTATACGAGTCGGCGGATTGTGTAATCTCAAATCCCCCTTACTTGCCGGCGGTGGATGATAAAATCTACCAGCCGTTGTTGCACGGCGGGAGTGATGGTTGTACAATTGCTAAGAAACTTTTATCTTTGGGCAGCGATGAAGTTTTGCTGATGGTTTCTAGCTATTCTAATCCTGTGGGTTTGATCGATTATGCCTTGGATCGAGGCTACTCGGTTGCGAATTTTGAAATTGCACCTTTAACTTTTGGCTATTATAGTTCGGAACCCAAGGTGAAAAGCGCGATCGCCACTCTCAGAGAACAGGGAATGGCTTTTTATTCGGAAAATATCTATCTGCTGGCTGGAGTTTTGTTTAAGAAGCACCAAAAGTCGCCCAGAGATTTGTCGATCGAGCTAATTCAGTTAATGACAGCATTTTAAAATACAGGCCTGGTAGGTGCAAGATGCCTGTTCCACCATGGTCAGCAACAGGCAAGATGTCTGTTCCACAAAGAGTGTATTTCTTGTGGAACAGGCATCTTGCCTGTTCCTAAAAGGCTTATTGAGAACGGTGAAATATCTAGGGTGCATCCGTCTTTGATGCACCCTAGATAGCTGTTAATTGCGTTCTGCAGCTTGGATCGATCGCACCACAGCAGCAGCAGCCCGATCGCCGATCGACTTCTCCTGATCGTACCCCAACACCAGTTCCCAAGCCTCCTGCGGGTATCTATCAACCAGCGGGATCGCCACTTCATCCAACATCCACCGGCCATGACGTTCATCTTCTTTGATGTGGAGTTCCCAATAACCCATCGCAGCGTGCGAGAGGCCCAAACGCTGGGCGGCGGCTAGATAATTGCGGTAAGCCACAGGCCCCGCCACCTCAAAATATGTGAGTCCGCCGTTATAGCGCAGAAAATGGCGCTTGCGTTCCGTCAGCAGGAAGTTGTGATTAATACTTGCGAGCACTTCCCAAGGCACTAAATCGAAGTACGCTTCCGGTTCCGTACTCATATCGAATTCTGCCAGCATTTGAGCAAAAAAGGTCGAGTGCTTGCGCGGGAGGCGACCGCCGCCGTATTCTTCGATCAGCACTCGCGTAAGGGTGCACTGAATTTCGTTGCCGGCACCGCCGATGATGCGAGAAACACGGCTGGCTTCCACTAAACCGTCGAAGGAGGCGATCGCCAGTAGGTGTTTGTATCCCTCTTCAGTCATCTGTTCCCGCTGGTAGCGATCGAGCTCAGTTAGCGGAGGATCGACATCGGCGGCCGCGCGATCGCGCAGGGCTTGCTTGACATCCGGCAATTTTTGCAGCGCTGCAACGTCGATTTGTGCGATTTCCCACTGCTGCCAAGGTTCCTCAATGCGATCGCGCACGGAACGCAAATAGTGCGATCGCTCGTTATTGTAGCGGCGCAAATCGTCGTACCAAAACAAGTTGAGGCGGTTGATGCGGTAAAGTATGCGCTGCAAGAAGCGGTGAGCGGCCTCATCGCCCGGTTCCTGTTGGTAAGCTGCTTGAATTGCATAGGCGATCGCGCTTTCAAAATCGCTGACAAGTAACGGTTTTGTCGCCACCGTCTTGTCTAAATCCTCGACTTCTAGCAAATTGACAAATTGGCGATCGGCTGCTTCGTAATTTGGAAGTGCGGGCTGCTTTTTGGGAAGACTCGGCGAGTCGGAAGAAGGAAGTATCTCTAGGGTGTTTTGCATGGAATAAAGTTATGCTAACTCTAATTATTGTGGTGCCTGCCCAAACAGCCAACCGTTGCTGATTGCTGAGGATTATGGCTACTTTTCTTGAAGATAGCTAATCTGTCAGCACGATACACCTTTCTATTGATAGAGATTTGACAAAAATCTAATTGGTCACAACTGCCCCGATTCATTCCGAAAGCAGGGTGACTGACGGAGACTTTATCAAACTCCCCAAAGTAATTGGAGCTAATATCTGAGCATCTTTTGGAGCCGGCACTGCTTGCCGCCACGCTTTGATACCTCCTGAAAGGACAACAACATTCAGGCTAATATCCTTAATCTTATTTGATAATTTCAGGTAACATGAGATTCTCATTAATGTCGATATTTATACTATATCCGGGTTTACAACCCCCGTTCTTGTCATTGTTCACTGCGTGAAGCAATCGCAAACATTCTGCTTCTAGACAGAATGTTTTACATGAGCGGTTTTCAGACGAGTAAGCGTATTAATTTTTTGTCAGTAGGAGAGCGCCAAATAAAACCATCGATTTTTTAATTTTTTGAGGTTCACGAAAGGATGTTTTTGTTTACGTATAAAAAAGGAAATTTTCCGTTCATCGCTGTCTGAGCGATAGATGAAATAGCGAGTTCCGTCTCCGAATCCCATAGTGCTATGAATAAAGATAACTTCCAGCACTCCGCCCTTTGCGATCGCCCTGACTTCTCCTCCCCGCGACAGCCCTTTAAATTTTTCAGGTAAACTAATTTTTATTCCCCGATTATAATCGTCTGTTGAACTTTGTTTCTCTCCTTTTAATTGCCCTGAATGAATTAGAGCGACGATTTCTTCTCGGTGTTTGACATAAGCATTAAAGTTATTCACTGGATTCTCGTGGTATAAAGCCTGGTTGAATCCAATCATCAGAAGCAATAAACTAGAAAAAAGGATCGATGTCTGACATAAAGCTAGTCTGCTGTAATTTCGCCACAGGTTTTTAATATCTCGTACCAACTTCCTAGTAGCGATCGCTGCTATGAAAGTAGCAGGTAAAATTAAAAATCCCAAATCCAGGAACGTCATTGGCAAATTAATTTTTGGCAAAACTGGAAAATAAGAAATTGTAAAAAATATAGTGAACCCAGAAATAAGTAGGCTTACTATCACAGAGGAAATATTGGGTGTGTTGGCTTTGCGAGCTTTTCTGTCAGCGGTGAATTCAAGACGGTGTAAGTTTCTCATAGTCTCATCTTTTTCGCTCGATGTCTCTATTAAATCAGGTGGCTATTTGAGAACTTGAGTGAGTTCTCATCGACTTCTCATCGACTTTTCCAGGAGTTACGCAACGCAGACCTGTGACAGAAACCGGGTTTCTGGCCAAGACTTTGCAATCAACCTGAGATTTTTGCTCAGAAACCCGGTTTCTCTGGAGTTATCGCAGGGTTAGAAACCGGGTTTGTGGCCAAGACTTTGCAATAAACCCAATGTTTTTTGTCAGAAACCCGGTTTCTCTGGGCTTATAGCCGATCGCCAAAATACTCCTGATACAACCGACATCTCGGAATGCAATGATTTCCATCCAATTTCACCAACCCCATACTATTTAACTTAAACCCCAATTCAGACCTCAATCTAACTGGCTGGGAAACACTCACAATCTCTCTCATCGCCTCCATTAATTCCGAGTATTTCTCTAAATTCCATAAATGCCGCCGCAAATGATCGCTGTAAATTCCCGCTTCAGTTGCAGATTCTTTCACTAACCGATCTAAAGTCACATCTTGACGGGAAATATGATACATTCCTAGGCGCACTAAATAAGGATTTCCGCCCACTAACCCCATCACTTCTCCAACTTCATTCCCACTCCAATTCAATCCGTGCCGTTTAGCCAAATCTTGCACTTGCTGCGAATTAAACTCAGGCAAATCAATGGGCAACCCTACATTAAACGGCGATTTATTCACATCCAGCGGGATATAAACTTCTGTGGAATGCACCACAATCAAACGAAACTTTTTCCAAATATCGCGCCGTTTTGCTTCTTCGTGCAAAGCTCGCAATAACCCAAAGAAGTCGTCGGCAATTTCCGGTGATTCAAATAGGCGATCGCTCTCATCCAGGCCTAACGTCAGAGGACTTGAAGATTCTGACAGTAAATACTGTTCAAAATAAGCCTTGCAGCACTGATTGCTGCCAATCAAATCGGCTAATTCCCAACACTTGGGCAACTGCTCCAGCATTCCTAACTCTTGACCGATGCTAGCACAAAACCACTGCAAAAATGTATCTGAATTAGCAAATATTTTCCTATTTGCTAGCTGAAAACTCAGCGCTACCGTGCGAGAACCTTGCAGTTCGGCATGATGCAAAATCCTTGCCATCAAGGAAGTTTTGCCCATTTGTCTGGGTGCTTTTATACGGATCAGGGCTCCCGGTTGGGCGATCGTCTCGTAACAGCGGGATTCGATCGGAGGGCGATCGATATAAAAACAAGAAGTGAGTTCAACTTGTCCTCCCGGCAATTCTGGCGGCGCGGCTGGCAGGGGTTGACTTATTGACTGTTTGGTGCTAGTAATTACTTGCCATTCTACAGCCAATTCATGGTCGGCAGTTAACGATGTGCGACCTTCTTTGATAATGGTTAAAATTTGTGATAATAACTTAAATGAGTCGCCAACACCGCGCCACAGCCAGGGCTGAATTCCTGCTAAATAGCTAAGTAAATCAAAGGAAAGCGGTGTATTTAATTCAACTATAATCGGTAAAATTGCGGGTTTATGACCAGTTAAATTGTGCAATTCTTTGGCTAGCTGCACTTGTTCCAATACCATTTCGCTAGCGGCCGATTCTTCGGAAATCAGCAGCAGCAAATAATCGCAACGCTTTAAATATGAGGCTGAGTCGCTGCTGTTGTTAATAAAAAAGACTTCGTGGCCTCCCGCACTCAAAGCTTGGTGTAACTGCTGAGAAAGGGTTTTGTGTGAGGTGGTGAGGGCGTTGGCTAAGCCCTCGAAGACGATCGCCACTTTGGCCCTCACCAGCACTACCTCCTCTGGCTCTGAATTCGCCTCAAAATCGGCTATATCGCGCCATTCCTGCCCCAATCCGCGACAAATTTCGATGAAATTGGCATAATCCACAGGTTTGCCATTCAGAAAATGGCTGACTGTAGATTGGGCCATCCCTAAATCCTCAGCCAGGATTTTTTGACTGGGGAAGCCATTTCTCAGGAGACAGGATTTAACTGCGCGAATGCACTCTTCGCGCACCCTTAGCGATCGTGGCATTGCTTATCACAATCAAAACACTGAAACCATCATAAATGCCAACCGTCCCTAAAGTCGATGAAAAGTCGATGAAAAGTCGATGAATTTTCAAATAACTCAGTCGCAAACTCAAATAGCCACCTGATTAGATTAGAAATAACAAGGTTGAATCCCATCAAAACGAGGTAAAAGCATTGTGTATTCTATCCTAATTTGGTCGCTGGCGTCAGCCACTAATCAACCAGGTTTCGCCTTCACCCCGCCCCTATTCTGGTTGCTGATCGGAGTTGTGCTTAGTGCGATGGAGCTATTAATCATCAAAACTCAGCCCCAAAAATACAGATTTTACCTGCTAATGATGGGAGCTTCGGCTGTAATTGAATCATTTATTTTGTGGAGAGGATCGGTAGCATTTCAGTTTAGTTGGGCGAACATAATGTATGAAGATTTTGACTGGCAAATCTTCTACTGGATGGGGATAGCCCTCGCGCTGAGCATCTGGATTCGACCAATTTTTATTGTTCGCAAAAAGTTTGTGATTCCCGAAGCCACGGAAGCGACAACAATCTCCGAAATTTTCCCCGGAGAAACCGGAATGGTGATTTATGAAGGGGCTTCGTGGAAAGCTCGCAATGAAGATTCCCAAGGGGCGATCGCACCCAGACAAAAAGTTTACGTTTTGCGCCGCGAAGGAAACACGCTGATTGTTGTACCTGACAGATTAATCCACATCAACGGCTAAATCTGAGTTCTTTTATGACTAGACGATTGAAATCGCTTCTTGCCAAACAAAGTCCCTCTATAAGAGACTAAGAAATCCCTATCAACTGTCAACTGTCAACTGCCAACTATTTACCAGGAGATTCACTATGTATCACTATTTTTTGACGGTATTGTTTGCCATCACCGGAGTATCCTTAGCCAGCAGTGTAAAAATCGTCCGTCAAGGAGATGAGGCGTTAGTTGAAATTTTCGGAAAGTACGATCGAAAAAAACTCGAACCGGGTATAACCTTTTTGATTCCCTTTGTCGAGCAAGTCGCCTATAAACAAACTCTGCGCGAGCAAATTTTAAACTTGCCACCGCAAGAATGCACAACGCGCGATCGGGTAGCCATCACCGTTGATTTTATTGTGTACTGGCGAATCATTGACTTAGAAAAAGCTTCCTACAAAGTGCAGAATCTCAAGGAAGCGATGTTAAATATGCTGATTCTTTCAATTCGCACTCACCTTGCTAAATTATCTGTTGAGGAACTCTACACGGCTCGACATGAGATTAATAATGCTTTAGTCGAGGAGTTGGATACAACGACCGATCCTTGGGGTGTGAAGTTTACGAGAGTGGAATTGCGCGATTTTGCGATCGGCAGTAAAGTGATTCAGCCCACATCCATTGACCGGAAAGAAGTACAAAAGCTGCGAGCTTAGAGATTAGTATTTCCTCCTTTTCCTCGTTACCAGGCTCTGCCTGGTAACGCAACTCCGGAGGCTCTGCCTCGCCGACTTTAATTCGCATTGTATATACCATTTAAGGAGACAACACCATGACTAACAATCAAGAATCAATAGTTCGCAATGCAGCTTGTCGCGGTTGTGGATGCTTATTACTTATAGCCGGTATTGGAGTAATGAATGGGATAGCTCTGCCATTTTATCTAAATAATACCAATAGAAGCAAGCAGTCAGAAGCAAAACAGTATGTTAGCTCAATGAACAAAGCGCAGCAAGCTCACTTTGCTGAAAAAAGTGCTTTTGCCACTTCTGTTAATGCTTTGGAAATTGGGATAAAAACGGAGACAACAAAATACAAGTATTCAGTTCGCGCCACAAAGCAAACTGCTTTTAATTATGGAGTCTCCAAGCAACCACAACTTAAGAGTTATGTCGGCGGTGTCTTTCTAGTTCCTGTTAAAAAATTTGAGCCCAAGGCTGCTAAAGATGGAATAATAACAACAATATCCATATTCTGCCAAGCTGATTCTCCCGGTACAATTAAACCAGCGGAACCCACCTATGAAAATGGTAAACTTGCTTGTAGCACAGGCACAACACAAGTGACCAGATAATCTAATTATAGGCAAGATCATGACAGTCGATTACCAATATCAAATCGGCGGCAGTCTCCCGCAAAATGCACCTACTTATGTAGTGCGACAAGCTGACTCAGAACTTTATCAAGCCCTCAAAGCCGGAGAGTTTTGTTACGTGCTCAATTCCCGACAAATGGGCAAATCCAGTTTGCTAGTGCGAACTGTACAAAAACTCTCGGCTGATGGCATTGCTTGTGCTACGATCGACCTTTCGGACATTGGCAACCAGCAAGTCTCTCTAGATAAGTGGTACGGCGGCGTCGCTTACAAACTCTTGTGCAGCTTCAACCTGTTTAACCCAGTCGAGTTTATGGCTTGGTGGCGGGAGAGAGAGTTGATGTCGCCGGTGCAGCGCTTAGGAGAGTTAATTGAAGAATTGCTGCTGGTCAAAATTTCTCAAAACCTGGTCATTTTTATTGATGAAATTGATAGCGTTCTGAGTTTCCAAGAACCGCTAGACGATTTTTTTGCATTAATTAGATGTTGCTACAATAAACGCGCTCACAATTCAGAATACCAGCGCATTACATTTGCTTTGCTGGGAGTAGCTACCCCATCGGATTTAATTAGCGATGCAACTCGCACGCCCTTCAATATCGGTTTACCTATTGAATTGCACGGTTTTAACTTACAAGAAGCTCTGCCTTTAGCAAAGGGGTTTGAGGGAAAAGTAGAGAATCCTCAAGAGGTTTTAAAAGAGATTTTGGACTGGACTGGAGGGCAGCCATTTCTGACTCAAAAGCTTTGCAAGCTGATTTTGTACCATGTAAAAAGTTTAGCGTCGGCTTCTATTATATCAGATTCAACGGATGAAAGCAAAACTGAAAATATTACTATAAATCAATTATTAATTAGCGAGATCGTGCAATCTCATATTATTGATAATTGGGAATCGTCCGATGAACCAGTACACATTAAAACAATTCGCGATCGCCTTCTCAGAAGTCCGCACCGCGCCAGTAGGTTATTAGGACTATATCAAAAAATATTGCCACCCTGCGATCCCCCCCAACCCCCCTTAATAAGGGGGGAGAAAATGCCAGAATTACCCTTGTTAAGGGGGGCAGGGGGGATCTGCGCCGATGATACTCCCGAACAAACCGAACAGCAACTGAGTGGAAATCAGCAACCTTCAGAACCCCCCTTATTAAGGGGGGCAGGGGGGATCTGCGCCGATGATACTCCCGAACAAACAGAATTGCGGCTGAGCGGATTAGTAGTAAAACGAGCCGGAAAATTAACCGTATCCAACCGCATTTACGCAGCTATATTCAGCCATGACTGGGTAGAAAAAGCGCTCGGCGACTTGCGCCCCTATGCTGAATCCCTAACAGCATGGATAGCTACCAATTGTCAAGACGAATCTCGCTTGTTGCGCGGTCAAGCACTGGAAGATGCCCGACAGTGGGCGGCAAATAAAAGCTTGAATACCCAAGATTATCAATTTTTAGGTGCAAGTCAAGAAGCGGAGTTTGCCAAATTGCGCGATCGCGAAAAACAAACTCAAGCTGAAATGGAACAACTGCGCCGCGAAAAAAAGTTACTAGAGGAACTAAGCGAAGCACAAAAGCAGAAAAAAGTGATTGCAGCTAAACTTTGGCGCGAGCAACAACTGAGAGTGCAAACAGTTACCGGCTCCGCAGTCATATTAATATCAATCCTGATAGTAACTTTTTGGGTAAAACCGTCAATCGAAGAAAGAAACAACAAAATTCTCACTCTCAGTTTGCTATCAGAAACGCTATTTGCTGCGGATAAAAAAGAAGAAGCTTTGCTAGAAAGCATCAGAGCTGTTACAGAAATGAAACGATCGCTCGGAGTGAGTTCAGATATTCAGATGCGAGTGGCGATCGCCCTAGAACAGGCAGTTTACAACTTTCGGGAACGCCGCCGCTTGCAGAGTCAAGCCAGTACCCTTGCTTTCGCGAGTTTCAGTCCCGACAGTCAAACAATTGTGACTGCTACCGATGATAATTATATCAAGCTTTGGCAAACTAATGGAACTTTGCAAGCAACATTGACAGGGCATACTGATAAAATTATCAGGGCAGTTTTCAATGCTAGCGGTCAGATAATTGTCTCTGCAAGCGACGACCAAACTCTCAAAATTTGGCAAAAAGATGGCAAGTTAATTCATGATATAAAAGCACACAGCGGTCAAATAACAAGCGTCTGTTTGAGTCCAGATGGTAAAATTATTGCTTCAGCAAGTGCCGATGGAACAGTTAAGCTATGGAAAATCAACGGTGAAGAATTGTCAAGTTTAAAAGTCGAGCGAGGTTGGATAACCAGCGCGAGTTTTAGCCCCGACGGTCAGATAATTGCTGCGGCTGGCACTGATGGCACTGTTAAACTTTGGAGTTTGAGAAAGATTGTGGAAAAGTTGCAAAAACAGCAGTCAATTGAAGCAAGCTCCGATATCAAATTGCTCCGAACTTTACAGATTGAAAGTGATAAAATAATGAGTGTAGCTTTCAGTCCAGATGGAGCAATGCTGGCGACTGCAAGTGCTGGGGGAACTGCGAGAATTTGGAGCAAAGACGGCACACCGCTAAGTATTTTAAAGCATACAAGTGGAGTGACAAATATCAGCTTTAGCCCCGACAGTCAAATGTTGCTATCTGCAAGCACAGACAAAATGGTGAGGCTGTGGAACATTGACGGTACATTGCTCAAAACTTTAAAAGGTAATAAGGATGCTGTTTGGAGTGCGAGTTTTAGTCCAGACGGCAAAGCGATCGCTACTGCTAGCGCTGACGGTACGGTGATGCTGTGGAATTTTAATCTTGACGATTTGTTGCAGCAGGGTTGCGATGGAGCCCGCAATTATTTTCAGACAAATCCGATCGCCTATCCCAGCAATCGCCACCTCTGCGACGGGATTGGAACTCAGTCGGAACTCACGCAAAAAAAACCGGGTTAATCGATTTTAGATTTTAGATTTTAGATTTTAGATTAAAGAATTGAAGCATTGACTTGCGCGAGATAAATTCGGTGGCTTGTATCCTGGATGCTTTCGGTCAAAATGTTGAGTTTGGCAGCAAAGTATCTAGGCAGAAACTGGCTTTTTGACCAAGATTTTCAAAGGTGGTACCCGCCACGTGATTTATCTCGCGCAAGTCAATCCCAAATCGAAAATCCTCAACCCCCCGCATTTATCCGTGGGGTCGCCTCTAAAATCTAAAATCTAAAATCTAAAATCTAAAATCGATTGACCGCCCCTGCGTCTAGGGCTGATATCGTTAAAATTAGTAGCAGCTAATAGGTAATAGGTAAGCCCGATCGGTGTATTCAACTCTAGAACAAAAGTACCAGCGCCTGCAAAAAGACTTAACGGGCGGAGTCATCGCCCTGGGCGGCATTTTCTGCACAGGTACTCTCTGGTATTGGCAGGTGGAAAAATGGTCTTTGCTCGATGCCGCTTACATGACAGTATTTACCCTAGCCACTGTCGGCTACGGTGAACTTCAGCCCCTCGGTCAACGCGGGCGAATGTTTACCATATGCCTGATTTTGATGGGCGTGATTGTGATTGGTTTCATCGTCAACCGCTTTACAGAAGCACTGATTGAAGGATATTTTCAAGAAGGAGCAAGAATTAGGCAGCAGCGACGATTGGTAGATTCTTTGATCGGGCATTACATTCTCTGCGGTTTTGGGCGCACTGGCCGCCAGATTGGCTTGGAATTTCAGGCCGAAAATATTCCTTTTGTGGTCATAGATTCGGCGGTACAGTCGGTTGAGGCAGCCTTGGCACTGGGGTACACGGCTGTCCAAGGAGACGCGACTCTGGACGAAATTTTGCTGAGTGTGGGGATCGATCGCGCAATTTGCATAGTAGCAGCTTTGCCTTCGGATGCCGAGAATTTATACACTGTCATGTCAGCGAAAACTCTGAATCCGAAAGTACGGGCGATCGCCCGCGCCACCACAGAAGAAGCCGTAAAGAAGTTGCAGCGGGGCGGCGCCGATGCCGTCGTATCCCCCTACATTACCGGGGGAAAACGCATGGCGGCGGCGGCTTTGCGGCCTCAAGTTATGGATTTTTTAGACGGTGTTTTGACCGGCACCGAGAGTTCTTTTTACATGGAGGAATTTTTGGTCGATCCCAATAGTTGTGTCTACGTTGGGGAAACTTTGAGAAATGCCAAGTTGCGATCGCAATCGGGGGCCTTGGTTTTAGCAGTGCGGCGCGCTGACGGGACTTTGATTGTCGGGCCTACCGGAGAAACTGCGATCGAAGGAGGAGATATGCTGATTTGTTTGGGCACCGCCGAACAACTGCGAACTCTCAATCAAATCCTCAGTCCCCTGAGTTTTCGCCTCCCCCGGCCCCCAAAGTAATACGATGTCAGGTTTGTACTGTTGGCTGTTGACTGTTGACTGTTGACTGTTGACTGTTGACTGTTGACTCTGGGTCGAAAAACTCAATGGTTGAGTGTTAAATGTTGACTCAATTTTATTATTCAAATGCAACCGGAAACGATATGATATCAAATCCGTTGGCATCGTCCTGTATTCATCTCTCTCTTCCCTTTCTCTGTATCCTCTGTGTCCTCTGCGGTTTCATCATTCCGATAAAACCGGAATTGATATGACAACTCACTGTTTGGACATTTGAACAATACCGATGCAACCGGAAACGATATGATTAAAAAAATTCATAATCTCCACCACACAAGGATTTAGGGAAAATAAAAATGCTCTCGGCGCCGAGAGCATTTTTGAGCAGTTAAACTGCGTTTTGATCACAGTTTGAGCTCAGTCATAGACTAAAGACAGACAAAAATCGCTGAAACCCAAAGCCGATGGTGGGATTTGAACCCACGACCGTTCGATTACGAATCGAATACTCTACCCCTGAGCTACATCGGCACAGACAATTTTGGATTATAGCACAACCTCAGCGAAAAAAGCAACGAGTTGTAGAATTTAATTCAAAATTCTACAACTCACCAACAGTTAAACGGTCACTTCAGTGTCAGTTGAACCGCCTCTGGCCCCGGAATAAACCAAACCCCGCTGCATATCCAGCGTCAGCATAGTTCCGTCCCGAATTACCCGCGTGGCATTCTTCACGCCCACCATCACCGGCACGCCCAACCGCAAACCGATAATCGCGGCGTGAGAAGTCAAACTGTCCTCCTCCGTCACCACACCTGCGGCTTTCCGAATCATCTCCACAAAAGCGACGCTGGTGTGTTCCACTACCAAAATTTCTCCAGCGTGGAAATTGCCTACATCCGCAGCAGTGCGAGCAACCCTGGCCATCCCACTCACCGATCCCAAACCGACACCGGTGCCTTTGCCTAAAACTGCTGTCACTACTTCAACTTTGATCAAATCCGTCGATCCGGCAACCCCTTGCAGAGTACCGGCGGTCATTACCACTAAATCTCCGTCGGAGACTAACTCTTTTTCCTGGGCGACTGTCATGGCAGAGTGAAATGTCTGGCCGGTGGAGGGCAAATCCAGCACCAGCAAGGGTTTTACTCCCCATACTAATTGCAGTTGTCGGGCTACGTCTACGTGAGGAGTAACTGCCAAAATCGGAGTTTTGGGTCGGAATTTCGAGACATTTCGGGCTGTGGCGCCGGTTTTGGTCAGCGTCATGATGGCCGCGGCGTTCAATTGTTCGGAGATTTGGCTGACTGCTTGGCTGATGCCGTTGGGGATCGATCGACCAATATCTTCTACATTCCGAATATTCCGCTTGATTCCTTCCCTCTCCATCCGCACCGCAATTCTCGCCATCGTCGCCACCGCTTCGACGGGGAATTTGCCGACAGCAGTTTCATTGGACAGCATCACTGCATCAGTTCCGTCAAGAATCGCGTTGGCCACGTCGGAAATCTCGGCGCGGGTGGGACGGGGATTGTTGACCATGCTGTCGAGCATCTGGGTAGCGGTAATTACCGGAATGCCCAGGCGGTTGGAGGTAGCAATCAGGCGCTTTTGCAAAATCGGCACGTCTTCGGCGGGTAGTTCCACTCCCAAATCGCCGCGGGCGACCATCACGCCGTTGCAAAGGGTCAGAATTTCCTCCATTTGTTCGATCGCCTCGTGCTTTTCGATCTTAGCAATCACCGGTACTTGCTTGCCCGCACTGGCAATCAGCTCTTTAATTTCGAGCACATCTTGGGGATTCCGCACAAAGCTCAGCGCCACCCAATCGACACCTTGGTCGAGGCCGAACATTAAATCTTTGCGGTCTTTATCAGTCAGCGCTTTAATTGACAGGTAAACTCCGGGAAAATTCACCCCTTTGTTGTTGGAAAGTGGCCCGCCGACGACGACGCGGCAGTACAATTCCCGCGCCGCACGGTCTACTTTTTCGACCAGCATTTCCACTTTCCCGTCGTCAAGCAGAATCACTGATCCCTCTGGAACTTCGTCTGCTAGGGGGTCGTAGGTGACGGAAGAAATGAGTTCGGTGCCTGGAACTTGGCGACTGGTGAGAATGAAAGGATCGCCGTTTTTGACAACTATAGAGCCTGTCTCAAAGCGCCCTAAACGAATTTTCGGGCCTTGGAGGTCTTGGAGGATGGCAACCGGCTGGTTGAGTTCAAAGGATGTTTGCCGGATTAAGCGAATGCTGCGCTGGTGGTCTTCTTCTGTTCCGTGGGAAAAGTTGAGTCGCAAAGTTGTGGCACCTGCTTCTATGAGCTGGCGCAGCACTTGTGGGTCCGAAGTTGCTGGGCCAATGGTGGCGACGATTTTAGTCCGGCGTAGGGCTTTTGGCAATTGCATCAGCGGTGTTCTGGGGAGGCAGGTGGATTTCTTGTTTAAATTTCGGCTAACGTTTCATCTTTGCACTACAAGCAATGATGCTAGTCTCAAGTCTTAAAAATTTTGATAGTCGTCAAAAAAGTAGGTATTGAACAATATATAGAATATCTGACTTTTTACCGATCGGTAATCTTTTCTTGGGGAGCGCTCTTTTTTGCAAATTTTTCCGCTCTCAGGCTTGACATAAATACAGACATACCCATTGATTTTAATTGGTCTGCTGAGCTCTTTTGGCTAATCTAGGACTGGTATCCTTGTACAACAGCAATACTTTCCTGTTTGTGCAGAGGCTAGTTTTTGGCGATCGAACTCTGTTCTTTCATGCCTTGAGGCTGAGGTTCCTGACAAAACTTTACTATTGTCTGGCTTGTATCTTATACTACGCAAGTGTGAAATATTAAGGAGTCTTAACAAAGATGTCGGAGGCAGGACGGCCGCTGACAGTGCCGAAAGAGTTTCTGAGTCCTCCCGGTGACTTGAATCCGACACTGCTGCTGTTTTTGAGTGCAGTAGTGATTATCGTGATTTCTAACTTGGGTTTCTGGTGTTGGGGATGGCCCCAATGGTGCTGTTTTTCGCTGAACGTGTTGGCTTTGCACATGGCTGGAACTGTGATTCACGATGCGTCTCACAATGCGGCCCATCGCGATCGCACAGTTAATGCTATTTTGGGACACGGTAGCGCGCTGATGTTGGGTTTTGCTTTCCCGGTGTTTACGCGGGTACATATGCAGCATCACGCCCACGTTAATGACCCAGATAACGATCCAGACCATTATGTTTCTACGGGCGGGCCTTTGTGGTTGATTGCTGCGAGGTTTTTTTACCACGAGATTTTCTTTTTTAAGCGCAAACTGTGGCGGAAATACGAACTCTTGGAATGGTTTCTCAGCCGTTTGTTTGTCGTAGCGGTGGTGTATATTGCCATTCAGTACGACCATTTAGGTTACGTGCTGAATTTTTGGTTTTCTCCGGCTTTGGTGGTGGGGTTGGCCTTGGGGTTGTTTTTTGATTATTTGCCGCACCGTCCGTTTCACGAGCGCGATCGCTGGAAAAATGCCAGAGTATATCCTAGTCCTATTCTAAATATCTTGATTTTGGGGCAGAATTATCATCTGATTCATCACTTGTGGCCTTCCATTCCTTGGTACAATTACAAGCCTGCTTATGAGGCTGTCAAGCCGCTGTTGGATGAGAAAGGTTCTCCTCAAACTTTGGGAATATTGGAAGGGAAAAAGGACTTTTGGAGTTTTATATATGACATTTTTTTAGGGATTAGGCTGCATCACAAGAAAGCGTCTGATTGACAAAAAACCCGGCTTCTCAAAGAAACCGGGTTTTTTTTATAATAAAAGCTTTTAAGCATACAGCGGATTCCAGGTTTATAAAGTACACCCCAGAAACCGGGTTTCTTCTGGATTTCTCGCCAGAAACCGGTTTTATTCAAGAAACCCGGTTTCTCTGTACTTCACTTACCTGGAAAGTGCTGTATATCCCCAAGGCAGGTTTTGTACTGTATCAAATCCCGTAAAAAATAAACCCACCTGTAATGGTGAGTTAACTTTTAAATCAAGCCCAAAGTGAATCTATTATTTTTCCCCAGCCACCGCCACCGCTAAATTCCTATCGGGGCGCAAATTTTGAGCTCCCCGCAAATAAGGATGATAAATTTCAGTATTTGCCGGCCAATTGACGTGAATTAAAAACCGAATGCAGCGTTCCAAAGCACCTTCAACGTGCATTTGCTGCACGTCCAACAAAGGAACATTACACCAGTGAGGACGTTCGCGGGCGATCGCAGCCGGAAACACAGCATCTAAATCGCGAGTAGCAGAAAACGTAGCACTAATAATTAAATCTGGATTTATATCATTTTTTGCTTCTAATTCATCTAATAATTCTCTCACCGCTTCTCGAATTGCTGCCACCGAATTCTCGCTAGCTGTTGTTGCCCCACGAATCCCCCGCACTTGCCACTCCACGCAAATTTCCTCCATATTAGTCAGTTGCCAGTTGTCAGTTGTTAGTTGTCAGTTGCTAGTTGTCAGTTGCTAGTTGCAATTACCCATTACTAATTACTAATTACCACTGCCAACTGCCAACTGACTATTTAATCACGGGCGATACATCCACAGCGGCAAACCGCTAGTAGAAAGATCGAATTCCAGCAAATTCTTGTAAGCCGAAAGCCCGGATATATCCAGACTACTCCCCAAGACGCGATTTAGGAAAGGTTTTTGTTTTTCTAGCGTGCAAGACTCGGTTTTTTCCGGGTCGAGGCCTGCGAGTTCGGCGGCAAGGCGGCGAGCGTCCTCTTCTGTTCCCAGTCGATCGACCAAACCCAATTCTAAGGCTTGCTGGCCGGTAAAAACCCGACCGTCGGCAAAACTTTTCACTTTCTCAACAGGCAATTTCCGGGCTTCAGCAACGGTTTCCACGAATTGCTGGTAGCTGGTGTCGATCAAGTCTTGCAGAATTTGCTGTTCAGGATCTGTCAATTCGCGATCGAATGCCAAGATATCTTTATACGGCCCCGATTTAATCACCTGAAAAGAAACGCCTACTTTTTCTAACAGCCGTTCTAAATTGTTACCCCGGATAATCACGCCAATGCTGCCAGTAATTGTACCGGGATTAGCAACGATATGTTCGGCTCCCATGCCGATGTAAACTCCGCCAGAAGCTGAAATATTGCCAAAACTGGCAACAATTTTGACTTTTTCGCGCAAACGCTTGAGTGCGCTGTAAATTTCCTGGGAATCGCCGACAGTGCCGCCGGGGCTGTCTATCCGCAGCAGCAAGGCGGGAAATTTGCGTTCTTCAACGGTTTTGAGAGCTTCTAGGACTCGTTTACGGGTTTCTCCGGCAATGGCTCCGGTGATTTCGATACGGGCGATTTGTTTGCGGTAGCGGGGCTTGAATGGCCAAATCATGGGCAGTTTCGGGCAATGTTACTTTTTGTATCTCACTTCTAGTGTGCCTTATCTCAAGGAAGAAGGAAGAGAGAAGAAGGAAGAAGGAAGAGGGAAGAAGGCCACTCGATGAGACTGAAGAAACCGGGTTTTTTGCAGAGATTCAGGGTTTGAGGCAAATATGTGGGTGAAAAAACCCGGTTTCTGGCCACCCGTGCGTCCAGGACTACACCAATATATAATTGTAAAAATTGCTTAACAAAACTACATCATCCCCACCAGAATCAATCTCATCAATTATTTGGAGTCTCCGCCATGCAGCTAAAACTTACCGATTCAAAACTACCTTTTGCCCCGCTGTTGCTAATTGCGCCGTTTTTCCTGTGGGGAACCGCGATGGTAGCGATGAAGGGGGTGATGCCGCATACAACGCCACTGTTTGTGGCATTCGTGCGTCTAGTACCTGCGGGTGTGTTGGTGCTGCTGGCGGCGGCGCTGATGGGAAAACCACAGCCCCAGGGTTGGAAAGCTTGGCTGTGGATTTCGCTGTTTGCTTTGGTTGACGCTACTTTGTTTCAAGGCTTTTTAGCCGAAGGTTTGGCGAGAACCGGTGCGGGTTTGGGTTCGGTGATGATTGATTCTCAGCCGCTAGCAGTGGCGATTTTGTGTTTGTGGCTGTTTCAAGAAAAAATTGGTTTTTGGGGCTGGTTGGGATTAGTTATTGGCGTTGCGGGCATCAGTTTGATCGGGTTGCCCGATGGCTGGATTTTGGGGCTTTTTCATCCTGAAAACAGGGAGGTTTCTGCGGGTATCGAACAGTTGTTTCAGGGTGGAGAATGGTTGATGCTGTTGGCTGCTTTGTCGATGGCTGTGGGTACGGTTTTGGTGCGCTGGGTTTGCCGTTATGTTGATCCGGTGGTGGCGACTGGTTGGCACATGATTTTGGGCGGTTTGCCGCTGTTGGCAATTTCGGCTGCAACTGAGTCTGAACAGTTTGTGAATATCGATTTTTCGGGCTGGATGGCGTTAGGTTATTCTACTGTGTTCGGAAGTGCGATCGCCTACGGTTTATTCTTTTATTTTGCTTCGAGTGGCAGTCTAACCAGTTTAAGTTCTCTTACCTTTCTTACGCCTGTATTTGCTTTGCTGTTCGGCAATTTGTTCTTGGGCGAAGTGCTCAATCCGCTGCAATCGATGGGAGTTGGGCTGACTTTGGTTAGTATTTATTTGATTAACCAGCGGGATACTTTGGCCCAGAAGTTGCGAAAAGTGCGGCACGGTGAAGCGAGTGCAGAAGTTGAAGCTACAGGATTGTTAGAGTCGTCTGAGTTGAATTCTGTAGAATTACCCGTGCAGTTGCGGGTTAGCGAACTGGAATCAGAAGTTTAGCGCTTTGAGAAATTTAGGGAGAATCAGTTAATTCAAGAATTAACTGATTTGGAGTTAAAATCCTAGGAGTAGTAACCGGAAAATCTCGCGGGTTGCGGGTGACAATGGCATCAATTCGATTGATGACAGCAGTGCTGTACTGAATCGCATCTTCAAAATCCTTGAAGTTGCAAGTTAATGCCATTGAAATAACAGAGTTATCTACTGTTGCGACTTGACAAAATGTGGCTAGCTGCCTCAAAAAATCCAGCGTCCAATCGCGGCCTCTGTCTCTGCGGATAATATAGTAAAGGTCGCTAAAAGTTGAGGCTGAAATATAGCCTTGAATTTGTGCTTCTTCAACAAAAGTTAAAATGCGATCGCTCTCAGAAAAGAAAGGTTCTCGATCGAGCGCAACATCTACTATTATATTGGTGTCTATCAGGATTTTCACAAGTTATGTTTCTCTTTTAAATATTCCCATTTTGCTTGTTTGTCTGGATCGTCAAAATCCAGCGTTTCCGGTACAGCATCTCGATCGAATAAACCTTGAAATGCCTTCACATTAGTTTTAAACTTTTTTTGAGGTGCTTCAGGTGCGATCGCATTTTCTGACGCGCTGGCTTGTTTAACCGTATCAGGTAGCTGCAAGACGATGATTTCTACATCTCCCGGCGGCATATTCACGGGTTCCACAACTACCAAGTTGCCAGTTGCATCGATTTTACCTCTAAGTTTGTATGCTTGCATGGTAATCTCCGATAACTATGTTTCTATTATAGGACATAATAACTTGCTTCATTACCAATCCTCTTCACCACCAATCTTAATGTCTCTGCTTTGAATCTGTTCTATAAAAGTTTTTAAACTGGGATTATCTGCGTAATGCTTCATCAAAACTTTATGCTTGCGATATGGTTTTGAAATTATTCGATAATATTCAGGATTTTTAGCCTTAGCGTCGATCGTAAAATTGTGTTTTTTCGCCAGTTCCCGATTTAACGTGTCGAGGCAGTTTGTAATTTTAGCTTTTCTACTGTCGGTATAATACAGTGGGAGGAACCAACACTCAATAGAGTCAACAGAAATTGCAAACACGATCCGCTGTTGATGTTTATCATAAAAATCCTCACCAATCGTATCTCTGAATTTTTCAATAACTTTTTCGATCGACTGCTGAGGAGTAAATTCATTACCATTTTCATCTCGCTTGGGAATATTATAATTAGAATTTTGGTAATCCAGCAAAACATCTGTATCTATTTGGATAATGATATAGTCATTATATTGAAATGATTCTCGAAAAATGTTTGACTTGCAATAATCAAAAACTAGAGTCCAACCGCCATAGTTTTTGTCTTTGTCTATTTCTGGTTGCAGCGATCTGATAACTAGATCGGATCTGTTGAAATATCCAGCTAAAATACTCTTAATAACAATCTGGTCAGTAAGTCCCTCTGTAATCAATCCAAACTTAATCATATTAAAAATTTTCAGGAAGTCCGCCGATATAGCCTCTCAAAAAAGCCTCTGATAATTTTACAGGTTCTTGTCCCTCCAGAGGTTTGGGTTTGAGAATACGTATAGCCTTAGTATGACCTAGTTGGCTGCGGTAGATCACAAACAGCCGCTGTTCCTCATCACCTAAATCCAAACCGTCCAAAACTGCCGGGTTGTGGGTTGTGAATATAACTTGTTTGTCGTGTTTTTTTGCTAATTCGACTAATTCTTGCATTAATCGGCGGCATAATCTGGGGTTGAGAGAAGCGTCAATGTTATCTATTGCAAAAAATTTAGGCGTGATATCGCTAATAAATAAAGCGAAGTAAAAAAGCAAGAATAAAAAGCCTTCATTAGAACTTCTTTGATCGAAGTAAGCTAAATCTGGATCTAAGTATCTATCTTTAATTTGGAGAGAGTTTTGAATACTTGATAAATTGGGAGGAGCTTCAAAATCTTGAAACCAATCTATTAATTGCAGTTTTTTATTGATTTCATTAAGCTGCTCCTGGTTATCTGAATTCAAAACTTTTAATAGTTTAAACAAGCCTTCTCCATTAATCCCTAATGGTTGAATTTGCCCTTCTTTTTCAAAAGTACGTAAGGCGATATTTTCAGGAGAGTAAATGATAAATTCCTGTATTTTAAGTGTTTTGATATTTGTTTTGCGGATAAATTGATATTGTCGATCTCGGCTGTCTAAAAAACTATTATATTCCCAAGCAGCAAGCGGCCTATAGGCTCTTTCTAAATTCCGTTCTTCTTCTGAAATCCCATAGTAAAAATGATTTCTCCATCGAGCATAGGGTGTATTATCGTTATTTAAAATAAACCTTATTTTTATTGTGTCATTATTTCCTCTAATTTCAATGCTGATATCTTTATCTAAATTTTCCTTTTCAAAAGCCGATCGCATCAATTGAGGTTCTGTAACTCTGATGCCCCTAGATGCTAAGAACTCGTTATCCAGCTTGTCATCAGCCGCCGCAGAAGCAAGGGCGATCGCCTCTAGGATATTGCTCTTTCCGCAGCCATTTTCACCGATCAATACAGTTAGTCGTCCTAATTCTAGCTTCAGCTTTTGAATGGACTTATAATTTTCGATCCTGACTTCTCCAATCATAATTCAATCCCATATAATCTTAGTGTACTCATTGTATCTCCGATCGCATGAATCTCAAAGAACGCTTGCACAGCCATCTGATTCAAATTGTACGCGATCGCAATCCATACCTCGCATCCCAAGGGCATTTTTATGCTCAGCAATACATCCGGGAACAGTTGGGACAGTGGGGAACTGTAGAAATTGACGATTTTTCCGTGCGCGGCCGAATTCATCACAATTTGATTTTGGATTTACCCCCCCTCAGTCCCCCCCTTGCTAAGGGGGGGAAGCAAGAAGAATCACCCCTTGCTAAAGGGGGGAAGCAAGAAAAGAAGCAAGAAAAGCCGATCGTAATTGGTGCTCATTACGATACTGTACCCGGATCGCCTGGGGCCGATGATAATGCTACTGGTGTTGCTGTTTTGCTGGAACTCGCAAGGGATATCGCATCTGCGCCGCTCAAATATCCAGTGCAATTAGTCGCCTTTGATATGGAAGAATACGGTTATTTGGGAAGCAGTCATCATGCAGCTAAATACAAGCAACAGCAAAAGTCAATCCGGTTAATGATTTCTTTGGAAATGTTGGGTTATTGCAACCATAATCCTAATTCTCAAAGCTATCCCGCTGGCTTGAAATATTTTTATCCCAATAGTGGCAATTTTATTGCTTTAATTGGCACTTTGCGGACGGTTCCCGATTTGATTAATTTGAGTGGCAAAATTCGCCAATCTGGTCAGCCCTGCGAGTGGCTGCCGGTGCCGAATCGAGGTTTAATTGTGCCGGATACTCGCCGCAGCGATCATGTTCCTTTTTGGGATAATGGTTATCCCGCTATCATGGTGACTGATACTGCTAATATGCGAAATCCGCATTATCATCGAGAAAGCGATAGGATTGAGACTTTGGATTTAGATTTTCTGGCTGGTGTTTGTCAGGGGTTAGTCAAGGGCATTCGACATCTATAAATTAACACGATCGAGCGCGTGCTAGTTGGATTGACCAGAAATTATGACTTTTATGACCCGAAGTTATGAATTTTATGAATTGACTTGAACAGAAGTTTGTTGAATACTTGTAAATTAATCAAGCAAAAATTTCAAAAAAAAGAGATATGAATCCTACTTTTCCCGATCGCACTCGCTGGCAATTTTGGATCGATCGCGGTGGCACTTTCACCGATATTGTCGCCAAGAGCCCCGACGGTAAGTTAGTTATTCACAAGCTGCTGTCGGAAAACCCCGATCGCTACACCGACGCAGCAGTTCAAGGAATTCGCGACATCTTGGGAATTGCCACAGATGTTCCCATACCCGCCGCCGAAATTGAAGCGATTAAAATGGGGACGACGGTAGCGACAAATGCTTTGCTGGAACGAAAGGGCGATCGCACAATTCTGTTAATTACTAAAGGTTTCGGCGATGCGCTGAGAATTGGCTATCAAAACCGCCCGAATATTTTCGCGCGTCACATTGTTTTGCCCCAGATGCTGTACGATCGAGTTATTGAAGTTGCAGAACGCTACAGTGCTCAAGGTGAGGAGTTAACTGCTGTCAATCCCGAATTTATCCCGTCTTTGCAGCAAGCATACGATGAGGGAATTCGCAGTTGTGCGATCGTATTCATGCACGGCTACCGCTACTCGGAACACGAAAAACAAGTTGCTAAAATAGCGAAAGAAATTGGCTTTACTCAAATTTCAGTATCTCACGAAGTCAGCCCGCTGATGAAATTAGTTTCGCGGGGAGATACTGCGGTTGTCGATGCTTATTTATCTCCGATTTTACGGCGTTATGTCGAACAAGTAACCAGTCAATTAATAGAGGCAGATTCCGGGAACGAGGGATTATTAATGCCCAATTCCCAATGCCCCAAATTAATGTTTATGCAATCGAATGGCGGCTTAGTGGAGGCGGCACAATTTCAAGGAAAAAACAGTATTTTATCTGGGCCTGCTGGGGGAATTGTCGGTGCAGTTCAAACGAGCAAAAAGGCAGGTTTTGATAAAATTATTACCTTTGATATGGGCGGAACTTCGACAGATGTTGCCCATTTTAACGGCGAATACGAACGCGAATTTGAGACGGAAATTGCTGGGGTGAGATTGCGATCGCCCGTGATGGCAATTCACACTGTAGCAGCCGGCGGCGGTTCAATTGTCTTTTTTGACGGGGCTCGCTACCGCGTCGGGCCGGAGTCTGCAGGGGCCAATCCTGGGCCTGCTTGCTATCGCAAAGGCGGCCCGTTGACGGTGACTGATTGCAATGTGATGTTGGGGAAAATTCAACCGGATTTTTTCCCGAAAGTGTTTGGATTGAATGGAGATTTGCCGATCGCCCCTGACGTAGTTAAGCAAAAATTCGTGCAGTTAGCGGGGGAAATTGGGGGCGAGAGGACGGCGGAACAGGTGGCGGAGGGTTTTTTGGCGATCGCTGTGGAAAAGATGGCAAATGCTGTCAAAAAAATCTCGCTTCAGCGCGGTTACGATGTTTCGGAGTATACTTTGTGCTGTTTCGGCGGTGCGGGCGGCCAACACGCTTGTGCGATCGCCGATGCTTTGGGGATGAAACGGGTATTTATTCACCCTTATGCGGGTGTGTTGTCGGCTTACGGTATGGGTTTGGCTGATGTGCGGGCTATTCGCGAAAGGGCGATCGAGCAACAATTAAATACAGAATTATTATCTGATTTGCATTATATTTTAAGCGAATTGGAGGCTGAGGGAAAGAGGGAATTGAACCGCAGAGGCGCAGAGAACACAGAGAATGAGTCTGAGGTTTTAGTTGTTAGCAAGTTGCGCTTAAAATATCAGGGGAGTGACTCGGTTTTGGCGGTCAATTTTGCTGACAATATTGAAGCGATGCAGGCGGAATTTGAAGCAGCACACCGACAGCGTTACAGTTTTATTATGCCAGAAAAACCGCTGATTGTGGAAGCGGTTTCGGTGGAAGTTGTAGAAACAATGGATGTGCCAGAAGCATCCACAATTTCCCCCTCTTGTGGCACAGGCATCTTGCCTGTGCAACCAATTTCAACGGTGCAAATGTATGTGGGTGGCGGCTGGCGGGAAACGCCTGTTTATCAGAGAGACGATTTGCGATCGGGCGACTGCATAGAAGGCCCTGCTATGATTGTTGAAGCAACGGGAACTAATATCATAGAACCGGGCTGGGAAGGGGAAATCACCGAAAATAATGATTTAATTTTGAACCGCAGATGCACGCAGATGGACGCAGATAATATCGGCGTTCATTCGCGTTTATCTGCGGTTAAATCCGATCCGGTTTTGCTGGAAATTTTTAATAATTTGTTTCGGGCGATCGCCGAACAAATGGGCGTCACATTGCAAAACACAAGTTCCTCAGTCAACATCAAAGAACGTCTCGACTTTTCCTGTGCAATTTTCGACAAAAACGGGCAATTAGTTGCCAACGCGCCGCACATTCCCGTACATCTGGGCTCGATGAGCGAAAGCGTTGAAGCTTTAATTTTAGCACAAGGCAATGCGGTTCAACCCGGCGATGTTTATGTTTCTAACAATCCCTACAACGGCGGCACGCATTTACCAGATATCACCGTTATTACTCCAGTATTCGATCGTGATTCCTCCCTTCCTTTGTTTTATCTTGCCTCGCGGGGACACCACGCCGACATCGGTGGCATCACTCCCGGTTCCATGCCTCCTAACAGTACAACAGTAACTGAAGAAGGTGTATTGCTTGACAATTTGCTGTTAGTAAGCGAGGGCTATTTTCGAGAAAAAGAATTACTAGAAATTCTGACAGCGGGTAATTTTCCTGTTCGCAATTCCGCTCAAAATATAGCCGATTTGCAAGCACAAATTGCTGCTAACAAGCGCGGCGCAGAAGAGCTCCTCAAGATGGTAGAACATTATGGATTAGAGACTGTGCAAGCTTATATGGGCTTCGTACAAGACAATGCGGAAGAGTCGGTACGCAGGGTAATTGATGTTTTGCAAGATGGCGAGTTTACTTATCCGATGGATAGCGGCGGACAAATTAAGGTAGCGATTACAATTGACAAATCTGCGCGCAGTGCAAAAATAGATTTTACTGGCACTTCTGCTCAACAATTCAACAATTTTAATGCTCCCGCTGCGGTGTGCAAAGCCGCTGTTTTGTATGTTTTCCGCACGTTGGTAGATGACGATATTCCTCTAAATGCGGGCTGTTTGAAACCTCTCGAAATCATCAATCCCGAAGGCTGTATGCTGAATCCTCGCTATCCAGCGGCGGTAGTTGCCGGAAATGTGGAAACATCGCAGAATATTACCGATGCTTTGTATTGTGCGTTGGGAGTGATGGCTGCTTCTCAGGGAACTATGAATAATTTTACCTTTGGAAATCAGCGCTATCAATATTATGAAACTATTTGCGGCGGTTCGGGTGCTGGTGCAGATTTTGACGGCACTGATGCGGTTCAAACTCACATGACTAATTCGCGTTTAACTGATCCAGAAGTATTAGAATGGCGCTTCCCGGTGTTGTTGGAAAGTTTTGCAATTCGGGCTAATAGCGGGGGAAATGGATATCATCGCGGCGGTAATGGAGTTGTGCGGCGAGTGCGGTTTCGGGAGGCAATGACGGCGGGAATTTTATCGGGGCGGCGGGTGATTTCTCCTTGCGGTTTGAATGGGGGCGAAGCGGGGAAAGTTGGGCGGAATTATGTTGAAACGGTGGAGGGAAAAGTTGAAGATTTGGGAAGTACGGCGACTGTGGAAATGCAGCCGGGGGATGTGTTTGTGATTGAGACTCCTGGGGGTGGAGGTTATGGTACAATTATGTAGCCGCAGTAAAATTAACTAAATTGTAGAGGTGACTGTGATGCCTGACAGTTCTTTCTTTGATGAGTCCAGAGATAATTCTTTAGTAAAATCAGAAATAGTTGCTAAATACTTTTGGGCCTGGGCAAAAGTAATTATAAAAACAGCCAAGAAAGGGAGTAATAAAATTGCCTATATTGATTTGTTCTCTGGGCCTGGTCGCTATCAAGACGGTTCTAAATCTACTCCACTACTTATCTTGGAACGTGCTATTGCCGATCCCGATATGTCACAAATGCTAGTAACACTGTTTAATGATAAAGACTCAAATAATACTCACTCTCTCCAACAGGCTATAGCAGCCATCCCCGACATAGGTAGATTAAGACATGAACCAATAGTTTTAAATGAGGAGGTGGGAGAAGAAATTTTCCAAGCTATTCAACAAATTAATAATAATGTTCCCACACTTTTTTTTATTGACCCTTGGGGTTACAAGGGCTTGTCGCTAAAACTCATTCGCTCCCTCATTAAAGGTTGGGGTTGTGATTGTATATTTTTCTTTAATTATAACAGAATTAATCCGGGGTTAAACAACCCAAAGGTAAAGGAGCACATGAACTCTCTCTTTGGTCAAGAGCGAGTTCATCTCCTTCAGACAGAATTGAAACCAATGTCACCTGAACAAAGAGAGTTAACGATTGTTAATGCTATTTGCACAGCTTTAAAAGAAGTAGGAGGCTCCCACGTTCAAGATTTTTGCTTTAAAAATGCTACAGGTAATCGTACTAGCCATTATCTGATATTTGTGTCGAAAAGTTCGAGAGGTCATTCGATTATTAAAGATATTATGGGCCGAAAGAGCTCTATTTTTGACCAAGGTGTACCGTCTTTTGAATACAATCCTGCGCCTGCAATACAGCTTTCACTATTTGATATTAAACCGCCTGACGAACTTGAGAATATGCTACTTGATGAATTTGCGGGAAAAACTCTGACGATGCTAGAAGTTTACAACCAACACCACGTTGGCAAACGTTACATTAAGAAAAATTACAAACAAGCTCTTTTGAAACTAGAGGCTGAAGGTAAAATCATAACAAATCCATCTAAGCGAACAGAAAACACATTCGGAGACAGCGTAGAAATCACATTTTTACCAAAGTAGTAGTAGCTTTTTTCATTGAAGTGCGACTTATTTTTAAACTGTAGTTATTGAATTGCCTTTGGTGTTTCTCCCATGCTTCGGGCATCTCATCCCAAATTTTCTCATCCAACATTCTCCCACCAGCTTTAGGTGTTCTACCTCCCCATTGCTTGAAGAAAAACGCTACTTCAGCCTCCTCACACTGCTGTTGAATACTCTCAACCCATTCTGCTTGCATGGGACGGTTTTTTTGTCCAGATTCTCCCCCAACTATTACCCAATGGATGCCTTTTAAATCAATATCCAAAGCACCTAAAAGCGGTTCGCACGAGAGAAATCTGACCTTGGCAGGTACTTTTCGCAAACAATCAATCCTGTCAACGTACTTTTGATTTTCAACAGAAACTCCCATCCAAATGTTTTCATGCCAGTCTAATTTATCTGCTAGTTCGCGAAGGCGTTCGTGTCTTTTGGTCAGAATTTGATATACGTGCCAAGGAGTTTCTCGAATCACTTCAAAAACTTCTTGAAGGAATGAAAAAGGAACTTCTTCGTGAAATAAATCGCTCATCGAATTCACGAAAATGCGGCTCGGTTTTCGCCAGCGTTTGGGTTCTTGCAGCCGCTCGCGATGCAGTGTTAAATCAAAACCGTTAGGAAAATTAGTGTGAAACCTTTTTGTTAATGCTTCGGCATAACAATGCGTGCAGCCCGGACTGACTTTATCGCAGCCCGTCGTTGGATTCCACGTTCTGTCAGTCCATTCGATACCAGTATTAATGCTAGACATACAAAGAATTTACCATTTAAACAACCTTTGTAGGTGACGGTGAACAAATAAAATTCGATCTACTAATTGAGGTTTATTCACCGTCACCTACAACTTAATTATATAATTAATTTGACTTTATTATCAACATATTTTTTAAGCACTTGCATCAAATGTATATCGTGTTGTAGAATCGGGCTGCACCAGCATTTATTCCCAAAACCGTTACAGAACAATTGTGCAAACACCTAATTTTTCAGAATTCAACCATCCTGTGGTCAAATCCCTGTTTCACCACAGCGATCAGGAATTATTGACCCTGTTTCAAAACCATCCCGATCAAGGTAGGTTCTTCACGGCGATTTTTTGCCGCTATGCTCAAATTGTACACTCCCTGATTCGCCATTCCGTACGATCGCCCGTACAAGGCGATTACCTGTTTGCCCACACTTGGCTGCACATCTATCACGAACTCCGAGGCCTGGATTTGCGTCGCGAAATCCAAGAGTCTGATGGCGAAAATCTCAGTCTCCAAAACTGGCTGATTAATGTCACCGCAGTCTGCATCAATCAAGCTGAATTGCCCCCTGTTGAGTCGATTCACTACTCTTTGCAATCGGCTCCGCCTCCCCTCTGGTGTTACGTCAAACAAGCCTTAGAATTGTTAGCGCCGCTGCCGCGTTTAGTCGTGTTGATGGCTCAGACTTTCCGCTGGAGCGAAACTCGAATTGCAGCTTATTTGCAAGCAGAAGGCGAAGCTATTTCGCCCGCTCAGGTAAAGGCTTTGCTGCAAAAAGGATATCAAACTTTAGAATCAAATTTGCCCGAGGATATTCGGGCTATTTATCTAGAGGAAAATCTCGATTATCAAGAAGCACTTGTCTAGATATACACGATATAAATCCGCCCTTTCTAGTTGTATGGGCGGGTTTTACCCGAAATATTTGCTAGGACTAACAGCATCGTAAACCCGCCTTTTCGCGAGGAATAAGAAAAAAATGGCAGTTTATCAAGTTCGGTTGGTGAATGAGGCGATCGCGCTCGATCGCACGATCTCCGTACCAGACGACCAGTATATCTTAGATATGGCAGAAGATGCCGGTATCCGCTTGCCGAATGGATGCAAGCAAGGAGAGTGTTCTGCTTGCGTTGTCAAACTGCTGAGTGGTGAAATCGACCAAAGCGAACAAAAGTTTTTGAAGCCGTCAGAATTGCAAGCTGGCTATGCTGTTACTTGTGTGGCTTACCCGCTTTCTGACTGCACTTTGTTAACCCATCAAGAACAAGTTTTATATCAAGCCGCCCTTTACTTTAAGTAATAGAAAATCAGTTTTTTACCATCTTTTATTCTAGCCTCGCTGGGCGCGGAATTTCTTTGTAGAAGAGCGAATTATATTCGCCATTCATATTATGTCCGGTCGATTACCCATAAGGCTCGCGAATTAAATAACTTACAATTTTAATTGTTATTGTGGGATGGGCGTCCCGCCCGTCCAAAAAGGACGGGCGGGA
>NZ_JAUBUY010000035.1:0-50729 GCF_036705565.1 Microcoleus sp. AT8-B5
TCCCGCCCGTCCTTTTTGGCCGGGCGGGACGCCCATCCCACTTTCAAAAGTGGAAGTTATTTAATTCTCATTCCTAATAGCGACTGCTCAGGGAGATTGTGCTGTATTTTAACAAGAAAAACTTATTTGAATACCTGTAGTAATCTCGCTATGGCTCCTTTTAAATTGCTATTAATTCCGATACTTAAATATTTTAGCACCCTCATTTAGGCACTGTCCACAACTAGATTATTGGGAATCAAGCTAAAAAAAATACGTAGAATATCCGGCTTTTGTCTGCTTAGGGAGCTTTCTACTGAGAGTAGTTGGTTTCAAAACAGCGAATTACCACGAATCAATTACTAATTGCCGATTAATTTATTCAGAGCGATTCTGTTAGTCAAGTAAATTTTTATCGTTTTTGATCGCTGACAGCTAACCTTCAGCCCTAGGATCGGCTATATAATGTATTTGGAAGTACATTAATTTGTCCGCAAAGCGGTATAGTCCCATCGCCGCCGATCGCGTCAGCTTCTAAATAAACATAGTCCGCTGTCAATAACAGCAAGGAAGTGGGGAATCATGTCCAAAATTTTAGTAGTGGACGACGTTAAGAGCGAACTAGAAATTATCTGCCGCATTCTTCAAGATGCCGGATTGGATGTGATGCGGGCAGGTGACGGCGAAGAAGCGATCGCCCTGATCCGCAAAACCCCTCCGGCTTTGGTCGTTTTAGATGTAGTGATGCCACGAATGAACGGGTTTGAAGTGATCAGAGAATTGCGGGGCGATCGCACAACTGCCAAATTGCCCGTAGTATTTTGTACTCATAAAAACACCGAGATCGATAAAGCTTGGGGAACTGATTTAGGGGCCGACGCTTACGTCAGTAAACCCTTTGAACCTCAACAACTCGTCCACATAGTGCAGCGCCTGCTTTCAGCGTAAACCGAATATAAAGCGATCGGCCGCTTCCCAAAAAACATTATACCGACAAACCCCGTTTTTTTTAATAAACTGGGTTTTTGAATTCCATAAAAGTTTATGTTTAATGATAAAAACCTGCTTATTTGCCCAACCGCGATTTATTTAACGGAAACATTTGAGGCACCCAAAGTGATGCTGAAAAACTCGATGGGCGATCGGCTTTAGGGTCAAAGCAACACTCTAATTTGTAAGCTACACTAGAAACTAAAAATAAGCCATGAAAATAACGGCTCCCCCCGCTGGGGGGAATCAGACAAGTGCAACAAAGCAATTTCTCCTGTTCGGTCAAGGAGGCAGTCTGTTCGGCATAGAATTAGATGCAGTGCGGGAAGTCCTTTCCCTCAAGGAACAACCGATTTCCCTGGTTCCCAATACCCAGCCATTTTTGCTGGGATTAACCAACTTGCGGGGCGAAATCTTAGCAGCGGCAGACTTTGGACTGTTTGTAGGTATTGAGTCGGTTGACACCTACCACCCAAACAGCCGCATCTTAGTGGTAGAAGCGCCCGATCCACGAGACGTGAGATTGTTGTCGAAAATGCGCCTGGGATTAGCCGTCTCCCGCGTCGAAGGAGTTTTACCTCTCAATCCCGATCGCATTGTCTCAGCACTAGATGTCAGTCCCGACCTAGCTCCATTCTTAAAAGGTCTGTACAATTCCGAAGGACGCTTGCTAATGATTGTCGATGTAGAAGCGATCGCCCATTCCGAACGCTGGTAAAAATCAACAATACAGATAAGTCTGCAACGGCTGTGCATGAATAAATTTAACTAACGATCGTCGGCATCCGATTTGCCCATCCTTAATTTTATGATCGAAATTCTCTATACCTGGATCGCAACGACTTTGACTCTGACATTGCCTGACTTTTCCCAATCGGTGGTAATTGGAGCTGCTAATTGCATCATTTGTGTGTGTTACTTTGCCATCGCCTGGATAATCAGCTTAGGTTTGTGGCGAAACCGTCAATTCGGGTTCGACATCTTCGCCACAGCCACAGCAGGCATATTTTGGAGCTGCGCTTTCGGCCACAGTGGCCACGCCGCCGAATACCTAGGGCTGCCCCACTCTCAGGTGGCACAAAGTGTGTTCGATTGGATAACTGTAATGGTGGCGCTCGTTTTTTTGAGTTTGTCCAACCGTTACGGATTCTTAGTAGGTTCCAAGCAAATCTTGAGCTCTAAAAAAGAAACAGAACAAGCACTGAGCGAAACTACCCAGCGATTTCACGCAATCTTCGACCAAGCTTTTCAAGCGATCGCAGTATTAGATCCAGACGGTACTCTGATCGAAGCAAATCAGACAGCGCTAGAATTGGGCGATTTCCAAGCATCAGAAGTGCTGGGGCTGAAATTTTGGCTGACACCAGGGTGGGCATCATCTCCAACCAACCAGCAGCGCCTAAAAACGAACATTAAACAAGTCTCGGCAGGCAAGTTTGTCCGGGAAGAATACGAAATCACCGGCCCCAACAACCATGTGACAGTAATTGATGTGTCCTTTAAGCCGCTGTTAAATGAAACAGGAGAAGTATTTCAAATCCTCGCCGAAGGCCGCGACATTACCCAGCGCAAACAGACAGAAGCGACCTTGCAGCAGCTAACGGCAGAACTAGAGCAGCGAGTGAATGAAAGAACCGAGCAGCTCCTGCAAACTAATGCACAATTGGAACAGGAAATTCGCGATCGCACCGCAGTCCAAGAGCAATTAAAAGCCTCAGAACAATTCTTAAACAACATCCTCAACAGCATCCCCGACCCGATTTACGTCAAAGACAAACAGCACCGCTGGTTAATATTAAACGATGCTTTTTGTCAACACCTAGGTCACAGCAGAGAAGAACTAATTGGCAAATCCTACGACCAGTTTTTGCCCAAACAGGAAGCAGAGACATATCGAAAAAAAGACGAATTAGTTTTTTTGACAAATACCAGCACCGAAATCCAAAAAACTATCACAGACCAAGCAGGAAACACCCGCTTTGTCTCCGCCAAAAAATCTACCTTTGTAGATGCCGACGGTAGACAATTTCTCGTTTGCGCGATTAGAGATATCACCAATCGCGTGCAAATGGAAGAACAACTGCGGCAGACACTGGCAGAAGTAGAAAGCTCCCAAAACTTGCTGCGAACAGTCATTGACGCTACGCCAGACTGCATTTTTGTCAAAGATCGAAACTTGCGCTACACCCTAGTCAATGCAGGTTTCGCCGCCGCCTTCGGCAAAACCCAAGCAGAAATTATCGGCAAAGACGACGCAGAAATTGGTATATCGGTCGATCGCATCTTCGCCAACTTCCAGGCCGAAACCGATTCCGAGAACCAAATCCAAAACTTCCGGGCCGGCAACCACCTCGCGCCCGCCTCCAACGACTTAGCCACCTTAGCCGACGGCAAAGTACACACCTTCGACACCCAGAAATTGCCCCTCAAAGATGCAGAAGGCAACATTTTAGGAATGGTCGGCTTCGCGCGCGACATCACACAGCGCCGGAAATCTGAACAAGAACTCTTGCGATTCAAAGCAATTTTAGAAACCACAACAGACTGGGTAGGCATAGCCGACACCCAACAGCGCACCATTTATATCAACCGCGCAGCCAGAGAAATGTTGGGAGTTGGCGAGGACGCCGATTTAACCGGAATCCGCATTTCTGACCTGACATCCCCCAAAAGTATCGACACTCTTGTGAACGTCGGCATCCCCGCAGCTTGCCGGGACGGGGTGTGGAGCGGCGAGACAGTTTGGCAGAGTTTAGACGGCGAAGAAATACCAGTTTCTCAAGTAATTGTTGCCCACAAATCCGAGAATTCAGAAGTTGAATTTATCTCAACGATCGCCCGCAACATTACAGAACGCAAGCGCACAGAAGAAGCCTTGCAGCAGAACTTGCAAATGCTCGATCTTGCCAGCGATGGCTTGATCGTTCGGGATATGGACGGCACCATTAATTATTGGAGTCAGGGAGCCGAACGGATGTACGGCTGGACAAAAAAAGCCGCCCTGGGGAAAGTCACCCATACTCTATTGCACACCATTTATCCCCAGCCTTTAGCCGCTATTTCGGCACAGTTAGAAGAGCAGGATTATTGGGAAGGAGAATTAATTCACACCACCAATTATGATACCAAAATTACCGTATTCAGTCGCTGGAATTTGCAGCGAGACGAACAGGGAAAACCGAAAGCAATTTTAGAAACTAACAACGACATCACGGAGCGCAAGCAAGCAGAAATCGAAAAGCAAAGATTGATTTCGCTAGTAGAAAGTAGCTCTGATTTTATCGGCACGGCTACCCTGGAGGGAGAGGCAACATACCTGAATGTCGCGGGAATGAAACTAGCAGGATTGCCAAATATTGAAGAAGTCAAAAGCAAAAGTATGTATGACTTCTTCTCAGTAGAAAATGGTAAGATTTTCCAAGAAGAAATCGTGCCGGCTACTGTGCGAGACGGTTTTTGGCAGGGTGAATTCCGGTTGAGGAACTTTCAAACCGGCGAAGACTTTCCGGTTGACTTCACCCTATTTACGGTCAAAAACCCAGAAACCGGCGAGCCGATCGGGTTGGCAACAGTTAGTCGCGACATCACCGATCGCAAACGCGCAGAAGAGATGCTGCGCGATCGCGAAAGACTGTTCCGAGCCATTTTTGACCAATCGTTTCAATTAGTGGGGCTGCTCAAACCAGACGGAACCGTTTTGGAAGCCAACCAAACAGCCCTCGACATCGCCGGAATGGAGCGCGAAGACTTCGTAGGCACGCAGTTTGCAGATAATTTGTGGTGGCAAATTTCCCCAGAAGCCAAGCAAAAAGTGCAAGCTGCGATCGTAAAAGCCGCCGCCGGCGAGGTAGTCCGCTACGAAGCCGACGTGCTCGTTGCTGGGGGTGCTGTGATAACTGTGGACTTCTCCCTCAAGCCGATCGTAGACGACAGCGGCAAAGTCGTGCTGCTGATTCCCGAAGCTCGCGACATCACCGATCGCAAAGCCCTAGAACGAGAATTAGTTTTGCGTCAAACCCGGTTTGACGCATTTTTCACAGCCGCCCCGGCCTCAATGTTTATTTTTGACGAGCAGTTGCGCTTCGTCCAAGTTAACGAGAAATTAGCGGAAACCACAGGCGTCTCAGTTGCCGAACACCTCGGCAAGACGGTGAGGGAAGTTGTACCCCAAATGGTCGATACCCTACAGCCGATGTTGCAGCAGATTCTCGCCACCAACCAACCGTTTTTAAACGTTGAGGTGTCGGGTACAACCGTCAACGAACCGGGCCTCGTGCGAGATTGGCTGGCGTCATATTTTCCTTTGCCCGGAGCTGACGGCAAACCCATCGGTGTCGGCGGTGTGGCGATCGAAATTACCGATCGCAAAAAAGCAGAAGAAGAGCGCGATCGATTTTTTACCCTTTCCCTAGACTTGATTTGTATTATAAGTTTTGAAGGCAAATTCAAGCGTATCAATCCCTCTTGGGAAAACACACTCGGCTACAAGGCGCATGAACTCGAAGACAACTATTATATCGATTTAGTCCATCCAGACGATCGCGAATCAACCCGAAAACAAGCGGAAAAAGTAGCTAGTGGCGCCGAATTAAAATCTTTTGAAAATCGCTACCGCTGCAAAGACGGTTCCTACAAGTGGCTGTCGTGGAAAGTGCGACCTGAAACCGAACAACAGCTCATGTATGCAGTCGCTCGCGACGTTACTGAAAGCAAACAGGCGATGGTGCAACTGGAAAAAACAACAGCCCAATTAGCCCGTTCCGAAGACCAATTTCGGCAACAAACCAATCTCTTGCAACTGCTAATAAATAGCATTGGCGACGGCATAATTGCTGCCGACGAAAAAGGCAATTTTGTGTTGTTCAATCCCGCCGCCGCAGATATCTTTGGCACGGGTTCGACAGATACTCTTCCCGACGAATGGTCGGCAAGATACGGTTTATTCTTGCCCGATACGGTAACTCCCTATCCCACAGCCGAGATCCCCTTAACACGGGCAATTAGAGGAGAATCTCCTGAGAACGTAGAGGTTTTCACCCGCCACGCAGGGAATCCAGAGGGCCTGTGGGTGAAAATTACCGGCCGGCCGCTCAAAGACGAAACGGGCGCACTCAAAGGCGGCGTAGTCGTTTGCCGCAACGTCACCCAGGAAAGATCGTCCCAGCAGCAAATGCAGCAGTTGGCCGAGACACAGGAACGCTTGCTGCAAGAACTCAAAACGCGGCAAAATGCCCTAGACGAATCGGCGATCGTCAGCGAGACCGATCTGCAAGGCATGATTACCTACGTCAACGACGGATTCATTGAAATCTCCGGTTACAGCATGGGAGAACTCCTGCACCGCAACCACCGCCTCGTCAATTCCGGCTACCATCCCAAATCATTTTTTGAAGAAATGTGGGTGACACTTTCTCGCGGTTTGGTGTGGAAAGGGGAAATCAAAAACCGACGCAAAGATGGCTCGTTTTACTGGGTAGATTCGACGATCTCCCCCATCTTTGATACCAGTGGCACAATAGTCAAATATATCGCCATTCGCTTTGACATTACCGAGCGCAAAGAGGCAGAAGAACGACTAGGAAAATTAGCAGCAGAACGTAAAGCTGAAGCTGATTCTCTGACGCAGCAAGTCCTTAAATTGTTGGGAGAAATTAAAGGCGCGGCTCAAGGCGACTTGACAGTCAGGGCGGAAGTGACTAACGATGTTTTAGGTGCTGTCGCCGACTCTTTCAACTTCTTAATCGGTTCTCTGCGGAAAGTAGTAACGGGAATTCAAACTTTAGCCGAACAGGTAACATCTGCCACCGACGAGTCAATTAACAATACCAGTCAACTCACCCAACAGGCAGAAATTCAAGCAGCAAAAATATCTGCCATCATGCGCGAAATAGAGCGGATTGTGAATTCGATCCGCGACGTGCGAGATGTTTCGGTGCGGGCCGAAACAGTGGCTCAGCAGTCTTCTCAAACGGCTGAAGTCGGCGGTATGGCGGTCGATCGAGCTGTCGAAGGCATTAACGGGCTCCGGTTGACGATCGCCTCTACCTCGAAAATGATGAAACGTTTGGGCGAATCTTCGCAGCAAATTGGCAAAATTGTGACTTCGATTTCTCAACTTGCTTCGCAAACTAATTTATTAGCTCTGAATGCTACTATTGAGGCGGCGCGAGCCGGCGAACAAGGTTTAGGCTTTGCAGTTGTTGCCGAAGAAGTGCGGAAATTAGCAGAAAGATCCGCCGGCGCTACGGAGGAAATCTCGGAAATTGTCGGTACAATTCAAGAAGAAATCAGCCGCGTGATGAAGGCAATGGAATCGGGGACGCTGGAGGTAGTGGAAGGCACTAAGCTAGCAAGCGAAGCCAAAACTCACCTCAATGCCATCATCGAAGTTAGTCGAGAAATGAATGCTTTGGTGCAGAATATTACTATCGCATCTGCCAAGCAAACTGTTTCGGCTGAGGGAATTGCTAACAGTATGCAGCAAGTCAACGAGATTGCGAATACAACTGCACAAAAAGGTGCGGATGTCAAAGCATCTTTGGACGAGCTGTCTGGTTCTCTGGGCCAATTGCAAAAGTCGGTGGCGAATTTCCGCAGTTAGTTATTCGTCATTAGTCATTAGTCATTGGTCATATTAAATCCGGTTAAATACCACAATTCTGTAGGGGCGGGTTCATCAAAAATCTTGAATTATTACCGACAATCTGCATAAACCCGCCCCCTCCCAACGCAAAAAGTGCGATCGCATTTCTGTCGTTGGGGCAAGAAACCGGGTTTCTCCGAAAAATTTGGGTTGAGTACGATAAATCTAGGAAGAAACCCGGTTTCTCCGAAAAATTCGGGTTGAGTACGATAAATCTAGGAAGAAACCCGGTTTCACCAGATTATTTGGGTGGTGCGGGTTGAAATGAACCGGACATAATATAAGAACTGACTAATGACTTATGACTGCTAACTAATGACTAATTTAATATGAATGATGACGATTTAAACGAATTAATAGATGCTTTTACCGCAGAATGCGAAGAGTTTCTTCAGTCAATGGAGACGAACCTGCTGGCGATGGAAGCTGCGGGTTTGAAAGAGCGACAAGCGGCAGTTAAAGAAATGTTTCGGGCGGCTCACTCGATTAAAGGTGCGGGTTCGATGTTGGGCTTTCAAAACGTGTCTGTCGCAGCTCACACGCTGGAGGACTGTTTTGTCATTTTGCGCGATCGCACAGACTTGGCGGCTCTGGAACCGACTACTGTGAGTGTTTTGCTGCGGGGGGTGGATGCTCTCAAAAAGATTACGCTCGAATCAGTTCAACACTCCGATGTCACAACTCCCGATCAAACCGAAAACTTGGAGGCGATCGCCCAAATTTTCGCCCAGTTCCAGGCCAAGTACGGCAAGTCAGAACCGTCGCCAGTCACCGCAGCCAGTCAATCGCCCGCCCAGGAAACCCTGAAACTGATTTTTGAACAGCAAGTGCCGGCACTCTTCAATCGCCTAGAAACCGAGCTTTCCCAAGCTGACGAGGCAGATTTGGCAACAACTGTCACCGCCCTCAAGCAGGTTTACTACCAACTCTCCGGTTTGGCTGGAATGCTGCAATTGCCGGATTTTGGGAAAGTCGCCGCCGCCCTCAGCGCTTTGATCGACTCTCCCGACTTGACTCTACAACGGTTGCAATCCGACGGTTGGGCGATCGCCCAAAACTTGCAAACCGCACGCCAACAAATATTGGAAGGAAGGGCGATCGACATCCCCGAAATCTCCCCCTCTCCCACTCTCCCACTCTCCCCCACTCCCACTCCCCCCGAAATCTCCCCCTCCTCCACTCTCCCCGAAATCTCCCCCTCTCTCCCAGTCCCCAACCCGCAAAGGCCGACAATCCGGGTAGACTTAGAACGCTTAACTGAATTGGTGAATCTAGTCGGGGAATTAGTCATCAACCGTACAAATTTAGAACTTCAAGAATCCGAACTGCGGGGCGAAGTCAAGCGCATCCGCCGCAACATCGTAGATTTGAACCAATTCGGCGGTCAGTTGCGAGAAGAATACGACAGACTGAGCTTTGCAGAGTGGAGAGGGGGAAACGGGAACTCTGGATTGGGAAAACTTGCAGCCGCAGAAACAGAATTCCCCATGATTGCTAACGGCAAATCCTCTCCGGCCCATGCTCACTTCGATATCTTAGAGATGGATCGTTATACAGAGTTCCACTCGACAGCCGCCGAAGTCATCGAAACTGCCCAAGCAATTTCTCAATCCGCCACCAAATTAGACACCTTAGCCATGAAATTCGAGCGCAGTACCGACCAACTGCGCCGCATTACCGAACAACTACGCAGCCGCGTCATGCAGTTGCGAGTCGTGAGTTTCAGTCGCGCCGTCGATCACTTGCCCAGAGCCCTGCGGGAGATGTGTATCACATACGATAAAGATGTCAACCTGCTGCTAGTGGGAAGAGATACCAAAATAGACGAAAGTTTGCTCGATGCTTTGCGCGATCCCTTAATACACTTAGTGAGAAACGCTTTCGACCACGGCATCGAAATTCCCGAAGTTCGGAAAGCAAGCGGCAAGCCGGCCAGCGGTCAAATTGAAATAGAAGCCCGCCACCAAGGCGGCCAAACTATTATTACTGTCGCCGATGACGGCAAAGGCATTGACCCGGAAATGATTCGCCGTAAAATTGTCACAAAGGGTTTGGCTACGGAGGAACAAGCTCAAGAATTTTCCATTGCCGAACTCTACGATTTTCTGTTTTGGCCGGGTTTCAGCACTACAGAAGGGGTCAGTGACCTTTCGGGGCGAGGAGTCGGGCTCGACGTGGTGCGAACAAATTTGCGGACTGTGCGGGGGACTGTGAAGGTAGACTCTCGCCTGGGAAAAGGTACGAGTTTTATCATTAAACTGCCACTGCTGCTGTCGATTACTGATGCTTTGATGGTGAAGACAGATCACAATAAAATAGCAGTGCCGCTGGATGCAGTCGAGGAAATTCTGCACATTAAAGCCTCGGAAGTTCACATTGCCGGCAATCAGCCGATGCTGTGGTGGCGGGAAGAATTTATTCGTTTGGTGAGGATGCAAGATTTGCTCGAATACAGCGTCCTCCCGCCGGATGCCCCCTCTCCTGACCCTTTGACCCAAGAGGAAATTCCTGTCCTGGTTTTGGCTTCTACCGAAGGAATGCTGGCGGTGGCCGTGGAACGGCTGATCGGTCAGCAGGAAATTGTGGTTAAACCTTTGCCACCGCCTCTATCCAAGCCTCGCGGCGTTTTGGGGACTACGATTTTGGGGGACGGGCGCGTGGTGAATATTCTGGATGTGGACGATTTGGTGGGCCAACCTGTGGTAAATAGTTCGATCGCCGCTGTCTCCGGTAAAGTGCAGGAGATGCCGGCGAGTGCGAGTCGGTCACCGCAGATTTTGGTAGTGGATGATTCCTATACAATTCGCCAGTTGTTGTCTCTGACGCTGACTCGTGCTCGCTACCGGGTGGTACAGGCGAAAGACGGCGTGGATGCCCTGGAAAAGTTGCAAAATGGTCTTGATTGCAGTTTGGCGATCGTGGATATTGAAATGCCTCGGATGGATGGATTTGAATTGTTGCGATCGATCAGATCGACCCAGCGGTTTGCTAAGATTCCCGTAGCCATGCTGACATCCCGTAGCGGGCCCAAACATCGGCAAATGGCAATGGAATTAGGCGCCAATCAATACTTCACCAAACCTTACAGCGAAGCCCAACTTTTACAAGCTATACCCAAATTAATCCACCACTCAATAATTTAAGCCAAAATCTCAAATCTCCACTCAAATAATCCCTAATCTCAAACAAAACTTAGATCAAAAGTAATTGCACCAGCGAATAATAGTGGTCAACTACGCAGCCGACTTACCTACTAAAATCCAATAATCTTCAATCCAATAATCCTCAATCTAAAATCTAAAATCTAAAATCTAAAATCGAATGACTCACGCCAATTACAATCGCCGCTTTCGGAGCAAGAAACAAGCCACTGTTAGAATTGCCCCTAAAAAAATGGTTTCCTTTGAACTGGGGAACGTCTACTATGCTGTTCCTATAGAACGAGTGCAGCGTATTGTTAAAGACTTTACTCCCTACGGTTTTTTAGATAGCGGTCAAAGTTTAGTGCGACACCAAGAAGAACTAATTACGCTGATTAGTTTATCTAAAATATTTCCCAGCATCCAGACTATTGCCGACAACAACTACCTGATTGTTTGCAGTTTAAATAAGAGCGATCGCCTGGGAATTCCGGTTCCTAATATGCCGAAAATATTGGAAATATCCGAAGAAAACTTATGCGAAATTCCCGAATTGTACCGCCAAGATCAACTCCCTAACGCCGTAGAAAAGTTAATTCGCTCGCCAGACGGTACAGAAGTTTTTTATCTAAACTTAGAGCTATTTCACCAGAGGATATAATCAGAGTTTTCTGATTGAATATATCGCCATTTTTTTACTCTATGTTCGCAATCCGTGACGGCTAGCTATATTAACCGCCATGCAATTAAAGCTGCTGTTTTACCTTTAGCCACTATCGGTTCACAAGGTTCCACCGTTAGATGTTGTGACATCCCTTGATAAACAGCATCAGAAATAGTAATTGCACCACCAGGCGTGGCACTTTCTAAGCGTTTAGCTGTATTGACAACATCACCAATCACCGTATAAGTCCGAACATCTGCACCGCCAAATAGCCCTTCAATAACGCTTCCGCAATGCACCCCGCATCCCGCACCAATTCCATATAATTCAAGCATTTCTGAAGCAGCTTTACTCATAGATTTAGCCGCAGCAATTCCCTGTTGTGGCGTAGCATAAATAGCCATAATTTCATCGGCTGTAAAAGTTATTCTTAAAGGCTGAAACTGAGAAGCTGCTGGTTCAACACAACGGTAATATTCATTGAGAACCGCTGCAACTGTCTCAGGGGAAGTTTTTTCGCACCAACTTGTAAAACCGCGAATATCCATAAATAAAATCGTGCGATCGCACTTTTGAAAAGCCAAACCTGCTGGATTATTAAGCGCTGTGTCTACTACATGACTTCCCATTCCCCATTTTGCCATATTTCCTAGTAGTTGAGCTGTTTTTTCTAGCTGCTTTCTTTGTTTTACAATCTGTAGTGACTGCAACCCCAAAAGCAAACCGATAAACACCATACTCCAAGTAAGAAACCAGTGCGTTGCCGTCCGCGAAAATGTCACTATCAATTCTAAATTAGCAATTAAATATTGAGACTTAATCCCAATCACAACATAAAAAGCTACCACCATCAGAGCCCTTACCAAACTTTCCAGTGGAATCAGCCAATCATCAATACCCTTAGCCCAATGGAATCGCAATCCTTGCAAAGTAGCAATCATCAGAGAAAATAACCAAAAGACAATGTGACTCAGATTTTGGAAAAAATCTAGCCCGTCTATCGGCACATCAATCAGCGTATAGATACCAACGCAGATCAGGTTTCCCCAAAAACGGTGGCATTTCGAGCTCGACAGATACCAAGCCTGAACAAGCATTGCTACTATCAGTAAATATTCAGTTGGGTCTGTGATAAATTGGAACAAACCCGCTAATATCAAGTCTGATAAAGTCTTCAGAATTAAAAAGTGACCGCTGTTACTTAATACTTCACTGAGAAATGCACTGGTGCGACTTCCTTGTAGCCGACTTTCCCATACATTTTTTGAATTTAGACTTTTTTTTGCCGTTTCAATACCTCTATTCATCATCTTAATTAAAGGTCAGTGACCAGATAATTATTGTATACCAGTTCCCCAAAAAAGATGCAACTGTAAAGAGGATTAAAACCACGATATTCATCAGTCATTCCCGGAAAAAAAATCTATAGCGGTTCTCAAAAAAGTGAGATATGCCCTATGCCCTATGCCCTATGCCCTATGCCCTATGCCCTATGCCCTATGCCCTATGCCCATGAGTACCTCATTTTTCTGAGAAAGGCTATATTAGCTATCTTCCTCTGTTGTTTGCGGGCGACGTTTCCGAAAAATACCAGTCATATTGATTCCTGTTACCAGCAGCAAAATCACACCCAAACCCACCAAAAACACATAGATTGGCATCAAAAAATCTCCCAAATATTCTCCTTGGTGGATATTCAAAAAAACTTCTCCTACCTCTTTCGGCATCTTAAACCAGCTTCTGCCAACTCGATAGATTACACCTGTCACCGTACTGACTGTTAAAGGCAATAAAATAATCGGTGCAGCAATACGGTGAACCTTACGAAAATCAAGTTTAGCACCTGGTCTTTCAGGGCGTGCGCCACCCAAAAATTTGGTCATCGTCAAACCAGTGACTATCAGCCCAATCACTCCCAAAGCCAGCAAAAGCACATAAAAAGGTCTGAGTTCCTTTCCGAGATAGCTTCCTTGGTGAATCACCATAAAAATCTCGGCAGCATCATCTTCTATACCAAACCAACTTTGTGCGAGCCGATAGGTAACACCAGTTAATGCAGTCAATAGTAAAGGGATGAAAATAATCGGTGCAACTTGGCGGTGAAGTTTGCGAAAATTAATCCTAGCCATCTATTTATTCTCCTATTTTTTAGAGGTTTTGTTGTTGACAAATCAGATTCTCTTGGACGCACGGGTAGGCAGAAACCGGGTTTTTGCGAAAATATTTTGTGATCCCCGCAGATTCGGTAAAAAACCCGGTTTCTTTGGTCAAAATGGGTAATTCATGTTGCAAATAATTTCATTTTGATAGAAAGTGCCGTCACTTGTGTATCCATAATTGCTAAAACTCCCTGAAGTACCGCTTTGATAACCATAATTACTATGACAAAACAAAGTAAAGAACTCGGAAAGACCTAAAATGTATTTCATCCGCCTCCAAAACCTCCTAAATAGTCCTGGACGCACGACATCTATATCTCGTGTGAATGTAGGGGCAATCCCCCCGGTGGTTGCCCTTATTCCTTGGTCTCTTGCGTAAGTCCTGCTCAACCATTGAACCAGCAGCAAGTTTAAAAGCTTGTTGTCCTTGGGTACTTTCAATCACTAATTCCCCGCCCGTATAACTTGCAGGATAGCTGAGAAATAGAGTGAGAGACAAATCCGATCGCATTAGTTCTTCATCTCCCATAATCGCATTATCAATATGTGTGCCGTAGTACATTCCTCCCTGATAGCGACTCAACATAATCGGACGCATCGCTTTAGGGCGCGCCGCTATTTGGAATAAAGAATTTCGTTTTAGTGCTTGGTTGACTAAATTTCTGAGTTCTTGAGTTGGAGCCGCATCATTTTTTAGTTGAGCGTTATTTTTTACTTGTTGGGCGTACCAACCTGCTGTTAACTTCCCATCAACAAATTCAGCATTGGAGAAAGCGGTGAACAAGGAGAATCTGGGAAGAAGAGTTAAGGTTTTTTATTAATATCAACTCTTAAGCTACTGAGGATAATTTTACATGAAAACAGCTACCTACTCCTAGCTGACTGGTAACGCTAATTTCTCCTCGATGGCTTTGGACAATTGCTTGGGCGATCGCCAATCCCATCCCCAAACCCCCTTCGCGGCGATTTCTGGCTCGATCTGCTCTCCAAAATCTGTCGAAAACTAACTTTACATCTTCTGGAGCAATGCCGATACCAGTATCCTCTACACTCACAATTGTCGATCGGTTCTGTCTGCTCAGAGAAACAGTCACACTTCCGCCCGCTGGTGTGTAATGAATTGCGTTTCCGAGCAAGTTGGAAAACAAACGAGTTAGCTGTGCAGCATCTCCCATTACAGACGTATTAATGGCTAAATTTGACTTGAGAATAATTTGCTTTTCTTGAGCTTGCAGTTCCCACAAATCTAGCAAATCCTCTAATAGTTCATCTAACGGCACCGCTATCCACTCGCGGGCGATCTTGGCTGCTGGTGCATCCATTCTAGTTAATAAAAGTAAGTCTTCAACTAACTGAGTCATCTGTTTAGTAGCAGAGGCGATCGCCGCCATTTTCTTAACATCCGCTGCATGAATTCTCTCTGGATGACTCTGCATAACTTCCACAGAAGTTTTAATCGCTGTCAGCGGACTTCTCAACTCATGGGAAGCATCAGCAGTGAATTGTTTTAACTGCTGAAAACTATCCTCAATTGGCTTGAGAGATTGCTTAGTCAGCCACAAACCACCAACCGCAGTCAAGCTCATAACAATAATACTCCCATAACCCAAATTCCAGCGGAGTCTGCTGAGAACTTCTTCGACTTCTTTAGTAGATTCGCTGGTGCGAATATAACCTTTTAATTCTTGCTTTTTATTATCATAAGAAATGTAAACTGGAATGGTCGCCGAGCGAATTTGCCCGTTTTGTATGGTTTGGAAACCCGATTTTATCGGTACTGGCGGTAAAGTATTGCCGGAATTTCCTAACATTTTACCTGCTTCATTAAACCATTCTACAGCTTGATCTGGTTCCCGCAGATTTTGCCAGGGAATGTCTAAGTCTCCGTCTTTATCTAACTGGCGCGTTACTTTTTTCCGATGGAGTTCAATTTGAATATCATCATTGCGCTGTTCACTTTCTTGGTCAGATTCATCGCCTTTTTTTTCTGGATTTTCTGAAATATGCTGCTTTTCGATCGCAACTAAACTGTGAGAAGCTGCTTGAGCCAAAACCTCCAATCTCTGGTCTAATTCTTGATACAGACTGCTGGCAAATAATTCATAAACAGCAATAGCAGAAGCTCCTAAAATAGCTACCATTACTGTTAAGTAAGATAGCAATAAACGCCATCCCAAAGCTTGAAATTGGGGATTAGAGGTTTTGGTTGAGCCGATAACCGATGCCATAAATAGTCTCAATAAAATTAGCTGGTGCACCTGCAGCTTTCAGTTTTTGCCGCAAACCCCGGAGATGAACTTTTACGGTTTCTTCTCCTGGCGAGTCTTCAAAAGCCCATATATGGTCTAGGATAGCACTCCGTGTTAAAACGCGCCCTCCTGTTCGCAGGAATAATTCTAGCAAACTGTACTCCTTTGGTGTAAGATGCAGCAAATTATCGCGATAAGTAACTTCGCAGGTATTCGGGTTTAAACGCAGATTTTCCCACTCTAATACTGGTGGTAAAGTTGTACTTCCCCGCCGCAGTAAGGCTCTAATTCTTGCTGCTAATTCGGGCAAATCAAAAGGTTTAACGACATAATCATCGGCTCCCGCATCTAATCCCATGACTTTATCATTGCTGGTGTCTCTGGCTGTTAGCATTAACACGGGGGTTTTTAAACCTTGTCGGCGCAAGCGCTGACAAAGGCTAATTCCATCTAATTTTGGCAGCATCACATCTAGCAGAATTAAGTCATAAGTAAAAGCTTCTGCAAAGTTCCAACCTTCTTGACCGTCGGCGGCTATATCTACGGCATAATGTTGGTCGGTGAGGGCTTCTGCTAATGCTTGGGCAATGCGATAGTCATCTTCTACTAACAGAATCTTCATAGCTCGCTGCTAAATACTGACTGCTAAATACTGACTGCTAAACAGCAATATAAAAGATAATTGGCACACCAGACGGTTCCGAAGTATTTGATCTAAGTTGAGATTTATTGATCTCAATGTAGGGCGTTCGCTTTTCGGAGTATCATACAATATCAATGGTATTTTTGCACTCTTGTTATTTATTTATGAGAAAAATCACAATATTATCGATCGCCCTACTAATTTTTGCAGCAACTCTCGAACTGCCGAAGGTGGGGCTGCAACTAAGTGCGATCGGGCAAATAGAAACACCCCAACCAATCCCAACACCCCAACCAATCCCAACACCCCAACCAATCCCAACACCCCAACCACAAACACCCCAACAAATCCAAACACCCCAACAAATCCAAACACCCCCAATCCAAACACCCCAACCAAAAGCAAACGACCCCAAAAAGCTCGGCTACGTCTCCCCACAATTTGCCGAAAATTTCTCCCAGCAACAAATCGACCAAATCAACGCCAACGTCGAAACGCTGCTGCTAACTCAAAGCTGCTCCCGCTGCGACCTCCGAGCCGTAAAATTAGTTAACCTTAACTTAAAAAATCCCATCCTGACAGGATCGGATTTATCAGATGCCAACCTCAGCGGTAGTCGCTTCGAGATATCAGATTTTGTCAACACCAATCTAGCTCGCACAAACTTAAGCGGAGCCGAATTAGTAGGAGCGAGAATCAGCAACGCTAACCTTAGAAAAGCTAACTTGACAAAGACAAATCTAGACGGTGCAGACTTGCGATTTTCTGACTTGAGAGATGCCAATCTTTCCGATGCCAACCTCCGCAATGCTAATATAGATGGCGCTACTATCGATCGAGCAAGTATGGCCGGCACCACAATGCCAGACGGCAGAAAAAATCAATAATATAGTCTCGTTTCCGGCGCGATTGAAATCGCTTCTTGTCAAACAAAGTCCGCATGGTGCGCGGACTGCATCCCTTCCAGGCTCTGCCTCCTTGTCCTTGTTCCCAGGCAGAGCCTGGGAATAAACACCTAGAGGCTCTGCCTCATTTCCAGATTGTTAATTAATCCGTGTATCCGTGTCCAAATCCGTGTCGTGCCTTCCTTCTGAATCAAACAGCCAAAAACCTCTGAATCACCTCATCACTTAACTCGCTAGTGCTTCCCGAAGCCACAATCCCGCCTTTTTGCATAGCATAATACCAGTCAGCTTGCCGCACAAAATGCAAATGTTGCTCCACCAACAAAACAGAAATTCCCCTAGTCGCAACCACACGGCGCACCGCAGCTTCAATATCTAAAATAATCGATGGCTGAATCCCCTCCGTAGGTTCATCCAAAACCAGCAACTGCGGCTCACCCATCAAAGCCCTAGCAATAGCTAACTGCTGCTGCTGTCCCCCGCTCAAATCACCTCCCAGGCGATCGAGCATAGTTTTCAAAACCGGAAATAACTCAAAAATTTCATCAGGAACTTCAGGATTTTTGGTTTTGCTTGGTTTCGCTTCCAAACCTAACAAAAGATTTTCTTTTACAGTCAAACGTGGAATAATTTCACGCCCTTGAGGCACATAACCAATGCCTAATCTAGCCCGCTGGTAAGTCAACTTAGAAGCAATAGATTGTCCGCCAAAAGCAATAGTGCCACTGCGCGGTTGCAGCAACCCCATAATCGTTTTTAGCATCGTAGTTTTGCCCACACCATTGCGGCCGATCAAGCAAACCATTTGCCCAGCATTTACGCTTAAATCGACATCGCGCAAAATGTGACTTTCGCCGTAATAAACATTCAAATTAGAAACTTGTAGCATAGTTTTTAGATGGGTAATGGATAATTGGTAATTGGTAATTGGTAATTGGTAATTGGCCTCGTGTCCGTTGAATTACCCGCGCTCAAATTTGGTCGCTGGGGCGGGTTTCTGTAGATTGTCGGTGAGGATGAAAGATTGTTGGTTAACCCGCCCCTACAAATCTTGTGGTTAATTTACCAAAGATGATACGTCAACTGTCAACTGTCAACTGTCAACTGTCAGGTTTTCCCAAATATACCTCAATTACCCGATCGTCATTTTGCACCTCATCCATAGTCCCCTCACACAAAACCGCACCCTGATGCAACACCGTCACCTGCCGCGCAATTTGCCGCACAAACTCCATATCGTGCTCAATTACCAACACCGAATGACTTTCTGCCAACGAAATCAGCAACTCTCCAGTTAACATCGTTTCCTCATCCGTCAAACCCGCCACAGGTTCATCTACCAACAACAAATCAGGAGATTGAGCCACCAACATTCCAATTTCCAACCATTGCTTTTCCCCGTGAGAAAGCAAACCAGCCGAAATATCAGCTTTAGCAACTAAACCAATTGTTTCTAACAAACCCGCAACCGTGCGTTTTTCAGCAGCAGAAGCAGGCTTAAACAAAGTAGAAAAAACATTTTTATCGCGGCTGCAAGACAATTCCAAATTTTCGCGTGGCGTTAAATTCAAGTAAACTCGCGGCGTCTGAAACTTGCGGCCAATTCCCAAACGCGAAATCCTATCTTCCGACAACTTGCGTAAATTTTGTCCCTTAAATAACACCCTGCCCTCAGTCGGCTGCACCTTCCCAGTAATTGAATCGAGAAAAGTAGTTTTTCCCGCACCATTGGGCCCAATAATAACTCGCAGTTCGCCCGCATCCATGCTGAAATTTAAACCGTTGATGGCTTTAAAACCATCAAAACTCACAGTCAAGTTTTCTATTTCTAATACTTTGCCATTCATAGGTAATTTCTCCGGGTAGGGTGCGTCAGTTAAAAGTCTCTCGGTAAGCCAGAAAATCTGTGGGCTGACGCACCTGAGAGCGCTGATTTTCTCTGAGAAGGTGCGTCAGTTAACAGTCTCTGGGTAAGCCGGAAAATCTGCTAGCTGACGCACCCTACACAAGCACATAAATGGTTATTTTACTCTAAACTAAAACTGCTAGAGCTGCTCGAAATAGGAGGTGGAGAAGCAGCTAAAATCCGTTCAGCTAACTTCGAGAGTGGCAAACTTTGCACGTATACTTTTCCCGGCCCAGTCATCTTTGCCAAAAACAAGCCTTCACCTCCAAATAAAGCATTTTTAAACCCGCCAACAAACTGAATATCGTAATCTACAGTCGCTGCAAAAGCTACTAAACAGCCGGTGTCTACTCGCAACACTTCGCCAACTCCCAAATTTTTCTCAACTATTGTTCCTCCCGCATGAACAAAAGCTAGCCCGTCACCCTGCAACTTTTGCAGAATAAAACCTTCTCCGCCAAAGAAACCGGCACCGAGCCGCTTCGTGAAAGCTACCTCAATGTCAATGCCGTTGGCCGCACAGAGAAATGAGTCTTTTTGACACAAAAATTTACCGCCAAGTTGACCTAAATCTAAGGGAATTACTTTACCCGGATAGGGGGCGGCAAAAGCTACGCGGGCTTTACGATTTCCGGCGTTGACAAAGGTGGTAATGAAAAAACCCTCTCCTGTCAGCATTCGTTTGAAACCTTGAAATAAGCCGCCGCCTGTGGATGTTTGCATTTGGATGTCGCCTTCCATGTATGTCATGGTTCCAGCTTCAGCCCTGACGCCTTCTTTGGGGTCGAGTTCAATCTCGATGAGTTGCAAATCGTCGCCGTAGATTTTGTAGTCAATAATATCTGCCATATGTTGTCCCTCAAGTTAAAGAACGAAGCTACTTGCTACGGATATCTAAGTAGGTGGACATATATATTGCGTCTCCTCAGAGAGAAACGCAGATTTTCCCAAGTCTATTGCGATTGCTTTGTTTGTCTGTTGTAGGTGACATTTATTTATGTCAGCCTACTTATAAATTACACGATATTTTTGCACTCAATGTTCAAGTTCTTCTTTTTCGAGCTGCACTTGGGGGTCTTGTTCCAGGCTGGGGTAAGTAGATACGTACTTCGGTTTTCTGAACAAGCTGCGGATTTGGTCGAAACTTTGATCTTGCAGCCATCCGACTATGCCGTCGGGCAGGACTGTGACTACTATTAAAAATAGCGCGCCTTGGAAAAATAGCCACACTTCGGGAAATTGTTCGCTCAAAAAACTCTTGCCAAAGTTGACTAGCAGCGCTCCTAATATTGCTCCAGATAATGTGGCGCGGCCTCCCACTGCGACCCAGATTACCATTTCAATTGAAAAGGCAATATCCATTGCTTTTGGCGAAATGATTCCGGTTTGTACGGTAAATAATGCGCCGGCAATCCCGGCTAAACCGGCGGAAATTGCAAAGACTAAAACTTTATATCCTGTGGGATTGTAACCTGAGAAACGCAGGCGCACTTCGTCGTCGCGAATTGCTACTAGCAGGCGACCGAAGCGTCCGCTGGTCAGCCATCGGCAGAGGGCGTAACTTGCTGCTAGAAATAGTATGGTGAGAATGTAGAAAATATATTGAGTATCTCGGTCATTGACTGTGGCTCCGAACAAGGTTTTAAAGTCGGTGAGTCCGTTGGTGCCGTTAATCAGTTTTTGCTGACCGTTAAAGAAGTTGAAAAATACAATGGTTGCTGCTTGGGTGAGAATTGAAAAGTAAACGCCTCGAATTCGATTGCGGAATACTAAATAACCTAAAAGTGCACCCAAGATGGCGGGGATGAGAACTATTGCTAATGCTGAGAAGGGAAATGAATAAAATGGTTGCCAAAACCAGGGGAGTTCGGTAACGCCGTAGAGGTTCATAAATTCTGGCAATTGACTGCTGGCGGTTGGGGGAATTTGCAGTTTTAGGTGCATGGCGAAGGCGTAGCCGCCGATCGCAAAAAACACCCCATGTCCTAAACTAAGTAAACCCGTGTATCCCCAAATTAAGTCTATGCCGAGGGCTGCAATTGCTAGTGCTAAAAATCGCCCTAATTGATTGAGCCGAACGTCGGGGAGTATTCCTGGGAGGAGTAAGATGAATGTGAGGGCGATCGCGCTGACAATTGCCGCTTCTTTTACCCAGGGTTTTTGATGTTTTTTCTGCATTTTTCGCTACACTCGCAGTTGTAATTTTTAATTTTCTACCGTCCGCCCTTTTTGCGGGAAAATCCCTCCCGGCTTCACTTGCAGAAAAGCCATAATTAAGGCGAATACCATTACTTTTGCCATGCTGGTTGTGGCGAAAAATGTGAAGAAGTCGGCTAAAGGCTTGATAGGAGCGAACATTAATGCTAGAGTTCCCGAACCGATCAGGTAATTGGCAGTGCCGATCGCGATCGCAGCAACTACACTCCCCACAATCTTGCCAACACCGCCCACAACCACCACCATAAAGGTATCGACTATATAATTTTGTCCGGTATTTGACCCTACCGAACCAATCAAACTAATCGCGCACCCAGCGACACCAGCCAAGCCTGAACCCAAAGCAAAAGTCAGCGCGTCTACTTGTTCGGTAGGAATACCCAAACACGCACTCATGCTGCGATTTTGCGTCACGGATCTAATCCGCAATCCCCACACAGACTTTTGCAAAAATAGGTAAATTCCCGCCAAACAAATTCCGGTGAGGACAATAATAAAAATTCGCGCGTAGGGCAACTGAAAATTGCCCAGCGGTATGCCGCCCCGCAACCATTGCGGTGCAGTCACGTCCACATTTTGAGCGCCAAACCAAGGTTGAGTTACGGCCAGTTTGTAAGTTTGCCCTAAAAAGGTGCTCACCGCCCAGGAAATACCCAAAGATAAAGGCAAAATTATGGCGATAATTGTGCTGCGAATGCGATCGAAATCCAGGCGCGATTTCAGCACCCGCAAACCGCCAAAAAACAGCAAACAAAACACCGCAATCCCAATTACCAACACCCAACTGACGCTGCGGACAAACTGCTGCAAAATTAAACTTACGCCCCAAGTTGCCAGCAGAGTTTCTAGCGGCCGCCCGTAAAGATAGCGAATCACTCCCCGTTCGAGAATTAATCCTACCAATGCAGCCACTAAAAAAGCTAGGGGAATTGCAAATAAAATGTAGGTTTCAAAAGCAAATCCTCCGATACCTTTGAAGACATTTTGCACTACGAAAGTTGTATAAGCCCCCAGCATCATCAACTCGCCATGAGCCATATTAATTACGCCCATCAGCCCGAAAATAATCGCTAGTCCCAGGGCTGCAATTAGTAAAACAGCGCCGATGCTAAGGCCGTTAAATAAACCATCTAATATCGCCAATTGTGTTACTCCTGCATCAAGTCGGTTAACTTTGTTCGCGGATAATTAGGGGCTGATTTTACCCCATTGGTGTCAAGTTAAGCATCGAGTTTTATATAAAAAATGCTTAGATTCAGTATCTCGATTCCCCTAAATCCCCCTTAATAAGGGGAGTAGGGGTTGACTTTGAAGAGTCCAGTTCCCCTATATTAAGGGGGAATTTGAAGACTCCGGTTATATCATGTCCGATCGAGTGACTGCGATTAAAAGGGCGGGTTTTTGAGATTGTCAATTATTGGCAGATATTTTTCGTGAACCCGCCCCTACCGTATTAGGAGTAATCGACCGGACATGATATTACCTCTTATTAAGGGGAGTAGGGATTGACGAAAGAATGCTCTTACTCCCCCCTTGGTAGGGGCGGTGCTACCCCTACTCCCCGTGCCCGCCCTTGGCTAGGGGGGATCGGGCTTCACCCAAGCGTATTGAAATTGGTATTACCTACTTATCAAACTTTGAATTTGCCACCTTTTGCGGGGTCTGACCAATCGCAAGCAAAGCCTTTTGTTTCAGCGACAAATTGATTCCAAGGCACCGGCTTCACTGCTTCTGGTGTAGCAAAAGCGATGTTAAATAAACCGTCGTCTCTAACTTCGCCCAACCGCACAAATTTAGAAAGGTGATGGTTAACATCCATCGTTACTGTGCCCCCCGGCGCGTCAAAGGTTTGACCCAAAGCTGCTGCCCGTACTTTTTCCAAATCGTCGGCTGTCCCTGCTTTTTCGACGGCTTGCTTCCACAGGTAAACCATGATGTAAGCTGCTTCCATCGGGTCATTGGTCACTCTATCTTTACCGTATTTTGCCTTGAAAGCTTCCACAAATTTTGTATTGGCCGGAGATTCTACAGTCATGAAGTAATTCCAGGCGGCGTAATGGCCTTTAAGATATTCTACGCCGATCGCCTTTACTTCTTCTTCAGCAATACTGACAGACATTGACGGATATTTGTCCGGGCCCAAACCTGCACCCTGCAACTGTTTGAAAAATGCTACGTTGCTGTCGCCGTTGAGAGAATTGAAAATGACGCCGCCGTCTGGCAAAGCTGCCTTAATTTTAGTAATAATTGGCGTGACTTCTGTCCCGCCCAAAGGAATGTAATCTTCCCCAACTAATTCGCCGCCTTTGGCTGCTAGCTGTGCTTTGATAATGGTATTTGCCGTGCGGGGGAAAACGTAGTCAGACCCGACTAAGAAGAATTTTTTCCCTTTATTTTCTAGCAGCCAGTCAACTGCTGGTTCGATTTGCTGGTTCGGCGCCGCCCCGGTATAAAAGATGTTCTTGGAACACTCTTGACCCTCGTATTGTACGGGGTACCAGAGCATATGATTTTTTTCTTCAAATACCGGCAATACTGCTTTGCGGCTAGCGGATGTCCAGCAGCCGAAGACGGTGACAACTTTATCTTGGTCGATCAATTTTTTGGCTTTTTCTGCAAAAGTCGGCCAGTCTGAGTTGCCGTCTTCTATGACTGCTTCGATTTGTTTTCCGAGGACACCCCCAGCTTTATTAATTTCTTCGATCGCTAATTGTTCGGCATCGACAACGCTTTTTTCGCTGATTGACATCGTGCCGCTCAAGGAATGCAAAATTCCTACTTTGATCGTGTTTCCGCCCCCGGCTGCTGCTGGTGTTCCTGTTGAAGTTGGAGAAGGAGAAGCGGCTGGAGTTGCTGTTGGGGTGGGAGTTCTACAAGCTTTTAGAAATAAACTTGATGTTAGGGTAGCAGAACCGTATAAAAGGAATTTCCGCCGATCGAATCGCTTTGTCATTTTTTCTTGTTACTCTTGAACAGATGAGTCTGATGATTGAGAATAATAACACATAGCGACTTGATATTAAGACTCGCTTCAGCAGACTGTTGTATTTTTAGCTACAAAACTTATTGTTTTTGACAAAATGAATGTTTTGTGGGGATTGAGGGCAACTGCGGCAGAAACCGGGCTGATACCATTTTAGATTTTAGATTTTAGATTTTAGATTGACTGATGACATCAGGGTGGGGATCGCGGGCTTACCGGATTTTTTGGGGAAACCTGGTTTAGACACCAAAATACGTCTTTTCAGCAATTACTGTGTAATTAGAAACCGGTTTCTTTACATAAATTATCTTATTGATGCTACCAGTTAGGCAGCAACCGGGTCGATCGCACACTCATAGAAAGCGGGTTTCTCGCTCTCGACAGGTTATTGATGCTAAAACTTAAGCAGCAACCGAGTCGATCGCACTTGCATAGGCGAGTATCAAAGCAGGTGACGATCGCACTTCGCTTTGAGTACGATCGTCACCTGTAGAAATACCCCTAATTTATGGAGAATAGCGGACTCGAACCGCTGGCCTCTGCGGTGCGATCGCAGCGCTCTACCAACTGAGCTAATTCCCCTGATTGAGTTTTAATTTAGCATTTTAGATGCGAGATTGCCGAATCTAAAAGGCTGACAGGTTTTGCTTGCTCTCACGTTCGCAGACCGTCACTTACACTAGCACGTAACTGCTAAAAAGGTCAAGTGTTTTCCGCAGCCGGCTCAGTGGGGGCGATCGAGCAAAATGCCGCCACTCTATCCAACTCTAAATCAGCAAAATAGTCCACCGTCCAATTAGCTTGGCGCTGAATCATGTGAAACGGGTAAGTGTGAGTCACACCCGCAACCTGAATCCCCGCTTTTTTCGCTGCTTCAATCCCCGCAAAAGTATCTTCTAGCGCCAAACACTCGATCGGTTGCAGGTTAAAGTCGGGATATTTCTGGTTGAGAAGTTCCACAGCCAATAGATAGCCGTCGGGTGCTGGTTTGCTTGCCGTCAAGTCATCGCCTGCAACAATTAACTCAAAGTTTGCTGCCAAACCGGCCCGATCTAACACCAATTCTATATCCGATCGCATTGCCCCGCTAACTACGGCCATTTTCAGTCCGGCGGGCCGAATTTTATCAATAAATTCTGCCAAACCGGGATAAATCGGCAGTTTCTCCAAAGTATCTATTTGAGCTTTGTAAGCTTGGGCCTTGCGTTGCAGCAGTCGATCCAGATATGTTTCTGTTAGATATCGTCCCCGGCGCTTGAGCAGTTCGGTAATGCAAGCGCGATCGCTCCTTCCCAAACAAATTTCTCGAAACTCCCCACGTTTGAGCTGGAGATTTTCATCGAGCATCAATTGTGCGATTATTTTCTCGTGAATTGGCTCGTCATTAACAATCACACCATTAAAATCAAATAAAACTGCTTTTAGAGTCATTAGTCATTAGTCATTAATCATCAGTCATTAGCAAGTTAGTAGGGGCGGGTTTTACCAACCATCTCAACCTAAAACTAACCATCTATGAAACCCGCCCCCAAAGGGCGAAAAATACACCTCAACAATAAGTCAAGCCGGAGCTGGAATGCCCGGTAAATCGCCATCAAAATCAGGAGTTCGATCGCCCCAATTCCACCCCCTCGCCACCTTAGCCTGTTCCAAATCTTCCCCCGGCAAAGGTTTCACGCCCTGCGTCACCTGATTCACCCACCAGTGTTCGTGAGTTTGCACCCCCGCGAATCCTGCAGCCCCCACCCAAGCATCGAGGCTGCCAGCCGCGTAAGACTTAATATAAGGCTCTTCAAAGATATCAGTCAGCCACTCTGTCTGCCGCAAAGTTTTTTGGTTTCCGTCCAAAATTGCCACTTGTCCCCCAACCTTCAGCAGTCGGAAGCTTTCTCGCAAAATTGCCCGCGATACAGCAGGTGGCGTCTCGTGAAACAGCAAGGAAGCTGCGACTAAATCGAAGCTAGCATCGCCAAAAGCAACGCTTTCGGCATTTCCGTGCAACCACTGGATATTTAAGCCGGCTTTTTGCGCTTTCATGTCGGCAACTACCAGCATATAAGGCGACAAGTCCAGGCCGACAACTTCCGCTTCGGGAAAAGCCTGCTTGAGCATGAGCGTTGTCGAACCGGTGCCGCATCCCAAATCGATGATTCGGCGCGGTTTCACCCGCACAGCGTCAATTAAGCCTTGCCTGACGACTGTTTCGTGGGGAGGCAAAACATATTGCGTGATGGGATCGTAGGAAACGGCGGCACTGGGGTTGAGATAGCCGCGTTTAATGCCGTGAAAGTTTTGGCTGCTGTAATATTCGGGATAAACTAAGTTGGGTTGTCGGTAGCGATCGCCCGCTGTTTCCCAGTCGATACCTTCGTAGAGTCGTTTCAGCGCTTCTTCGTCGATCGCCAGTCGCATCAGGGGCGACAAAAAGCGCTCGAAAATTGTATCCTTGCCAACAGCCATAAAACACCTTTAACAAAAACTATTCTAATTTTAGCCAACCGCCGTAAATTTAGCATTAATTAAAACTGTTTAGCCCCTCTTCCCTCTTCCTTCTATCCCTTACCTCCGTTAAAACTTTACAAAATCTGCGGGCTTCCTTTCCCACTTCCTACTTGTACGAGTTTAAACAAGGCAACTGTAGACAAGCTATAAACTCTTATTTTATCAGTCCTTCCCAAATCTAAAATCTAAAATCTAAAATCTAAAATCGTTTTACTTTCCGTTACTAATAGGAATTTTAACCAAAAATTCCGTTCCTCCCCCCGGAGGTTTAGCAATTGTGATGCTACCACCATGTCCATCTACTACAATTTTGTAGCTAATTGCTAACCCCAAACCCGTGCCTTTACCCACATCTTTAGTAGTAAAAAATGGGTTAAAAATTTGGTCTTTAACGCTGTCGGGAATGCCGGGGCCGTTGTCGGCGATCGCCACTTTCAGAAATTTACCGCCATGTTCGCGAACTACCCCCGTGGAAATAGTAATAATTTTATCCAGGCGATCGATCTCGTTCAAGGCATCGATCGCATTACTCAGCAAGTTCATAAACACCTGATTTAGCTGAGACGGATAGCACTCGACTGAAGGCACTTTTCCGTATTTCTTGACTATATAAATTCTATTTTTAATGCGGTTGGAGAGCAGCAGCAAGGTATTTTCTATACCTTCGTGAATATCCGCTAGCTTTTTGTCAGATTCATCCAGGCGAGAAAAGTTCCGCAAAGAAAGAACTATGCTGCGAATGCGTTCGCTTCCTATTTTCATAGAATTCAATATATGCGGCAAATCCTCCTCGATAAATTCTAACTCGATTTCTTCGCTAAATTCTGCGATTTCCTGGGGAACCTCTGGGAATGCTTCTTTGTATAAACTCACCAACTCTAATAAATCTTTAGTATATTTGCTGGTGTGAGGCAAATTAGCCGAAATAAAGTTAACGGGGTTGTTGATTTCGTGCGCTATTCCAGCCACCATTTGACCTAGGGATGACATTTTTTCGCTCTGCACTAAATGAGTTTGAGTTTTTTTCAGTTCATTTAAGGCACTATTAAGCAGTTTTACTTGGTCTTGGGTTTGACTGTAAAGGTGAGCTTGAGTAATTGCGATCGCCAATTGGTCTGCTACAGCTTTTAACAGTTGAATTTCCTCCCGACTCCAAAGCCAATGAGTAGCGTGGCTACAAATTAAATAACCCTGCGGCTGGTTCTGAGTCTGGACAGGTACGGCTAAATAGCTATTAGCTTTAAGTTCCGGCGGTTGAGTTACACCCTCCGCCCAAGTGTCGCTCGAAAGAATAATTGGTTCGCCTTGACCACTCCGTACTAACACATTTTCGATAAAGTAAGACTCAAACTTTAGGGCTTGTGTCGGAGAATCAGATGGGCAATATTCCCACAGGATTTGTAACGTTTTTTCTTGCGGTTTGTACCAACCAAAAGCCGCCCGTTCTAGGTGCAGCAAACTTACTATTTCTTCGACTGTACTTTGCACAATCTTGTCTAATTCAAGAGAAGCGCGAATACGTCCAGCAATCCGGTTGAGCATGGCTTCTCGCTCCGCTTGAGCGCGATTGTTTTCGGAGGAGTAAATTAGCCAAATGGCTGCTAGCATTGCCGGGATGAGCAGTCCGGCGACTACGGATGTCAGCAAATTTAATGCTTGCAGTTGGGATTCAATATTTTCGCGGGGAATTACTAAAGCCATCGACCAGTTAACTTCCTTGAGGGGAGCATAGGCTACATACACCCATTTGTTATCTATTTTTACCAGTTCGATGTTCGTCTGGCGGTCGATCATCTGCCGCGCAATTGTGGAGAGAGCGGGGTCTTTTGACTGTAAAAAGCTTGGGGCCTCCTGGTCGATATTTCCGATTAAGTTATTGTTGGGATGAACAATTGGCACTCCTTGTGAATTGAGCGCAAAAGCATAACTTTCGGAACCGTACAGTAAGCTGTTAGCGACAGATGTTACTCGGTCTAATTTAATGCTGCCCGATAGGACTCCAATTACTTGATTGGGAGCGGGAGGTAAGGCCCAAATAGGAGCTGAAATAATAATCGTAGAAACTTTTGTACTGCGGCCGATCAGCGGGTCGGAAACGTTGAGCTGTCCGGCCATTGCTTTTTGAAAGTGTTGGCGGTCTTTGCTGTTCGCGCGGTTGCCTAGAGTATTGATAAATGAGCCGTCGGGTTGAATTAATGACAGGATGAAATACTCTTTTAACCGGTATATTTCTCCTTGCAACCGGGGTTCGACTAATTGCCAATTGAGAGTGCCAACCGTAGGATCGTAAGCAATGGTTTCTATTTCTGCTTTGCGGCTGCTTAGCCAGCGGTCGATTTCATCGGTGCCTTTTTCTAGTTTTAATAGTGCTATTTGCTTTAAATTGTCAAGGATTAGTCCGCGTACAAAAAAATAGCTGATGCAAGCTGTTGTGCTAATGGTTAAAGCGGTGGTACCCAGAATTAGCAGGGTCAGCAAATGGCGGCGCTGCCGTCTGTGTTGCCAAAGACTGTGCGCTTGCTGCCACTGCGATTGAGCAGAATTGCTAATGTTGTCCCAGATTTGGCGCAGCTTTTTTGTTTGGTGTGGCGGCGGCGCAGACACAGATCCGGCTTGATTTGCTGGGTTTTGCATCATCAAATGTTCTCTCCGAATCAAATTCATCAAACTGTATTGGTCATTCGGCAGAATTAATATCAGCCAAGTCGTGAAACCAGTTTCAGAAAATAATGCAACTGTAGACCGGTGCTGCCAACCCTGGTGGTCATCAGTCATTCCCAATCTAAAATCTAAAATCTAAAATCTAAAATGGTAAGACTTACATTCCGGATTGCAAACAATTTTTCTTATGGTTGGGCACTCGCCTTCTATTTTGGCATCAATTGTATATTTCGACGTTCGATTTACCTATTTGAGGTTTGTGCTTTACGATATCTTTAATATCTATCTCGTTTGTATAACAAAATAATTGTAAATAACACAGAGAAAATACGGAGTTTTTTAGATTTCTAATGTATTATAATGTATGAGCAAAACTCTATTGACAATTTTACTGATTTGTGCTTTGGTTTCAAGGGGAAATTTTTTCGTCTAAAGCTTTTTTAGCCAAGCGGGTTGCATAAACGGTGAGGGCGATCGTTGCTACCAAACCAATGCCGTAAAGAGTCCACTCAGCAGCAGTGCGCGATCGCCCGCTAGATCCAAGTGCAGCCAAACTCCCGGCCAGGGAACCGATATAAACATACATGACTGTTCCGGGAATCATGCCGATCCAAGATGCCAAAAAATAATCTTTTAGAGATACCTGCGTGACTCCAAAAGCATAGTTAAGCAAATTAAACGGAAAAATGGGAGAAAGTCGCGTCAGCAGCACAATTTTCCATCCTTCAGAAGCAACTGCGGAGTCGATCGCCTTAAATTTTTGATTGCCCTCTATCTGTTTGGAAACCCAGTCGCGAGTTAAATACCGCCCTACCAAAAAAGCGCAAGTTGCGCCTAAAACTGAGCCGATGGAAACACAAACCGAACCGCCAACGACTCCAAACAAAACGCCAGAACCGAGAGTCAGCAAAGAACCGGGGATAAATAGAACGGTTGCGACAATGTAAATGAGAATAAAAGCTGCCGGGCCCCACGGGCCGAGACTCGCGATCGACTCCAAGGCATTTTTCAGAATTCCTTGAAAGTTAAAAAACCTAGTCGCTGCAATTAAAGCCACAGCTAAACCAATCCCTAAAATCAGTTTCCACCTATTTGATGGCGGCGGATTTTCATCGGGCGATCGCGAATCATTCATTACCTAAACTCTCCACTCATTCATTGCATACACCGTAAGGTCTATAGTTGCGCTTTAGCGCTAAAAAACTTTGTAATAAAGCGCAACTTTTCCCTTAAATTAAATCAAAGTACCGCCACAGCTAGAACCGCTACCCGCCGTACAGCCGTAACAATAAGCAGCCGTTTGCACATCTTGAATCACATCTAAACTGCCAGATGCAAGCAATTTAGCAGTATTTATCTTTTCCCCACTGCCAGTTTTCGCCGGCAGATTTTCCATTTGGTTAAAATCGCAGTCGTAGACATTGCCCAAATAGTCGATCGACAATTCGTTACGGCACATTAAATGTTCCAGAGTACCGGGATTAAAATTATCCTCCAAAAACCCCAGATAAGACTTGTGAAGTTTCTTATGTTCCAAATGAAACTTAGTCCGTCCCACCGGCAAATTAGTAATCGCGAACAATTGATTAAAACAAATCCCAAAATCTTCGGCTAAATAAACCTTGTAATCTTCCTCTAACTTGCCTTGTTCCGGTGTTAGCGAAAACTTGTCTGTTGCCGGCACTTGTGGATTGTACACCAAATCCAGAGTTAAATTTGGGTTTTTTCCGTATCCCAACTGATTTAGCTTTTGCAGCGCCCGAATCGAACTGTCAAAAACACCGTTGCCACGCATTTTGTCCACATTGTCAGCTTGGTAGCAGGGAAGCGACGCCACAATTCTGAGTTGGTGCTGCGCGCAATATTCGGGAATATCTTCAAAACCTTTTTCAAAGTAAATCGTCAAGTTAGAACGAACAATTACCTCTTTACCTGCCCCCCTGGCAGCTTCCGCTAGCGGCTTAAAACCGTAAAGCATTTCGGGAGCACCGCCGGTGAGGTCAACAGTTTCAATTTGAGGAAAGCGGCGAATGATTTCAATTAATTGGTCGCAAATTTCCGGGGAAAGTTCTTCTGTTCGTGTCGGGCTAGCTTCTACGTGGCAGTGAGTGCAAGCGAGGTTGCAGCGTTTGCCGAGATTAATTTGTAAAACTGTAATCTGCTTTTTAGTTAAAGCTGAGTGAAGTTTGTTTTTGAAAGGCGTGACTGCGGTCTGAATCATGTGCTAAACTTTTTAGTCTCTGCTCGCAACGGATTTAGAGGCGTTCCGGCGGAACGCCTCTCATAATTTAGCACTAATTCTTTGGATGCGAAAGCGACAAATTTTAACTGTCGCTACAAAGTTAATTGAAACTCACATCTTGCACCATTCTTAAGAACAGGCTTTTCGGCCTGTTCCACAAAAGTTAATTTTATTGTGGGGTGGGCATCCTGCCCGCCCGTCTACTTAATCTTACTTGAGAGAGTCCACTAATGTTTCAACTCGTGCTTTAATTTCATCTCGAACGCGGTGAAAAGTTTCGATGGGTTGTCCGTCGGGATCGTCGAGTTGCCAATCTTCAAATACTTCTCGCAATACCCACGCTTCGGGTAAATTCACGCCGCAGCCGCAGAGAGAAATTACGGCGTCGTAGTCTTCTGCATTGAATTCGTTTAATGGGTTGGATGTTTGATCGGTGATGTCAATGCCGATTTCTGACATGACTTGAATTGCTGTTGGATGAACTCTGCTTGATTCTAACCCGGAACTGGTGACTCCAATCTTGCCGGCGCCGATGGTTTTAGCGAATCCTTCTGCCATTTGCGATCTGCAGGAGTTTCTTTTGCACACAAACATTACTTTTTTCATGGGATTTGTTGGTTGTTGGTTGTTAGTTGTTAGTTGGTGGTTGTTAGTTAGATGTTTCAAGGGCGCGATTTGCTAGGGCGATCGCCTCTTTAGCGGCTTGTTCCTTGCGTTCGCTGTAGCGATCGGTCAAATAGTCGGTTTGCTCCCGCAACAGCAAGGTAAACTTGTACAGTTCCTCCATTACGTCGATCGCGCGATCGCGATAAGGCGAATCCTTCATCGTCCCATCTTCATTAAATTCCTGATAAGCTTTCGCAACCGAAGACTGATTCGGAATCGTAAACATCCGCATCCAGCGGCCCAAAATTCTCAAAGTATTGACTGCATTAAAAGACTGCGAACCGCCGCTGACTTGCATCACCGCCAAAGTCCTGCCTTGAGTTGGTCTGACAGCCCCAATATTTAAAGGAATCCAGTCAATTTGATTTTTCATAATGCCAGTAATATTACCGTGCATTTCTGGACTAGACCACACTTGACCCTCCGACCACAGGCTCAATTCCCGCAATTCTTGAACCTTCGGATGCGTATCGGGAACGCTACCGTAAATTGGCAGTTCCAGAGGATTAAAAAACCTAACCTCTGCACCGAACCCCTCAATAATTCGAGCCGATTCTTCCGCCAACAAGCGGCTGTAAGAACGCTCTCTTAAAGAGCCGTATAAAAAGAGAATTTTGGGTTTATGAGTGAATTCGTTCATGAGATTCTAGCAATTGGAATTGGGCAGACAACGAGGGTCTCGCAGCGATGCAGTTTCTGGTTTTCGGGGAAACCAAAATGCTGTTCGCTTGCAGATTTCTACCAACATTAACATCACTGGAACCTCAATTAAAACACCGACAACTGTAGCCAAGGCTGCACCTGAGTTTAAGCCAAACAGCATCACAGCCGTAGCAATCGCTACCTCAAAATGATTGCTGGCCCCAATCAGCGCGGCAGGTGCTGAATCTTCGTAGCACAAGTTGAGTTTTAAAGCTGCTACATAAGAAATCAGAAAAATGAAGTTTGTCTGGATAAACAGAGGCACAGCAATTAAAAGAATGTGCAGAGGATTGTTGACAATCAACTCTCCTTTGAAGGCAAACAAAAGAATTAGCGTAATCAAAAGGGCCGCCGTAGCAACTGGACTCAGATATTGCATAAACTCTCGTTCAAACCATTCTCGCCCTTTATGTTTAAAAATCCAGAAACGGCTATACATTCCGGCGGCTAAGGGCAAACCGACATAAATCAATACAGACAATACTATTGTCTGCCAAGGAACAACTAAATCATTTGCTGCTAACAGCCATCTGCCTAATGGTGCATATAAAAACAGCATTGCTAGGGAATTAATGGCAACCATAACGAGGGTATGTCCTTGATTGCCGTAGGACAGATATCCCCACATTAAAACCATCGCAGTACATGGGGCAATTCCTAATAATATTGTACCTGCAATGTAGGAACTAGCGATGGAGACTTCACTGCCACGAATTATTTCGGTGCCGGTAATGAGGGGGCGAAATAGCCAACCTAAGAAAAACTGAGAAAAGGCTACCATTGTAAATGGTTTGATAACCCAGTTGACGACTAATGTTAAAATCACTGGTTTGGGCGTTCGCGCTGCATTAGCCGCCTGGGTAAAGTCTATTTTTACCATGATGGGATACATCATAAAAAACAGACAGATGGCAATAGGAATTGACACCTGATAAAAGCTGAGAGCATCAAGGGTGACGGCGACGTTAGGGAATAGTCTACCGAGAAGAATACCGCCTAAAATACAAAGAAATACCCAAAGGGTGAGGTATCTTTCAAAAAAACTGAGTTTGCTTCCTGCTTTGACAGGTGAGTTAGTTGCTTGAGGATGGTTCATTTAGTTAACTGGTAAGTGAAACTTGATGAGAAAAAATTAAAATTTTGCCTCTTTTCGTAATAACTCTCCAATGGTTAAGTCAAACCTAGCTTGACCATCGAAGAAAGTCCCAACTTTGCCATTGTAGAAATTCTTGTAAATCAGTTGATAGCCTTCGCTTGGTAGGGGAATGTAACCGACCGACTGGACTAAAGTTGGTGCTTTTTTCATGTAGAATTGCACAAACTCGCCCACCTCTGGTTTATTTTGGACAGCGGTGTAACTGACATAGATAAAAAGAGGTCTACCGAGGGGTTGATATTGAGCGTTTTCTACAGTTTGTATGCTGGGTAGAACTGGCCCTTTACCATTGTCTATTCCTAATGCTTTTAATTGATTTTGATTGGTTTCGTAATAGCTTAATCCAAAGTAACCCAAGGCATTTGGATCTTTGATAACTCCTTGGGCTAAAACATTATCATCTTCACTAGCTGTATAGTCGGTACGGCTGGATTTCGCAGTACCTACTGTTGCTTCTGTGAAGTAGTCAAATGTACCGGAATCTTTGCCTGCACCGTAAAGGGTTATAGGTTGATTTGGCCAATTAGGTCGAATCTGATTCCAGCGGGTAATTTTTCCTTGGGCGGCGGGTTCCCAAAGTTTTTTTAGTTCGGCTACTGTGATGTCTTTTGCCCAGCTATTGTTGGGATTGACTACTACTGTGAGCGCGTCAAAGGCGACTGGTAATTCGTAGTAGCGGATGCCTGCTTTGTTGCAGGCTTCCATTTCCCCTGGGCTGATGGGGCGCGAGGCGTTGCTGATGTCTGTTTCGCCAGCACAAAACTTTCTGAATCCTCCACCAGTACCGGAGAATTCAACAGTAATTGATGCTTTTTTGGGATTGGTATTTTGATATTCTTTGGCGATCGCATCCGTAATTGGATACACGGTGCTGGAACCGTCTATTTTAATGCTTTGCGATTCTGGCGACTGGACTTGTCCGCAGGAGCTGAGAAGCCCGATCGCACCTATGGTCAAAGCAATTATACTTAGTGCGGAAACCTTGGCCTTTTCTGCTCGGTTCATTGACCTCACCCAATGCCATAACTAAGGGGTACACTGGAATCATATCAATAAAATTTGATATGTCAAGTATGAGGGAAGACAAACAGGCAATCAACACATTAAGAAATGTTGATGGGTTAATCTGCGTCAGAACAGGGGCGTGCCGGCAGGATCTGGCTGAAGCGGCGGTATTCGGCGAGGTACTGTTCGAGGGCGACAAACTGAGCTAAATTGAGGCTGTAGTAAATCCAGCGGCCTTCTTGGCGGCTGCGGACTAAAGCTGCATCCTTCAAGGCTTTGAGGTGAAAAGAGAGTTTAGGCTGAGGGACAGAAAGCCGATCGCACAATTCGCAAACGCACAACTCCTGTTCTCGCAGCAACTCCAGAATCTGAATCCGCAGGGGGTCAGAAAGAGCGTGAAAGCCGGAGGAGACAAGTTTTTCCGAAATCTGTCGCTGTGAAATGCGATCGGGCGCAGCCGTAGAATTTTTAAGCATCAATTATTTTGAAAACATCCATACAAAACATCATAGTTACTCAAGCTTCATCCCAGAAAATCAGTGCATTCAGCATCGACAGATTCTTCGGAGTTGATTACTTGGGATTCTGTACCCTTGCCGGCACATCAGTGAGTCCGGCTTTCTGCATCAGCGAAATCACCCCTATAGATAGAATTCCCCCAATAATTGCCCCGACAACTACCAGGATGATAAAGACTTTTTGCAGAGTTTTTTTAGTAGCTGGGTGGTACTGTCTTGGCAATGCTTCACCTTGCTCGTCAACTTCTTGCTCCAAGGGGTCTAGCGGATTGGAGGGATTTGAGTTAAAGGGATTGGGCGCTTGATTCATGGTTAGTTTCGGTTAAAGGAGATCGACAACTATTTTAACTTGCGATTTAGCCTCGCAGCTTAAATAATACATTCTGGTTTTACTGAATAGTCTATAAATTTTATTAAGATTGCTAACATACGGATTAACCCGGTTTATTGAATAAACCGGGTTTTTTAACATACTAAAAGTTTTATGTCACACTTCTGCTTTTGACAAACGATCGAGAGAAATTGTTGCCGCCTCAGATACTTGAGAATTGCTATCTTTTTCTAGGTATTTCAAAGCCGAAACGCTCTTAACACTCGGCAAATTGCCCAAAGCTTCAGCCAGCCTCTGGCGGATCAGCCAATCTTCCGACTGAGCAAAATTGAGGATGCGATCGATCGCCCCAATATCTTTAATTTCCCCCAAAGCCGAAATTGCCGCCTGCTGGATCACCACTTGATCGCTGTCGAGAGCTTTCAGTAGCACATCGCGGGCCCGGGGATCTTTGAGATTTCCCAGAGAAACAGCAGCGCTGAAGCGCACCAGCCATTGAGTATCTTCGTAAAAAGCGCGCACCAAAGCATCAAAAGCTCTGATATCTTCGAGATAGCCCAAAGCACCCGCAGCGTCAGCGCGAATGCCGTAATCCGGGTCTGTTTCTAGCAATTTGACTAGAATAGGATAGCACTCTGCTGTCGGTTTGACCCCCAGAGCAAACACAGCCATCGATCGTACCTGCAAACTTTCGTCGTTCAACACCTTTTTAATCAAAGGCACCGCCTCTGCAGCAGGCACATTCCGCAAGTTGGCCAAAGCCACCATGCGATCGGCGGAATTTTGGCTTTCTAACTTGGCTGCAATTTGCTCTAAGCTTAAAGTTGTCATTATGGATAAATCTTGTAGTAAAACTTTACATTCGGGTTATTTTGATTATAGGGGAGTCTCAGGGGAAAAGCAGGCCGTAAAAACCGCCCTGCGTATTTGAGATGAATGAGATTGCGGATTATTTCCATTAATCTGAAGCTCAGATTAATGGAAATAATCAATTAGAAAGTCTATTATTTAAGTCGCAAGCATAGGCGAGGTGTTACACTATATCGGATAATCCCAAGACTTTATTGTACAGTGCTTAACAAAGCAACAAAAAACTTTTCGTTTATCCCCCAAAAAAATTATGATTGTCGTTGAAAGGCATTACATAGATCGGCAGCATCAGTTTTTTAAACAGTTTGATGACTTATCTTTCCTGTCCAAAAAACTCTACAATTATGGTAACTCTTACATGAGGCAACACTTTTTTAACTCTGAGTCAAAAGTTGGCGCTGCCAAGAGTCTAAAACAGTTATATGCCATCCTAAAACCCACAGCCGACTATAAATCCTTACCTGCTAAAATTAGCACTCAAGTTCTCAAACAAGTTATTCACGATTCGGAGGCTTGGAAAAAGTCAATCAAGGCTTATTACCGAGATATCCATCAATTTTCATCCCCCCCCCGAATTCCCAAATACAAACATAAAACCTGTGGACGTAACTTGTTAATTTATGATAACCAATCGATAGGACAAAGGGGAAAAAAGAAAAATAATGGGCTACTTCATTTATCTCAAAGTGACATAATAATTGCTACAAAAGCGCAAGATGTCATAGAGGTAAGGATAGTTCCTGCCACAGCGACCTACGTTGTTGAGGTTGTTTATAAAAAGCCTGTAACGTTGGTGGATTTAAACCCTCAACTCATAGCAGGTAGAGATTTAGGGATTGATAACCTCGTCGCTTTAGCATCAAATAAGCCAACATTTACTCCAACTCTATATGATGGAAAACAGCTCAAATCAATCAATCAAGGTTTGAATAAGCGCCGAGCATTTTTACAGTCAAAACTTGAGAAAGGGAAATATACCACACATCAAATCCAGCAAATCATCTTTAAGCGAAACAATCGAGTTGAAAACTATCTTCATCAAACCAGCAGTTTGATAGTCAAGCGGTTGGTGGACGCTCAAATCGGGCAGTTAGTTATTGGGAAAAATGTGGGGTGGAAACAAAATTTACAATTAGGAAAAAAAACGAATCAGACGTTTGTAGCAATTCCTGACGCCAAGCTCGTAGAAATGATTACTTACAAAGCTGAGTTAGTGGGGATAAAGGTAACAGTTACAGAAGAATCTTATACAAGTAAGTGCAGCTTTTTGGATTTATATCCTGTCGGTAAGCAAGAGTCTTACCAGGGTAAGAGAGTTAAACGTGGGTTGTTTCGGTCGGGGAATGAAACGCTGATTAATGCTGATGTGAATGCAGCATTAAATATGATTAGAAAAGTAAACGGAAACTCACCCTTTGAGGAGTGCAGCAACCGTATAGAGGTGTTTGCAGTTTCACCTGTACGGGTTTCACCTGTACGAAAAGAGCCACAAAAAATCCGGTAATGTCAAGTATTGCCCGGTTTTTTGTGAACTGTTTCTGCCGTTCCCCAAGGCTTTGCCCGATCGTTAGCCGCCCTCTGACAACCTGCCATCCACTATGCCGTTCTACCACCCGCCCTTTTACTCCTCAGCCTTAGAACAAGCGATCGATCGCTACCCCCTCACTGCCGGGCCAGAAACTTCCTTAGCAGTGGCGATCGCGCTGATGAGTCAGTTGCAAAACAGTTGTCCCCTAGTCAAAACACCTGTACCCTCAGACCGGGGGGCGATGACCGAAACAGCCGCGCCGGAAAAGGTGCGGGCCCGCTGCGTGTTCGTCGTCCAGAACCAGCAGACTATTACCACAGGCAACTTATCCGACAACCCCAGCCGCGGACTGTTAATCGGCATATTAACTCCCGCCGACCTAGTGAGGCTGATAGCTTCTGGCACAATAGACAGCCAGCACAAAGTAGCCCTGCACAAAATACCAATTTCCGAAGTGATGTCCCCGGTGTCGGTCTCCCTCACAGAATCCGACGACCAAGACGTGTTTACCGCCTTATCCTTATTTCGCCAGCACAAGATTCGCTATTTGCCGATCGTCAATCAATTTCGCCACTTGGTAGGAGTGCTGACACGGGAAAGAATTCGCCAAGTATTGCAGCCTTCAAACATTCTTAAATTGCGGCGGGTAGCAGAATTAATGACTACGCCAATTACAGCGCCTCACACTGCCTCGCTGCTGAGCATAACCGAACTGATGTCAGAGCATCAAGTCAGTTGCGTAGTGATTACAAAAAACAAAGAATTAACAATGGAGAAACCCAAAGATGACTATACCTCCATTTTTCACTATTCCTTTCACCAACCCCTGGGAATTATTACCGAATATGACATTGTGCAGGCACAGTTTCTTGAACTAAATTTCAAGCAAACCCCAGGTCAAAAAATCATGAGAACTCCCCTGCAATTTCTTCAACCCTCCGATTCCCTATGGACGGCGCACAAAGAAATGCAGCAGCAACAAGTGCAGCGGTTAGTCGTGTGCGGGGGGCGCGGAGAACTGTTGGGCATTATTACTCAGACCAGCTTGCTCAGAGTCCTCGACCCCACCGAAATGTATCGAGTTGTCAAACAGTTGCAGCAGTCGGTTTATCAATTGCAAGCAGAAAAAGTGGAACTGTTGCAAAGCCGCAACGCCAAACTGGAACAGCAGGTGCGGGAACGGACGGCAAAACTCCACGAACAATTGCAGCGCGATCGGCTGTTAACTCACATTTCCTTGCGGATTCACCAATCCTTAAACCTCGAAGAAATTCTCAACGCCAGCGTCGATGAAGTCCGCCAAGTTTTGCAAGCTGACCGAGTAGCCATCCTGCATTTAGAGTCGAGCAATTACGGCATTGTAGTGGCAGAATCAGTTGCCGAAAATGGGCCTTCAATCTTAGGAGAAATCCTGCCCGATAATATTTGGCAAGAATCTGCTTCGGTGATAGAACAGGAAATTTATGCCGTCCCCGACATCGACCAAGCCCGTTTGAGTGCCGAAAAATATGCCTGGTTCCACCAAGCGCAAATCAAAGCTTATTTGATTGTACCAATTTTGCAAGACGGCAATTTGTGGGGGATGATGTGTGTTCATCAGTGTTCCCAATCCCGTCAGTGGCAGCCTTCGGAAGTGGATTTGCTGCTGCAACTGGCAACTCAAATCGCGATCGCCATTCAGCAAGCCCAACTCTATCAGCAAGTCCAAAATCTCAACACCGACCTCGAACGCCAAGTCCAAGAACGCACCGCAGAATTGCAGCAAAAAGTTCACGAACTCCAGCATTTAAATGTCCTTAAAGATGAATTTCTCAGCACAGTTTCTCACGAACTGCGGACGCCTTTAGCTAATATAAAAATGGCTATTCATATGTTGAGAATTTCTCCCACGCTAGATCGACGCCAGATTTATCTAGAAATTTTAGAAACAGAATGTACTAGAGAAACAGACTTGATTAATGCTTTGCTAGATTTGCAGCGGCTCGAAGCTGCAACTTGTCCGATCGACCTCGAACCAGTAAACTTAGAACTCTGGCTGCCTACTATTATCGACCCGTTTTACACCCGGGCCCACGACCGCCACCAGGATTTGCGAGTAGAGTGCGATCGTCACCTCCCCACGATCAGTTCCAACCGCGCTAGTTTGGGACGAATTTTAGCCGAACTCCTCAACAATGCCTGCAAATATACTGCCAATGGCGGCGAAATTTTTCTGAAAGTTGAGTGCAAAAACGGAGAGGGGGAACAAGGAGAACAAAGGACAAATTCGCGACAAGCAAGTGCTGTGGCTTCAGAAATCCAATTTACACTCAGCAATCAATCGTCCATCTCAATAGAGGAATTGCCTCGAATCTTTGAGAAATTTTATCGAGTTCCCAACGCAGATCCTTGGAAACAAGGAGGTACAGGTTTGGGTTTAGCTTTGGTTCAAAAACTTGTGGAACAGTTGCAGGGAAAAATTGAGGTTGAAAGCAGCAATGGCTGGACTAATTTTATCGTTACATTTCCTACCAACCCCGATGGAAATTAGTCCGCACTCAGTCAATTTGAGATTTGAGATTTGAGATTTGAGATTTGAGACTTCGGCCTAAGAGGTTGGGCGAGCGCGAGCTTCAAGTCGCGCTCAGTCCAAGGATTTTTGATTTTCGATTTACTCCACAGACAAATCTGGGAGATTGAACAAGAATCTAAAATTTTGGGAGTTCCATGACCGCGAATTTCTTCATGTGGTATCCGCCACGTGATTTATCCGTGGAATCAATCCCAAATCGAAAATCAAAAATCCTCAAGAAAGAGCATTTATCTCGCCCAAGTCAATTCTAAAATCTAAAATCTAAAATCTAAAATCGATTGACTCATGTCGAGGGCGGGCATCTTTTTTTGGGGGTCTTCTTTGTTGGGTTTCACTCTTTTTTTGGAGCTAGTTTGCGGATACGAGACGGTGCTGGTGTCAAATTCAAATATTCACTTTTATCTTCAACAACTGATGCTCTCGATGCTGGATACTTCTTGCGTTTAGGGGCATGATTCGCAACTGTGCCCAAGCATGGTATGCCAAAATTTTCTAATTGACTGAAAACTTTTTTGACTACAGAAAAGGGAACCTGGCGAATTGCTACAACCATCAGTATGCCATCGGTGCGCGCCGCTAAAAAATTCGTATCTTTACTGTCAGCCAGCGGCGGCGTATCGTAGATAACTAAGTCAAATTTTGCCTGAAGTTCTTCCATTAAATACTGCATCTGAGATGATGCCAGCCGTCTGGCAGTACCAGGATTCGGGATACCAGCAGTTAATACAAAAAGATTATCTGCTAGATGCGATCGTTGGATAATTTCATTGGGTTCGTTTTTATGGTCTAGCAAGTTGCTCAATCCCTTGACATTAGGCACTTCCAACAGCAAGTGCAGGCTGGGGGAATGCAAATTCGCGTCTACTAACAGCACTCGCTGACCCGCCAGCGCTGCCACGTGAGCTAAGTTTAAAGCAACGGTAGATTTGCCTTCGCCAACTGTAGCCGAACCAATTGCCACAGAGCTAATCGTTCGATTTGAAGAAAGAAAGCGGATATTAGTATAAAGAGAGTCAAAAGCTTCTATAAATTCCGCAGCAATTTTCTTATTACCCTCTTTTCCTTCAATATAAGCATAGGCATTAGCAATAGAAGGCGGCAATTTTCTAGCATTTTTGTCCAGAGGAATTGCTCCCAATAAAGGCACATCAACCGCATCTTTCACGTCATCAGCACAGTAGAAAATATTGCGAATTTTTTCAATGAGGATAGCAGTTCCCAGACCCAAAACTAGCGCTCCAACAACTGCCATCACTAATTTGTTTTTAGCTTTCGATGGAACTGGCATCAGGTTGCCCTTCTCATCTAGCGGTATCCGTGGTTCAGAAATTATTTCCCAAGGTACTTGGCTTTGAGCTGCTTGGACGCGCAGAGTTTCCCGCTGGCTTAGAAGTTGATCGCGGGTGCGGGCGGCTACTTCTAATTGCTGTTGCAGTTCGTTGTAGCGGCGGGCTATGGTGGGAAATTCTGTTGCTTGCCTGTTTAAATTGTTTTTAGTTTGGCTGATGGCCTGACGGCGAGCTTCTAAGACCTCAACTTGGTTAGCAGTATCAACCAATTGTTTAATCAAGCCTATGCGAATAGAATTTTGAAAATTCTGAACTTTAGAATTGGCTTGGGTACCGACTAAATTTTGCCCCAAAATTCTATCAGTTTGCTGGTTGAGCAAAGCTACTAAATTTGCCCGCTTGCGCTCTAAAGCTTCCACTATAGGGTTAGCAGATTTAAACCGAGCTGTTTCTACAGCAATCTGACCTTCTACTTCCTTAACCTTGGTCAGCAACTCTTTATATTGAGGTTCTTCGCTTAAAGCAGAAGCAGCAATAGCTTCATTTGGTGTAAAATCTAATTGTTTTTGCAAGTTAGCGTACAGCGTTTTCTGTTCTTGCAGTAGCCTTTGAGTTTCTAACTCTAAAGTTTCTACGGCACGAACTTGCTGGATTAATTGCGCGCCTTGTTCTTGAGGATTGGTAATCTGTTGCTCCTGCTGTATCACCTGTAACTCCGATTTCAGGTCGTTTACGCGCTTATTGAGTCCCGGAAGCTGGTCTTCAATAAATTTAACACCTTCACCAATCCGAGTCTTGCGTTCATCAAGACTGTACTTTAAATATTTCTTTTTAGTTTCTTGTAAAACGAACTCAACAAATTCAGGCTCATTCCCCATGAAGCGAACTTCCAAAATTTTAGTCATCGTCATCTGATCTTCTCCGAGCCGCAAAACGACTAATTCTTTTTGAAGCATTTTCTCAGTGAATTTTGGATATCGTTTTTGGACTTGTTTAACAATAGCTGACAGCATCTGAGGACTCTGGAGAATTTGAAGTTGAGTTGCGTAGTCCAAACTAAAAAAATCTCTACTAGGTACTCCTCCCCCCTCGCTGCGATTGGCTAGGGCAGAGGGGTCAGCAATTCTTGCCTCCGTTGTCACGGGTTCCACTAGCATCCGAAAATCGCCTTGATATGTTTTCTTGGCTCCCTTGATCTGATAAACAACTCCGCCGACTACTAGACCTATAATCCCAATAATGATTAGGGCTTTTCGCTGAACAGTCCTCAACAACGGCTTTACATTCAATCCTTTCTGAGGCTGCGCGCTTAAATCTTCTCCCTCGTCAACGGAAAATTGCTGCACCTGTCGGCTCTGGTTGCTAATGGGTACGATATGAGCGTCCTGTTCTCTTTCCATGTTGACCTCTTTGATATTTTGTGGGTAAAATCAGCTTTCTTCTGCGAGCCTTCAGGTTGATACTTTGAGCATTGGCTTAAGGATATCACACGAAATTATTGGTTGGTCGATCCCACTTCCTTCTAATAGTTCTCACTACTTTCACATAGTATACAAAAATCACTAAATCCTTATGCTAGGCCGGCGGTAAAAGTTCTTTTACAACTGCTGGAGAGTTAGATCGGACTGCATTTGGCTCGGCTGCGTTGTGCTTGTATTTAGGGTTTCCGGGCGACGAAGCCAACTTTTTCAGGTGTTGCTCAGCTTCGCGACAGCGGGTTCCATAACTTTACCAAACTTTTACAATTGACCGTAACACCTCAGCCGCCGCTTGCGCTGGTATTGGTTTGTCCTCTATGCCATTTTTCGGTTCGGAGTCAACGACAAAAGCACTTGTTAACTTACGCGCTAACTGATCGGCTAAAAAGTGTTGCATTTCCCCTGTAGATATAATTAGCCACATTCGGCAGATTTTTGGGAACGGCAACTAATCGAATCAATTTCCGAAAAAAATCTGTTTCTTCTTTTAATTATAAACTTTTTGAGGAGTTAGATGAATGATTAAGTGTATATACTTATTTTACCGTGGCGATCATATCGCAAACTCATTTCGATAGTGCGCGAGCGACATAAAATTTAATAATTTGTGTTCTCAAGCTCGATCGACATTTAGAACAACTCAAGCATTCGGGGTTTTTCTACTGGGGCGGATGGCGCGGCGCGATTTATGTATTTTCGTAAAAAAAACTAGGTTTCTGCGTTCCGGGGCTATTACTAAAACTATCGCTTTTATTCGCCCTCCGAGCAAGCTATAGCAATCCTTTCAGGAAACGCGCAACGTTTTTTTTAAATTAACCGATGCCATAAGAAGATGACACATTGTTCAAGAAAAAAATAGTTTGCATAGGATGGGAGGATTGCTATTAATATCGCCCGGATTAGCTATCGGTAGTTGTTATTTTTCGATTTTACGAATTACCAACTATTGGTTATTAGCGCTTACTGATTTTGTGCTTTTCTTTCTCGCAGCTTCAACAATATTTCTGCATGAACTTCGCGGGTTATGGGATAAAAGTATGTGAGAATCATCCCAGCAATTAAAGCAATTGTGGGGAGCGGCCCGATCGCAACTCGAATCGCAAACAGTGCAGACTCTGGCTGTACGGGTGCAGGCTGTCCCGGAACTGTAGATAGAAATCCAGCTCCTTCTAATGCTTGACCTACCAACCACAAACCCCCTGCCAATCCGATTTTTTGCAGCAGTACCATAAACGAATAGAAAACCCCTTCGCGTCTTTCTCCTGTTTGCAGTTCGTCTAGTTCGATCACATCCGGTATCATCGACCAAGGTATTAGATAAGCCGTGGAAACTCCGACACCTGCCATGACTGCTAATAAGTACATCTGCAATACTTGTCCTGGTTGGAGAAAAAATAGTCCAGCTTGAGCAATAATCCACAGACTCATGCCCATAAAATATACGGCTTTTTTGCCGTATCTCTCGCTGACTTTACTCCAAACAAATAGCATGATTAATGCAGTGCCTTGAACTGCGATCGCCACCAAGCTAAAAACGTACTGTGGCTGTTGCATCCAGTTAACAACAAAGTAGGGAATAATAGTAGCCGTCAACTGCACTCCCAGCCAAGAAAAAAGATAAATTCCAATGACGTACAAAAAAGGGCGATTGCTAAATGCAATCTGCAACTGTTCTTTCAGTGGCAAGGATGTAGAATTATCGAGTTCGGCGTTTTCTAATAGTTGGGCTGCGACGTGCTTGCGAGTTCCCAAAACGCACCAGTACAAAGGCAAGACAGAGATAACTGCACAGATTGCACCTAATACTAAATATTGTTGATTCGGGTCTTTTTCAAATACACGAAAGATAATTAGAGCTAAGATTAATGAAAAGATGCTGCCGCCAATGGAGAAAGCAAACCGAAAACTATTAAGGCTAGTGCGTTCGTTGTAGTCTTGAGTAAGTTCTGGAGTCAGGGCAGTGTAGGGAAGATTGACAGCCGTGTAGGCGGTGTTGAACAAAATACTGATTGCAACATAGTACCAAAATAACACTGTGTGATCCGTGCTAGGTACTATCCACTGCAATAAGAAGAATATGCCGAAGGGAATGCCACCATATATTATCCAAGGATATCGGCGGCCCCAAGGGTGAGAAGTGCGATCGCTCAAAACCCCCACAATCGGGTCATTTATAGCATCCCAAATCTTGCCAACTACCAAAATATTACTGGCTAAACCGGCAGGTAAACCAGCAACATTGGTAAAGAAAACTAGGAGGTAAAATGCCAAAACATTAGCGGTAATTGCCGGGCCGAGGTCGCCGGCACCGTAAGCTAATTTTGTTGAGAGGCTGAGTTTTTGTGTTTTGGGGTTGTCGGCTGCAGGTCGAAGCCCGGAAGTGTTGCTCATAAACTTTGATGTCGAGATTTTTTGGCAGTCACAGTCTTTCCAGTAGGAGTATAACTCGCGCTACGCCCTAATACTAAGTTTTTTGTAGCGATCGGGATTATTTTGAATAATTGGTAATTCATAATTGGTAATTGATAGATTTGTTGGGGCGGGTTCACCAACAATAATCGCCCCAAAACAAACAATCTCAAAAACCCGCCCCCACCCAACTTTCCCAGCTAAATGTACGTTCAGATTTACGGTGGGGTGGGGGCGGGTTTATATGAATTGTCGGTCATTGTTATGTATGGTTTGTGAACCCGCCCCTACAACGTTGTGGTAATTAGTATAGTCCCGGACTACTTTAAATCCCAAATCCCCAATCTAAAATCTAAAATCTAAAATCTAAAATTGCTATGTCAGCAATCTCGATTTAGCTGTAATTGCTCCCACACACCACAAAATGGCATTGACAATTTCCGATCGCTGAATATCTTCTGTGTCTAAAAAACTTGCAAACTCTTCCTCAATATTCAAATGGTCGGCAAAATCATAAAGTATGCGCTTGTATTCAGTTGGCATCGGTATTAAAGTAGCTTTCACTAAATCGAAAAGCGCGTTCAAACAGTTGAGGATAGTAGCTGACTCGTCAAAATCTTCGGCATCGAGCAGGTATAGCGTTTCTGCAATGTCGCAAATAGCGTCTATTTGTGTGGGTGGCTTTCCCAGTTTGCTGACATCGATATTGCACAATTGGAGAGCGTTAATCGCTAGTTCTGGACGGGTAAAAAATACAAGTTGACCGCCGGCTACTAAGGGCGGCTCTTGTTCTCCATAGACAATTAGAGTATATAGATTTGGTATTTCGGTGCCAGGGTCGATCCGCAAACCAAACAGCCACAACAATTTTTCTGTATTTGGGTTTGCTGTTTGCAGTGTTGTTGGGAAAATATTTGGTTCTGACATTAATTTTTAATCCCTATAATACGCTCTTAAACTCGGTTTCTACGCAAATTTTTTGTGTTTTAGGACTTACGCCATCATTCCAGGTATGGGGGCAACCACGGGGGTTTGCCCCTAGAAAACACTATATATTGAGGCGGTGCGTAAGTCCTGTCTTTGTGAGAAATCTAGATATAAACCGGGTTTATAAGGCAAAACTGCGTAATTTTTTTGCTATAAATTTTGCTGGATGATGTCGCAGCATTCGGCAACACTTGCTCTTTTTTCCATGGCTGATACTAGGGCTTCGTAAGCTGATTGGTGGCTTTCGATCAGGTTTTTTGCTCGCAGCAAACCCCAGTTTTGTTTGAGTTGAATTTCGGAAATTGGACGGCGCAGTTGTGTTAAAATTGCACTGATTTTGGTGCGGTCTTCTGCTCCTCCTTCTGCACGGCCGTAAACAAATTTTTCTGCGACTATTCCGGCCATCCACACGGTGCAGTATTGGTCTAAAAGTTGGGCGGAAAGAGTGCCACTTTGGAGTTGAGATGCTAATTGTTGGTCTTCAAATCGGACGCCGCCTTGGGCTGTTTGGCCTTGTTTAAATGCTTCCCAAGCATTGAGGGCGTAGCTGGTTACGGGAATTCCCAATAGGTGGGCGACTAGGAAGTGTCCGGCTTCGTGGTGAAGGATACGATCGCGCTTTTGTTTGGAAGTTCCTCCCAGCAAATCTAATAAAATTGTACCGCCTTGACCTTGCCACTGGAAACTGTCGAGGGTGGCTAGCCCCAACAGGCAAAAAGTGGCGATCGCAGGTACGGCTTCTGGCAAGTTGAATAGGGGGCCCAACAATATTGAAACGGTGATGGCAAAGATAGAAATAGCGATAATATTCAAAGAAGTGTCTTTCATAATGGCGAATGGCTAACAGGGAATTGGTAATGGGTAATTTGTAATAGGGAATGGGTAATGGGAATGGGTTTTAGAGGTAAACTCAGGTACGATCGCGCGATCGGTTTGGCAGCGTCGGGTCGATCGCAGCAGCCGGGACTTCCGACAAAAACACCACCTTCCAGTTTGACTGAAAATTGTCCCTCCGAAGCCACCGATATTAAAAAGATATTAAAATAAATCAAAGTCCAGTAAAAGTGTTAGTGGAATCCTTCATGTCAGTTTTGGCAGCGATCGCAGTTTTAGGTATCTTGATTGTCGTTCACGAACTCGGCCACTTCTTGGCGGCGAGACTTCAACACATCCACGTCAACCGCTTCTCCATCGGTTTCGGGCCAATCCTCTGGAAGTACCAAGGCCCGGAAACTGAATACGCCCTCCGCGCGTTTCCCCTGGGAGGTTTCGTGGGTTTCCCGGACGACGATCCCGACAGTACAATTCCCCCAAATGACCCGAATTTGCTCAAAAATCGCCCCGTGCTCGATCGGGCGATCGTCATTAGCGCAGGGGTAGTTGCCAACTTAATTTTTGCTTATTTCCTGCTGGTGGTGCAATTGAGCACTGTCGGCGCTGCAGAAATCAACTACCTACCGGGAGTTAAAGTCCCGGAAGTCGCTGCGGAAGTCAGTTCGGCCGCCAAACAAGCGGGAATTCGATCGGGCGACGTTGTTCTGTCTGTTGACGGCAAGGAATTGGGCGCTTCCGGCGAAGCAGTCAAATTATTGGTCGCAGCAATCCAAGATCATCCCAACCAACCCCTAGCGTTGGAAATTCAGCGCCAAGAACAAAAATTTCTGGTGACAGTAACTCCTGAAGAGTCGCCCGACGGCAAAGGTCGCATTGGCGTGCAACTAACTTCTAACGGCACTGTGGTGCGGCAGAGGGCCGGATTTGTAGAGGCGTTTAGCAAGGCCGCCAAAGAATTTGAGCGGATTGTGGTGCTGACGGTTCAAGGCTTCGGGCAGTTACTTAGCAATTTCAGCCAGACTGCCGACAAGTTGTCCGGGCCTGTGGCGATTGTGGCGATTGGTGCAGGGATTGCCAAATCGGATGCTGCGAGTTTGTTTCAGTATGCGGTGTTAATTAGCGTCAATTTGGCTGTGATTAATATCTTGCCTTTACCTGCTTTGGACGGCGGTCAGCTAGCTTTTCTTTTAATCGAAGGACTGCGGGGCAAGCCTCTGCCGAACCGCATTCAGGAAAATGTCATGCAGACAGGTTTGGTGTTGTTGCTGGGTTTGGGAGTTTTCTTGATTATTCGCGATACTGCTAATTTGGCTGGGTTTGATTTGCGAAATTTCATGCAATAGTAAATGAAGGAAGAAGGAAGAAGGAAGTTCGGCAACGGATTCGCTCGACGGATGTAACGGATGTAACGGATGTAACGGATGTAACGGATGTAACGGATTTCAGGAAGAAGGAAGAAGGAAGATTTATGTCTAGTTTTCCGTTTTCCTATTTTCCTATTTTTCCCTCTCTTTTTTTCCTACGCAAGCGAGGCAGAGCCTCTGGTTATGGGTTCCCCGGTCGTGCCTGGGAACCATTTAAAAACAAATAACAAATGACTAATGACTACTGATTACTGACTAATGACTAATGACTACTGACTAATGACTAAAAAGTTAAGTTTAAAACAACGATCGCTCGAAATTCTGGTTCGCCTCAAACGCCTCTATCCCGAAGCTCCTTGCACTCTCAACTACGAAACTCCCGTGCAGTTGCTGGTGGCGACGATTCTCTCGGCTCAGTGTACGGACGATCGCGTAAATTTGGTAACGCCGGCTTTGTTTGAGCGTTTCCCCGATGCGGTGGCTTTGGGAAATGCTGATTTAGAAGAATTGGAAAGTCTGGTGCGATCGACTGGTTTCTACCGGAATAAGTCTAAAAATATTAAAGGTGCTTGTCAGGCGATCGTCAATAAATTTAACAATCAAGTGCCGCAGCGGATGGAACTGCTGCTAGAATTGCCCGGAGTAGCCCGCAAAACGGCTAATGTCGTTCTCGCCCACGCTTTTGGTATTAATATGGGCGTGACGGTAGACACTCACGTCAAACGTTTGACTCAGCGGTTGGGATTGACCGAACATACCGATCCTATAAGGATCGAGCGGGATTTGATGATATTGTTACCGCAGCCGGATTGGGAAAATTGGTCGATTCGGTTGGTTTATCACGGCAGGGCAGTTTGTAATGCGAGAAATCCGGCTTGCAATATTTGCGAACTGGCAGATTTGTGTCCTTCTGCTAATAGTTTGGTCTTGCACCAAGGTTAAGTACAGGCAAGATGCCTGTACCACAAAAAAAATGAGTTATTGCAGATTTTTACCCTTCTGCTAATAATTAGGTGTTGCACAAATGCTAAGTACAGGCAAGATGCCTTTACCACAAAAATGTAGAGTTATTGTGGAACAGGCATCTTGCCTGTTGCTAAAAATGTAGAGTTATTGTGGAACAGGCATCTTGCCTGT